>JALZOK010000001.1 GCA_030857225.1 Actinomycetota bacterium
GGCTGGTGGGGCGACGAGCCGCCGTTCCACATGCCGGTCTTCGTCCTCACCCACCACGACCGCGAGCCGCTCGTCAAGGACGGCGGCACGACCTTCACCTTCGTCACGGACGGGATCGAGTCGGCGCTCGTGCAGGCGGAAGAGGCTGCCGGCGGCAAGGACATCGCTCTGGCGGGTGGCGCGGATGTCGCCCAGCAGTTCCTTCGAGCGGGGCTCGTCGACGAGATGCAGCTGCACGTCGCGCCGGTTCTCCTTGGAGGAGGCACGCGGCTGCTCGACAACCTCGAAGGCGCGAACCTCGAGCTCGAGTGCATTCGCGTGATTGCCGCCCCGGGTGTGACCCACCTCAAGTACCGGATCGGGAAGTGACCGGCCGCTACGCGTACGGGCCGCGAGCAGGATGACCTTCGTCGCCGCCGGATGGCCACGGGGTAGTAGAGGCTGGCGATCTGTCGAGCACGCTCGACTGGAACAGCTCACGCCCGATGCGGCCGATGACACGCCGGAGGTCAAGTGACGACCGCAACAGCGACTTCCATTGGATCTAGCGAAACATCGCGATCCGGGCAGGTTTCGCGTCGGCTTCGGCGCCGATGACGGCTCCACGCGCGTCACGTTTTTTCGTTTGCTGCCCGAGCGCGCGATCACGTTATCGGACGCGACAACAGAAAAGGCATCTTTGCAGAGAATTTTCTACGGGAGCGACGGGACTCGAACCCGCGACCTCCGGCGTGACAGGCCGCGCAAGGGCCGCCAGGATCCTCCACCGTCTGACCCAGAAGAGCCCGATTAGCAGCGGAATTGGCGGCTCGAGTCCCCGGCTGTGCAGGCGCGATCACCGTGTTCTCCGATGCGCCCGTCCCATCCACGCCCCATCGTGTCGTGTCGTTCCGGCTTACACGCCTGCTGAGGCGATCGTCGCGCCCGTATTCGTTCAGCTGCCCTCAGGGATAGCCTTTTGCACTCCCTACCAAGACTAGACGACACCTTGTCAACTGAGAGAGCCCGCCAGCTGATCCGAGATCAGAACATGCTGCTTCTGGTCGGAGCAGGTCTCAGCGCGTGGGTGGGTTACCCGACGCTGGATGGCTACGCCAAGAACCTCGTCGAAGATTGCGACTTCACGGTTCCGGCTGGTGTACCGACGGATGACGCGAGCGCCGTTGTCCAAGCGGTGAAGGAGCACCTGCAACAAGACGGACGGCTGAGCAGCTTCTACCGTCACCTTGAGAGGTCGTTCGACCCATCGGTCCGGGACCGCGATTACGACTCGGTTCACCGTCTGCTCGTCGGAGCGAACTTTCGCGCCATCGCCACGACGAATTACGACAGCGTCCTCGAGGACGCGGCACGCGCCGATCGGAACCGTGCCGAAGAATTCGATCTTTGCGCTGACCGCCGTACGGCTCTTGAATTCGTGAGGAGCACGTCCGCCGGCCGCCATCGCGCGTCAATCCTCCACGTACACGGGTATTTCCGAAATCCGAGGCAGCTTGTGATCACGACTAGGGACTACTTCTGGCGCTATGGCCCCTATGAGGTCGTGAACGCGAGCGGCGACCGTGCCTTTCGCTGGCGCGAGACCTTGAACGTGAAGTTTCTCTGGTGGCTGTTCACGACGTACCCCGTCTTGTTTGTGGGGTTCAGCATGCGTGATCTGGCTCTACGCCACATCCTTCAGGTCGTGGACGATGACTTTGACCGTGGAGGCGATCTCGACCACTACGCGATCATGGGCGCTCAGACCGATGACGAAGAAGCCACCATCACCGAAGACCTGTCGAGGTACGGGGTGGAGCCGATCTTCTATCGCGTGAACCCACCAACTGGCCCTGGCCGTCGCGCCGATCACGGAGAACTGGAACCGTTGCTCGCGGACCTTTGCCGTGAGCGAAGGGGTAGGACAATCACAAACAGGATGCTCGCGTGATGAGAATCGAGCGCGAAACTCTCGAGCAGGCATTCGAGGCATTTGTTCGAGGCGGCAGTGGCATCGTTATCGGGGCGCCGGGTAGCGGCAAGACCTACTCCTTGCGGAGGTTGGTCGATCGGCTTCTCGACGATGACACGGTCTATCCACTTTTCCTCGCGGTCGATCGATTCGAGGAACTCTCCGAGGCGACGCTTTCGTCTGAATTCGGGGTCGAGGGTGACGTTTTCGCGGCGCTCGAGTCCGACGCCACTGCAACACACGCCTATTTCATCATCGACGCCCTTGATGCCGCGAGGTCGGACCAAGGACGAACTCAGCTCATCAACCTAATCCGGCGTGCCCGGCGTGAGCTCTCGGACCGGTGGAGTGTGGTCGTAAGCGTGCGCACGTATGACGCACTTCGCTCCGAGGAACTTGAAGCGATCTTCGGTCCGGTCGATCGGACTCTTCCCGAGGAGTACGTACTACCGGGCGTCGTATGCCGGCATTTCTATGTGCCGCCGCTCACCGAAGACGAGGTTCTCTCGGCGACCGATATCCCCGGGATCGCGGAGATTTGGAATGGAGCGACGCAAGAGCTGCGAGCCATCGTGAGTACGCCGTTCTCGCTCTGGCTGCTCGAGCGAGTCCTCAGTAGCGGCGGGATCGACGAAGTCGGGGGTCTGCGATCTGAGGTGGAGCTGCTCGCTCTGTTCTGGCGGCTACGCGTGGACGCGGGTGATGGTGGGATCGAACGCAGGTTGATCCTGGAGCGTGTCACCGACTTGATGCTGGAGGGTCGTTCCCTCTCGGTCTCGACAGCCTCGGTTTACCGCTCCTCCGAGCAGGCAGCGTGGCACACGCTGCACAGCGGTGAGGTCCTCACATCGACGGCGACTGGCCATTCTCGAACGGGATTTGCCCACAACATCCTCTTCGACTACGCAATCAGCATCCTCAGTATCGACTCGAGCGACCAGGGCTTTCGAGCGTTCCTCGAGCAGGATTCCTCACGGGCCCTGTTCCTCCGTCCGAGCCTCAATTACTTCTTCCTGCGACAATGGTTCTCTGACCGGCGGCGGTTCTGGGAGACCTTCTTTGGTATCGCTCTAAGCGCGCACTCGCAAGTCAGGCTGTTCACGCGAGTTCTTCCAACCGCGATCATCGCCTCGGAGGCGACGGAACCCTCGGACATCGATCCGCTTCTGGAGCGCCTTCCTGGCGAGGCGGCCCTCGCCGAGATCGTTCTTCATGTACTTCAGGCGGTGCGGTTTTCTCATGTCCCGCGTCCCGAAGTCTGGGCGCCGGTGTGCGAGCAACTCGCTCGTGTGGCAGATACCCGATTCGTCTGGGATTTGGCGCTCGTCCTCGGCCGGCTCGGTGAAATCGAAAACCGGCCGGATGTTCGCGCTCAAATGGGGGCTTCGTCACGCACGCTGCTTCGGTGGGCATTCGACCATCGCGCCGAGGACCCGACTGCCGACCGTGTTGGATCGGTGTGGTTCGTTCCCCTAGTTGCACAGACCATCGAGACCGATCCCGAGGCGTCTTCGACGTTGCTACGGGAAGTGGTCGATGGCATCGGAGACCAGACGGTCTCGGTCGACTACGCATCTCGGCTCGCGCATCACCTCGACATCGTCTGGAGGCAGACGGCGGAGTTGGCCTCCCTCTTCTTCGTCCGCTGTTTTCAGCACGTCGAACTGAGCGACGAACGTACCCACATGGGAGGGATCGTCATTGCCCTCAGCAGCAATCGGCGCCAGGACTACGACATGGTGCAGTGGATTCTGAAAGAGCACGCGCCTGCCTTTCTACGCGATGTCCCGTCCCACGCGATTCCAGCGTTGATCAATTCCGTCCATGCCCAAATTGAGATCAACGAACTGCGAGGCCATGACCAGCCTGTTCGTGAACGGATGTTCGAGATCAATGGACTTCCGGCGACTCTGAGGCCGGACAGCTCCCATTTCTGGGACGCGCCGGGGACGATCCGCGATGACGCGCAAGAACTCATGGACGCGGTTCTTGTTTACCTAGACGAACTCGCCGATACAGGACGACTCGACGAGCTTCGTGACGCCGTACGCCGCGTAACGGAGAACGCTCAAATGGCCTTTGTTTGGCGCCGTTTGCTGGTGGCCGGTGCGCGTCGCCCGGAGATCTATACGCCGCTCCTGTCGGATCTCTTGGTGGCCCCCCCGATCCTCGACAGCATCGAGACGGTTCGAGAAGCCGCCGAGTTCATCGGCGCCGCGCTGCCACACCTTCCCGACGAAGATGCATTGGCGATCGAGCGCGCGATTGTGGCGAGCGCGGCCGAGGAGGATGACCTCGAGGACGCCCCTGTTGGTCGCCTTATTCAGCGGTTCCCAGACGACCGCCTGCAAACGCAAGACGGGCCCCGTCTCAAGGCGTCCACGGGCGACAACGTCAGTGCAACGACCAACCAGCCGCTCGTCGAGTTCCGCTCGTCATCGGGGCCATATACGGAGGAGATGTGGCTGTCCGAGCACGGCGTTGATGTAGCCTCACCAACGGCGCGTTTGCTCAGTGAGCTCGCGGCACCTGTTAGCGCGTTTGAGAACGAATTCCGCAACACCGAGCCGGCTAAAGAGCGGATCGACTCTGTAATCGTCGATCTGCATCAGCTGCGCGAATCGCTGCGTGAGAGCGACGTTGTAGCGGAGGCACTGGAGGATGCAACCTGGGCGAAGCTCGGAGGAACTGCGGCGATTCTCGCGCGTCACCAAGGAGCCTTGGACACCGATCAACTGGCATTCGTCCGCCGGACACTGCTGGAAAGTGCTTACGGCCGTGCTCCCAGTCGAGAGGCGATCGGCGAGTTCACGACCCCTGCTTGGTCTCCCGCCGCGCGCAACGAAGCTGCCCAAGGTCTGCCTTTCCTGGCGCCCACGCCGGACGATGGGGAAGTCATTGCGGCAATTCGCGCTCTCGCGGCGGATCCGGTCCCTAGCGTGCGTTGGTTGATCGCGGCGGATCTCTGGCGAATCTGTGACGCTGCACCAGATGTCTTCTGGGGTATCGCCGAGGGCTATCTAGCTAGGGAAACAAATTCGGCAGTACTGGATGCGGTCGCTCGGTCACTCGGAGCCGTAGCGAGCATTCAGCGTCAGCCAAGGATCGAGGCCGCATTGCGGGTGCTCTTGGATCGAGCGGATTTCGCTCTCGGCACGCGCAAGCGATACAAGGCCGAGGATCACCTTTCGAATCTGCTCGTGGGTCTGGCGATCGGTCGGGGCAGCGACTGGGCGATGGGTGTAATCCGCTCTCCGCTTGAGAATCTCCCCGGGGCTGCCGCGGAGGTGACGGGGTACGCATGGTTCGCGCTGCAGTACCTGCATGTGGATCGCGTCGATATTCCCGACTTTGATGCGTCGGAGCAGCGCGCGCTCGCGTGGCTAAAAGAAGCAGTCGTGCGAGCGCACGAAGCGCTTCGAGCCTCGTTCGGGGCAGTTGAGCCCCCTGAGGGCATGAAGGAGACGTTCGACATCGTCGATGAGGTTGTCACGCGCCTGTACTTCAACTCTGGCGTCTACGTTCGGGATGATCGGTCCGTTACCCCGCCGAGAAGTATCTGTCAGTTCTTCAGCTTGACCAGCGATCTGATGACGACTGTCGCGGAGGGGGCGGGTGGCGAGAACCCGACCGGGCTGCCGGCGTCAACGGCCCATCACTTCGTGCAGCTCCTCCGGGGAATGGTTCGCTGTGATCCTGCGCGTGTGACCCACCTTGCACGGCTCGTCGTGTCATCCGCGGGCGGGTCGGGGTACGCGTTCGACTCGCTTGCAGCCCGCGAAGTGACTCAACTTGTGGAAGAACTTCTGGCCGACCACCGCGAGGTACTGCGGCAGGACGAACCTCTCGATGACCTCCTGTTCCTCTTGGACACGTTTGTCGCCGCGGGCTGGGCGGAGGCGCAGCATCTCGTCTTCCGCCTTGAGGAGATCTTCCGATAGCGCTAGAGCTGGCGTTCATTGGGCGACTCCCCTCTAGGAATCGCCCGACTTCTGTCTGCCTCGATGTTCGATCTCGAGATAGATGCCCAGCATCGTCAGCAAGTCAGCGCATGCGTTGTTGGCTACGTGATCCAGAGTCGTATCGGGAATCGTTACGCCTCCCGCACTCTTCTCCAGGGCGCCGCCCGGACCTATAAAAAGTTGCCTTCCGATATACGGCCCAGACTGGATAACTCGGTGTCGCGGTCAGCTCGAGCGCGGCGTAGCCGACTGCCAAAGAAACAGAGTGAGCTGGGTCCAATCATCTGGAATGCCGTACGGATGCCGACCGCGAACGTCTCAAGGGGCGGCCCGCTCGTCTTCGGAGGCACACGCGCCTACGATCAGCACCGTGACCGCACTTGGCCCCCTCGAAGCGGAGACCTGCCGTGACTACGTAATGCCTCGACTGAGCGATGCCGGCTGGTCCCCGGATCAGATCATCGAGCAGTATCCGATCAGCCATGGCCGCATCGTTGTCGCACGCGGCAAACACCGGCGTGGCGACCCGCTCCGGGCTGACTACCTGCTGGAGGTCGCTCCCAGCTTCCCGGTTGCCGTCGTGGAGGCCAAGCGTGAGTACCGGCTTCCCTCCGACGGTCTTCAGCAGGCGATGCGGTACGCGGAGCTTCTTGACCTCCCGCTCGCATACGCGACAAACGGCAAGGGGATCGTCGAGCACGGCTTCGACACCGGCGCCCAGAGCGAGCTCGCCGCGTTTCCCGCGCCCTCGGAGGCTTGGGCTCGCTTCCGCGCCTGGAAGGGCATTCAGGACGATGACGCGGCCGAGCTCGTTCTCCGTCCCTTCACGCGCCAGCTTCGAAATCCGGACGGCACTGTCAAGGAGCCCCGGTACTACCAGCGCGTCGCGATCGAGCGCGCGCTCGAGGCCATTCTCGCGGGCCGCAAGCGCGCACTGCTCACGCTGGCCACCGGGACTGGAAAGACGTTCGTCGCGCTCCAGCTCATCTGGAAGCTGACCGCCGGCCAGTGGCCCGCACCGAGGCGGAAACCCCGGATCCTCTACCTCGTCGACCGCAACATCCTCGTGGACCAGCCGATCAGCAGGGAGTTCCGGCCGGTCTTCGGCGACGCGATCTGGAAGATCCAAGGCGACATCAAGACGGGTCGCGAGATCTACTTCGCTCTCTACCAGGCGCTTGCGGACAGCGGCGACAGCCTGGGCATCTTCCGTGACTACCCTCCCGACTACTTCGACCTGATCGTCGTCGACGAATGCCATCGCGGGAGCGTGCGCGACGACTCGAGCTGGCGCGCGATCCTGGAGCACTTCTCTGACGCGGCACAACTCGGCATGACCGCGACGCCCCTTCGCGAGGACAACCGCGACACCTACTCCTACTTCGGGCCGCCGGTCTACGAGTACTCGCTCAAGCAAGGGATCGACGACGGCTTCCTTGCGCCTTACCGGGTGCGGCGGGTCGTCCTCAGTCCGGACGCCTACGGCTGGCAGCCGGATCAGGGCCAGCTCGACCTCTTTGGCCGCGAGATTCCGGCGGACCTCTATGAGACGAGGCACTTCGAGCGCGTTGTCTCGCTGCTGGCGCGCACCGAGGTCGCTGCCAAGCACCTCACGGAGTACCTGAAGCGGACGGATCGGATGGCGAAGACGATCGTGTTCTGCGTCGATTCCGAGCACGCCGATCAGATGCGGGCTGCGCTCCACCGAGCGAATGCCGATCTCACTCGCCAGTTCCCGCATTACGTGGCTCGCATCGTCTCCGTCGAAGGTGACGTGGGGAAGGAGCACCTCGACAACTTTGCCGATGTCGAGTCGGAGACACCGGTGGTTGCCACCACGTCGAAGCTTCTCTCTACCGGAGTCGATCTTCCGACCGTGAAGAACATCGTGCTCTTCAAGCCGATCGCATCGATGGTGGACTTCAAGCAGATCATCGGGCGAGGCACTCGCCTCTACCCCGACGCGGACAAGCTCAGCTTCGAGATCATCGACTACTCCGGCGCGACCGCGCTCTTCGAGGATCCCGATTTCGACGGGCCACCCGAGTACGTCGTCGACGAGGAGATCGACGCTGAGGGCCAGGTCGTTGAGCCGACCGAGGTTCGAGAGCCCGAGCCTGATTTCGTCGACGCCGGCGCGGAGGTCGATGAGGACGAGCTCGAGGACCGAGGTGGGCGCAAGCTCTATGTCGACGAATCGGACGTGTGGATCACGGCCGAGGGCTTTTACCTGCCTGACTCCGAGACCGGGAAGCTCAAGCTTGTCGATTACGCCGACTACGTCTCCGGCCACGTGCGGCGCCTCTTCGGGAATCCTGGAGATCTGCGCGAGCGGTGGCGCAACCGGGCTGACCGCCGGCAGATGGAGGAGCTCTTCGCTGTCAGAGGGATTTCGTTCGAAGAGCTCGCAGAGCGTCTCGGACACCCGGAGGCCGACCCGGTGGACCTGCTCGTCTTCGTTGCCTGGAATGGGCCGGCGGTCAGTCGCCGCGACAGGGCGAACAGGCTCCGTCGCGAAGACGCCTCGTTCCTCGAAGGCTTCGTTCCGGAGGCACGGGCGATTCTCGAGGAGCTGCTGGAGAAGTACGCCGAGCACGGGATTGGACAGCTCGACGACCTTCGAATCTTGGAGGTGCCTCCGCTGACGCAGTTCGGCACGCCGGTCGAGATCGCCGAAAGGTTCGGCGGAGCAGACGAGCTCCGGCGGGCAGTGGAGCGGCTGGAGGAGTTACTCTATTCGACGTGATCCTGTACGGAATTTTAAGTTTGGCGCATTCATCCGAGCGTTTAACTATAAATTCAATTAAGGATCATGCCTGTTCAAGATCGCACCGACCTCCGCCGACGCCTGCTCGCGCTCGCAGCGACGCAGTCCGGCTACTTCACGGCTGCCCAGGCGCTCGAGACGGGATATTCCTATCCCGCGCAGGCCTACCACGCCAAGCGAGGCAACTGGCTGCGCGTGGACAGAGGGATCTACCGCCTTCCGGAGTGGCCGACCGGTCCTAGGGATGACCTCGTGCGGTGGTCGCTTTGGAGCCGCGGCCGTGCCGTCGTGTCTCACGAAACGGCGCTGTCGGTGCACGAACTGGGAGACGTCAATCCCGCGCACATCCACCTGACCGTTCCGCCGAACTTCCGCCAAAAGAGTCCTGGAGTGGTGCTTCACCGGGCAGACCTGTCGCGAGGCGACGTTCACGAGCACGACGGCTACCCCGTGACGTCTCCTCTCCGATCGCTTCTCGACGTCGCGGCGGGGGAGCTTGACCTCGATCAGCTCACGCGGGCAATCGTGGAAGCGCTCGCCCGCGGGATGACCACTCGCCGGGCGCTGCTCGACCGGGCGGACGAGTTCGGTGCGAACGCCGCGCTGAGAATCGAACGTGCCCTTCAGGGGGTGGAACGCGATGGCGTATGAGTCGCCAGCCGCGCTCCGGCAGGCGCTCGAAACCCGCCTTGGCAACCGGTCGCGGGAGACGGGGACCGACCTCGAGCGTCTTCGCCGACGCGCTGCGTTCGAGCGCCTCCTCGTGCGACTCGAGCTCGGCGCGCCTCACCGATGGGTCGTCAAGGGAGGCATGGCGCTGGAGATACGGCTCGGAGATCGAGCTCGAAGCACTCGCGATCTGGACCTCGCGCTTCGCGATGTGCGGGGTGACGGGTCGGCGGTCCGCGAGCTCCTGATCGACTGCCTGTCCGTCGATCGAGAGGAAGACGGTTTCGAGTTCCTCGTCGGTGAGCCGACAACGATCACACTCGAGGAGGCGGGCCGGCCCGGCTGGCGCTTCTCCGTCGAGTCGCGGATGGCAGGTCGAACGTTCGCGAACGTGCGGCTCGACGTGGTAGCCCGCGACGACGAGGTCGCAAAGACGCTGAGGGTCGAGTTGCCCGGAGTGCTCGACTTCGCCGGTCTCGAGCGGCACGAAGTCGAGGCGGTCGATCCGGCGCAGCATTTCGCCGAGAAGGTGCATGCATTCACGCGGACATATGGCGAGCGCCCCAATACGCGCGTGCGCGATCTCCCCGACATGGTGCTTCTGATCGAGGACGGCCTCGAGCCAACGTCCGAGCTGTTCTCCGTCGTCTCTCGTCTGTTCGAGGCGAGAGTGAACCCGGCGATGCCCGTCGTACTGCCAGAGCCGCCGTCGTTCTGGCGTGAGAACTATCCGGCGATGGCTGCGGAACTCGACATATCTGCCAAGACACTCGACGAGGCGATGGCGCTTGTCCGGAGCTTCTGGACGTCGCTTCTGCCGAACAAGGAGGAAAGCTGACCGTGGCGAGAGCAAGACGAACCGAACCGACGACCCCGCAGGCCAAGCTCAATGCGGCGATCAAGAGCGCGCGCGACATGATGCGCAAGGACGCCGGCCTCAACGGGGACCTTGACCGCATCCCGCAGCTCGCCTGGCTGCTGTTCCTGCGAGCGTTCGACGCTCTCGAGCAGCGGCGCGAGCTCACCGAGCGCGACTACCGACCGACGATCGAGGAGCCCTATCGGTGGCGCGACTGGGCAGCCGATTCCGTCTCCGGTCGGACTGGAACCGAGCTACTCGACTTCGTGAACGGCGAGCTGCTGCCGTACCTCCGTGGCCTCGTCGGTTCCCGCCTGCACGACCCACGGGACACGCTTGCCTCCGTGTTCAAGGAGACGTTCAACCGGATGCTCTCCGGCTACCTGCTCAGGGATGTCGTCAACAAGGTCAATGAGGTCAATTTCAACTCGTCCGACGACATCCACACGATGGCGCACCTCTATGAGTCGATGCTCCGTGAGGTCCGCGACGCGGCCGGCGACTCGGGGGAGTTCTATACGCCCCGGCCGGTGATCCGGTTTGTCGTGCAGCAGGTCGATCCGCGCCTCGCCGAGACCGTGCTCGATCCTGCTTGCGGGACGGGAGGCTTCCTCGTGGAGGCCTACGAGCACATCGCACCCGCCGTCGAGACTGTGGAACAGCGTCGCGAGCTTCAGGCCAATCTCCGCGGGATCGAGAAGAAGCCTCTGCCGTATCTGCTCGGGATGATGAACCTTGCTCTGCATGGGATCGAGCAGCCGGCGATCGTGCGCGACAACGCGCTCGCCCAACCCATAACACAGATCCGCGCCGCTGATCGCGTGGACGTCGTTCTGACCAACCCGCCCTTCGGCGGCGAGGAAGAGAAGGCAATCCAGACGAACTTCCCCGACGCGACAAGGACGGCCGAGACTGCCCTGCTCTTCGTCCAGTTCGTCGAGCGAGTGCTGAAGTCCGGTGGGCGATGCGGCATGGTCGTCCCGAATGGCTTCCTGTTCGGAGACGGCGTGGCGGCCCGTGTCAAAGAGAGGCTGCTGCGCGAGTGCGATCTCCACACGATCGTGCGTCTTCCTGATGGAGCCTTCGCGCCGTACACAGACATCCCCACGAACCTGATGTTCTTCGAGAAGACGGGGCGGACGCGCGACGTTTGGTTCTACGAGATCCCGCCGCCTGAGGGGCGGAAGAAGTATTCGAAGACGCGTCCGATGCTCTTCGAGGAGTTTTCTGATTGCCGAGAGTGGTGGGGCGGAGCTCACCGCGAGGTGCGCGTCGAGAACGAGCGAGCTTGGCGTGTGTCGATCGGTCAGATCGAGGGGGACGGTTTCAACCTTGACCGGCGCAGTCCGAATCGCGTCGGCGACCTTGCGCATCGCCCACCCGCCGAACTCGTTACCGAGATGATCGAGAACGAACGCCACGTAATGCGGCTGCTGGCCGAGATCGAAGCCGAGCTAGCGAAATGAGGAGTGTTCGCCTCGCAGAAGTCTTCGCGGCGGTCGAACGGGCTGTGCCGGTAGCGCCGACCGACCTCTATCAGATGGTCGGCGTTCGGAGCTTCGGCGGTGGCTGCTTCGCGTCCGCGGAGATCTCCGGATCGGGGACCAGGTACCCCAAGCTGCTTCGCCTGGCGGCTGGCGACTTCGTTTATCCAAAACTAATGGCGTGGGAAGGCGCGTTCGCGTTCGTGCCAGAATCACTCGCGGGTGGGTTTGTCTCACCCGAGTTCTGCACATTCGAGGTGAACCAATCAGCTGCTGATCCTCGATACCTCGAGTATCTATTTCAGCGGCCGGAGACGTGGCAAGAGGTTGCTGGGAACAGCGCCGGTACCAACGTGCGACGGCGTCGACTCTACCCCGCTGCCTTCCTCGAATACAGGATTCCGCTACCGGACACGCCCGAGCAGCGCCGAACCGTCGCTCGCCTCGACGCTCTGCTCGGTCAGGCGAAGGACATCGACCGACGGCTCGAGACAAGTGATCCGGCCCGGATCGTCTCGGTCTACCCAGGGATTGTTGAGCACACGCTCGCCAGGGAAACAACGCAATGGCAGCCGGTCGGTGATGTTGTCGATTTCGTCAACGATCTCGTTCGGCCCGGAGAACCGACAGAGCCTGCCGAGGCTTTCGTTGGTCTTCAGCACATCGAGTCGCACACAGGGCGCCGAACCGGGAGCATTCCGCTTGGGGGCGAAAAAGGCCGGAAGTTTCGATTTCGACCTGGCGACGTCGTCTACGGATACCTGCGCCCCTACCTCAACAAAGTCTGGGTTGCTGACATACACGGCCTATGCTCGGTCGATCAGTACGTCCTGCGGCCGAAGAATGGCATTCCGGCGTCATATGTTGCGCACGCACTCCGGAGTAGGTCAACGCTGGAGCAGGCCATCTCGATGACGCATAGCCTGCAGCTTCCGCGTCTGCGGTCGGGCCTACTCGTAAGCATCGAGATTCCTCTCGTCTTGCCAGGGCGAGTTCGCGACGTGACCGACGCTCTTGACCGCGGACTTGCGAGGATCGTCGAGGCACGCACTCTCCGCTCTCGTCAAGCCGCACTCGCTGAAGGTCTGATTGCTTCCGTGCTCAACCGGGCGTTCGCCGGCCTTCAGTGACCGTACGCCACGCGCTTCCGGCCACGACAACGTGGTCGAGAAAGCGGAGGCCAACCAGACGTGCCGCCAAGCACAGTTCGTCTGTCGCTCGAACATCCTCCGCTCCAGGCGTCGGGTCGCCAGAGGGGTGATTGTGTGCGATCGCGAACGCTCGACCGTCACGACGCAGCACGGCGTTGAGGATCTCGCGCACCGGAAGGAGGCATCGGTCAATGCTGCCTTCGCTTACCTGAACGACCTGCTGTAACTGATTCGCGGCATTGCAAACGAGCACGATCGCTCGCTCGCGGTTTGCGCCTGCGAGTTCCCTCGTTGCCACGGCTGCGACGTCGGTTGCGGACCGCAGAGTCGATGGAACAGAGTCGCTCGCGCCGAGTCGAGCCAGGCGAAAGGCCGAGACAAGAGCGGCCGCCTGTTCTGGAGTGACGCCCGAGAGAATGGTGAGTTCCTCCGGAGCAGCTCTCGCGAGCCTCGAGATGCTTCCGAACTCTCGCGCGAGTCGGCGTGCGGTCTCCAGGCCGTTCTGCCCTCGTTGCCCGCTCTGCAAGATGAGGGCAAGGAGCTCTTCCGCGCCGAGCGCGTCGACTCCGCAGCGTGCCAGGCGCTCGCTCGGGGAATCGAATGGTTCGTTGGGCTGCAACGGTGGAAATCGTGCACGAGCATGCTTCGGCCAAGGGCAACGAAATTGCACCAGTTCCGTGTCGTTGGCTTACCGGGACCTGGACTACGTCGGTGCGGACGATCGCGAGGCGACAGAACGGACTGTGGATGGCCACCAACGTTCGCCGCCGTGCGCTGTCGCCGTCCTGCTTGCATTGAGGTCGCGGGCGATCTGAGCGAGGCTCTTGCCGGCGTCGCGCTCGGCGCGGATGCGGTCGATGATCTCCTGCGGCACGGCCGCAGGACGCCCGGGCGGGGCTGAAGGAGCCTTGGGCTTTTGGGCTGATCGGCGCTGCTCGTCGACTACCCGCTTGAGCTCGTCGGCTGGAATCAAGCGGGCGCCCCGCGGCATCTTGATCGTGTCGATGTACGGCAGGACGCGTCGGTTGAAGGTCGAGCGGCTGATGCCGAGCGCCTCGGCCGCCTGCGTTCGGGTGTAGGCGAGGCGCTCGACCCGGCTCGGCTCGCGCACGATCGCCGACGGCTGGGCGTGGCGCCGTCCTTTCTCGGCCCGGCGGTACTGTCGTCGGTTCGACATCCATACAGCGTACACAAATCATGACCCGTTTTTGCACCAAGGGTGCATCTGTGTGTCGCTGTCCATCGAGCTGAGTAGCTGCTGTGCGCGCTGTCCGATTGTTTAGCGCTCGATGGCGCGGCCGCGGCTGAGCTCGCGTTCGAGCTCGATCAGGCGGCGGAGACGGAGCAGATTGGGAATCTCGTGTTCGCGTTCGAGGGCGCCGAGCATGCGGGCGAGGTCGCCGGGGGACGCGACCTGGGGACGGATCCCGCGGCCGAGCGGCTCGCGGCTGGCGTGGCGGCGGAGGTCGTCGTAGCCGCGGCTGCCGGCGGGCTGCGGGACGACCTTGAGTTCGCCGGCGCGCGTGTCGAGCGCGAGCACGGGGTCGCTGAGATGTGCGAGGTCGAGTGGCTTGCCGTCTCTGCGGCGCGCGTCGAGGTCGTCGAGCGCCTTGGCGAGCCGCGAGAGGTTCTCCTCGCGCATGGAGGGGGTGACGTCGATCCCATCGGAGAGCTCGCCGGTTCCCTGTATCACGCGCGCGAAGGCGCCGATCACAACGAAGCTGACCCGGCGGGCCTGGAGCACGCCGAGCAGCTCGTATGGGTCGAAGGATGAAGCCCGATCCGCCACGATCCTCTCGCTATCTCCCCTTACGACCACGGCTGTGCCCGAGTTCCTCGAGCATGCGCTTCACTCGCTCGCTCGGGGGCGCCATCAGCGAGTCGCGAAGCTCGGCGTCGGCGCTCTCGTCGAGCGGGACGAGCACGAGCGGCAGGTCGTAGCCGCAGGCATGCACGCAGGCGAGCAGGCTCTCGACGGGTGGGGAGATCGCTCCCTGCTCCCAACGCGCGATCACGGAGCGGTCGCGGCCGGTCCGCTCCGAGAGCTCGGTCTGCGTTAGGCCCTTCCGCGTGCGCGCCTCTCGGATCAGCTCGCCGCCGCGCATACCCGTAGTTTACAGCGCTACAGCCTCATAAGCCGTAATCACAGTCTGACTCGTTTATGCTATCGTCTGTGGTCTCGATCCGAAGGAGCAGCCGCGATGGAGTCCATGATGACCGCCCGCCAAGTCGCCGAGCTGCTCGGGGTGCACGAGAACTGGGTCTACGACCATGCCGCCAGCGGCGCGCTCCCCAGCTACAAGATCGGCGGCACTCGTCGCTTCGAGCCGGACGAGCTGCGAGGATGGATCGCTGAGCACCGCGAACGCGAGCGCAACGCAGGACGAGAGCGGCAGCCTCGACGACGCCGTGTGGTCCCCACGAGGCGACGGGATGGCGGGCAGCCTACGCTGTTCGAATAACCGTGGCGCACATCGAGTCCTACCGGTTGCAGGACGGGAAGAAGCGCTACCGCGCTCGGTGGGTCGGCGGCGACGGTAGCGCTCGTTCGCGTTCGTTCGTGCTCAAGAAGGACGCCGAGCGCTTCGTCCTCGAGCAGCAGCGCCGCGCGTCACTCGGCGCGCTCTACCAGGCGCCGCCGGAGACCTTCGGCGACTTCCTCGCCGGCTGGCTCGAGCGATACGCGCTGCGCGTCCGGCGCTCGACGCTCGCTCGCCTCCGCGAAGTCCTGCCGCACCTCGATCGCTTCCGCTCGGTCGGGCTCGACGAGATCAGGCCCGCCGCGGTCGAAGATCACATCGCAGCGCTCGCACACCGTGCTCCGCGGCAGGCCGAGCTTGCCCTCCGCGTGCTCAAGCAAGTACTCGCGAACGCGAAGGAGCGCGGCCACCTCGTCGACGAGGGCGTCTTCCGCGTCAGGGCGCCGCGGCGCGATCAACAGGAGATACGGTTTCTCGATTGGGACGAGGTGGAGGAGCTTGCCGCGAACACCGTCGAGCCGTACGGAAACCTCGTCCTGCTCGCCGCGCTCACCGGCTTGCGGCAAGGCGAGCTGTTCGCGTTGCGCGACCGCAACGTCGACCTGACGGCTAGGACCGTCCAGGTCGTGCACGGCGCCTACGAGGGCGAGCTCGTACCGGTGAAGACGCGCGCGTCGCGCCGGCGCGTCGACCTCTCGAGCACCGCCGCACGCGTGCTCCGCCGCCAGCTGCTCGCGCGTAGGCCTAACGACCTCGGGGTCGTCTTCCCCTCGCCCCGTGGCGAGCTCCTCAACGACGACAACTTCCGGCACCGCGTCTTCCGCCCAGCGGTTCGCCGCACCGGCCTCGCGCGCCTGCGCTTCCACGACCTCCGCCACACCTACGCCGCGCTGATGGTCGCCGCCGGCGCCCATCCGAAGTACCTCCAAGCGCAGATGGGCCACTCCTCGATCCGCGTCACGCTCGACCTCTACGGCCACCTCCTCCCGGACGCAAACCGCAGCGTCCTCGCCGAGCTCGATCGCCTCGTCGAGCCTGTGCCGCCGGACGCGTCGATCACGCTGTGAGCATGATGAACTTGACCGACAGGCCTCCGACGACCTCGCCACATGTGGAACATTGACGATGCCCGGCGTCGAGCCTGAGCTACTCTCCCGGGGGGATTTGACTTTCCCTTCCCGTGCGAATACGAATGGGTGTCACTGTGTCACCTATCGTTGACATCAACGCGGACGACGAGAGGAATCTGATGCCCGAGCACGTCGAGGAGGTTTCTGCGCTCACGACGGAGCAGATGCTTGCGCTCCTATCGCAGTCTGGCGCCGCCGCGCATGCCTACCGCATTACGGAGGCCTACGAACGCGTCGAGCGCGTCTATAACGCTTCGCTGAACGCGGGCACGTTCAGCGCGTCGGCCGCCAGCACTAACCCGAGGTAGGACGCCCCATGCCGGGGTGGGGCGAGATCCTCGCGGAGTTCCAACAAAGCGCCGCGACCCATCCCCCTGCGGGCGATCTCGACGGCATCCGTGATCGCTACATTGGTCGGCTCCATGAGCTTTCCGGCCGCGCCGTCATCGTCTACTCGAGCGGGTGGCTTGCCGGGCGTACGAGCGGCGACGTCAGCGTGGTTGGGGACGATGTGCTGTCGATGATGGAGGTGTGCCGCGACGTCGACGAGACGGAGCTCGACCTCATCATCTCGAGTCCCGGCGGGCAAGCCCAGGCAGCCGAACAGATCGTCGAGTATCTGCGAACGCAGTTCGACTACATCCGATGCTTCGTTCCAATGCAGGCCAAGTCGGCGGCGACCATGATCGCCCTGGGCTGCGACGAGATCGTCGTTGGGAACCACTCAGAACTTGGGCCGATCGATCCGCAGATCACGCTGATGACTCCCGAGGGGCCGCGCGGAGGCCCTGCGCACGCAATCCTGCGCGACTTCCGCAGGGCGCAGGAGCAGACGAGCGGCGATGTCAGCCTACTTGCGGCTTGGACACCGATTCTGCGCTCATATGTCGGCGGCCTTATCGAGTACTGCACTCAGCAGGTGAATCTCTCAATCGATGTCGTTGGCGGGTGGCTCGAGCAGCACATGCTCGCGCATGAGGACATGGACTTGACCGACCCGGAGAAGCGACGTGCGAAGGCCCATGAGATCGCACATTACTTCGGCTCCGACGATGCCTACGATCGACACCGGACCCACGAGCGGCCGATCAGACTGCCCGAGCTCGAGCAACTGGGGGTGCGCGTCCGCCGTCTCGGCAGTGATGACGAGGAACTTCAAGACGCTGTGTTGAGCGTCTACCACGCGACAGACATCACATTCAGCGTGAACCCAGGCGTCGTGAAAATTGTCGAGAACCACCTAGGTCGCCGCCGCGTCAGGTTCCAGCAACAGCTGGCCGTCAACCTGCCCGTTCAGCCGGTAGTCGTTCCGCAGCCGGCGCCGGTTCCGCCCGAGAGGCAGCCGCCTCCCGGTGAGGTTCCGCCGCCACCACCTCCGGATGCACCGGCGCCGCCCGTCAACGGATAGCTCTGGCACACCACTTTCCCAGCGCTCACACGAACCTCTACGCAGAGTATCGGCAGCTCGGTCAAGCCCCGGAATCGCACGCAAGATCGCTTCCCTCGGCTGAACCACCCATGCACACCCCATCGTGCAAGGGGCGGTTTACGGCACGAGAAAGAAAAAGCCCCTGCGTGCAGGCCGTTTGAAGACGGGAGCGACGGGACTCGAACCCGCGACCTCCGGCGTGACAGGCCGGCGTTCTAACCAACTGAACTACGCCCCCGAACTCCCGTTAGTGTAACCGCGCCTCTAAAGGGAGGGGCTCTTTGCAACGTAGGCTTCGGCCGTGTCGACGGCGGACTGGATCGTGCTCGGCGTCGTCGTGCTCTTTGGGCTCTACGGGCTCTCGAAAGGGCTCGTCCGGGGAGCCCTGTCGCTTGCCGGCTTCGCGCTCGGCGCCTATGTCGGCGCGCGCATCGCGCCCACCTTCCTCGCGGACGGCTCGCCCTACGCCCCGTTGGTCGCGCTCGGAGGCGCCGTGCTCGGCGGGACGCTTCTGTCGAGCCTCGCGGAGTTCCTCGGAGTGACGCTGCGCTCGACCATGGGCATGGTGCCGGGTCTTCGAGCCCTCGACTCGGTCGCGGGACTGCTCCTCGGCGCAGCCGCGGGCCTCGTCCTCTCGTGGGCGGTCGGAGCGGTGCTCCTCTATCTACCCGGACAGTCGGAGCTGCGCAGATCCGTTCAGGACTCGGAGATTCTCTCCCGGATCAACCAGGAGTTTCCGCCGGAGCGGCTGCTCGAAACGCTGGAGCGCGTCGACCCTCTAGGCGTTCTCGTCGGGCCGCCTGCGGCCGTTCCGCCGCCGAAGGCGGCGATCGCCCGCGATTCCGACGTTACCGTGGCGGCCGGAAGCGTCGTGCGTGTCTCCGGGATCGCCTGCGGGCTCGGCGTCGAAGGCTCAGGCTGGATTGCTCGCGCCGGGCTGGTTGTGACGAACGCTCACGTCGTCGCAGGAATCGACCGGCCGAGCGTCGATCGGCAGGACGGGCGCTCGCTTTCCTCGACGGTCGTCGTCTTCGACTCGAAGAACGACCTCGCGGTGCTGAGCGTGCCAGGCCTCGGAGGCCGCCCGCTGCGCCTGGCCGAGCCCGCGCGCGGCGCTGCGGTTGCGCTCGTGGGGTATCCCGAGAACGGCCCGCTGACGCTGACGCCTGGGCGCCTCGGCGATACGGGGGACTTCGTCAGCAGAGACGCATACGGGCGCAAACCGGTGAGAAAGTCGGTGACAGCGATTCGGGGGGTCGTACGGCCGGGCAACTCCGGAGGTCCGGGTATCGACGCCCAGGGCCGCGTTCGAACCACGATCTTCGCGCGTAGGACAGGCGAGCGCGGTGGGTTCGGCATTCCGCCCGCTCGGGTGCGCGAGGCACTCGCGCGGTCCCAGAACGGCATGCCCGGACTTGCGACCGACTGCGCCGGCTAGCCGTCCTGCCCCTCCCGCGCAGGTCGTGCGCGTGGCCCGTCGTTGATGCTCTGCATCGGCGGGCCATCCGTCTGCGCCGGCGATCGGACTCTCCGGGGGGCGGTAGGTTGCGGGCGTGAAACCGCGCTACGCACCTCCCGACGCGCTCCGCTCACCGCGGTACGCGGGCGTGAAGACGTTCGCGCGCTGCCCGCAGGTCGAAAGCCCCGAGGAGGTCGACGTCGCGGTGCTCGGAATTCCGTTCGACACCGCCACTACGAACCGTCCCGGCGCTCGCTTCGGGCCCGAGGCGATCCGCTCCGCGTCGATCGCGCTCCGCCCGTACAACCCCGCCCAGGACGCGCAGGTCTTCGGGCGTCTCTCGGTCGCCGACCTCGGAGACGTTCCTGTGACGCCAGGTAACGCCGAGAGGACCGTCTCCCAGATCGCCGAGCACCTCGAGCCGATCGTTCGATCCGGTGCGAGGACGCTCTGTCTCGGAGGAGATCACCTGATCGTGCTCGGCGAGTTACGCGCACATGCAGCCGTGCATGGGCCGCTCGGCCTCGTCCTCCTCGACGCCCACGCCGACGTGTGGGACGTCTACGTCGGCGAGCGCTACTACCACGGCTCACCTTTCCGCCGAGCGCTGGAAGAGGGTCTGCTCGATCCGGGACGCTCCCTGCTCGCCGGCATGCGCGGCTCGCTCTACGGCCCGGAGGACGTCGCGATGCCGACCGACCTCGGCTTCGAGGTGATCACCTGCGATGAGCTGGCCGGGCTCGGCCACGAGGAGTACGGGGCTCGCGTGCGTGGTCGTGTCGGCGACGGGCCGCTGTTTCTCTCCTTCGACATCGACGTGCTCGACCCCGCGTTCGCGCCCGGGACGGGGACGCCCGAGGCTGGAGGTCTGGCGACTCGCGAGGCGCTGGGGCTCCTCCGCGCGCTCAGGGGACTTCGCTTCTCGGGCTACGACGTCGTCGAGGTGAGCCCGCCCTACGACGGGCGTGGGCAGTCGACGGCCGTCGCCGCGGCGAACGTCGCGTTCGAGTTGCTGACGCTCGACGTTCTCGCCAGATAGGCGCCGAATGAGTCGTCGAGTCCGCATCCTGGGCACGCTGGCTCTCACGGCGCTCGCCGTCGCCTACCTCGTCTGGAAGATCGAGCTCGAGACGACGCTCGACGTGCTCGGGGATACGAGCATCGCGTGGTTCGCGGCCTCCGTGGCGATCATGGTCCTGACTGTTCCCGTCCTCGCCGCACGCTGGGGTTGGCTGCTCCGCGCGCAGCGAATCGAGGAGAGCCTCGCGTGGCTCACCCGCGCCTACTTCGTCGCCTACACCGCCGGCCAGATTCTGCCGACCTCGCTCGGAGGCGACGCGGTGCGTATCGTCGAAACCGCCCGCCGGCACGGCGGTCAAACGGCTGTCGCAAGCGGAACGGTGGTGCTGGAGCGGGGGCTCGGCGGCGCCGCGACTGTGTTGCTCGGCGCTCTCGCCTTCGTGCTCTCGATCGGGCGCTTCGACGTGAGCGCATACATCTGGTTGGAAGGCATCTTCGTCTTCGGGACGATCCTTCTCGCATTCCTCTTCTTCGCCCGCTCGGCGCGCCCACTCCTCCGTTTGACCGAGCCCTGGCTCGAGCGCGTTCGCCTCGACCAAGTCCTGCGGGCCTTCTACGACAGCGTCCATCACTACCGCGGACGGCCGCGGCTCCTGCTCGGCGTGTTCGCCGTCACGTTCGCGGTCCAGACGGTGCGAGTCCTCGCGATCTGGGCGGCGGCGAAGGCCGCCGGCATCGACCTCGAGGTGCTCGTCTACTACGTCATGGGGCCGTTGCTCTTCCTCGTGCTGCTCGTGCCCTTCACGCTGATCGGGATCGCAGTGCGCGAGGCGTTCTTCGTCAGCTTCCTCGGCAGCCTGGGCGTCGGGGCCGAGCAGGCGTTTGCCGCCGGGTTTCTCTTCTTTCTCGTCACGCTGATCATGGCGTTGCCCGGCGCGGCGGTTCTGCTCTGGGAGGGTCTGCGAGGCGGGACGCAGCGGGTCGAGCATGGCTGACGTGACTGACGTCTCGGTCGTCGTCGTCACCTACGACGCGCTTCCGTGGGTCGAGCAATGCCTGATGAGCGTGCGCGGGACGCCGACCGTCGTCGTGGACAACGGCTCGAGTGACGGAACGGTCGCATTCGTGCGCGAGCGCTTTCCCGAGGTCGACGTGATCGAGTCCGAGAACCGTGGCCTCGCCGCCGGGTGGAACCGCGGAATCGGGGCGACGGACAGCCGCTACGTACTGTTGTTGAACGCGGATGCCTGGCTCGTCGGGGACGCGCTCCGACGACTGGTCGGGTGCGCGGACTCTCGCCCGGCTACGGCGTTCGTGGGGCCGCGGCTGTCCAACCCGGACGGAACGCTGCAACCCTCGGTCCGAGGCTTCCCGACGCTCTGGAGGCTCGCGACCGAGTACTTCGGCCTCCGCAAGCTCGCGCCGCGCTCGCGGGCGCTGAACGCGTTCTACGCCGGCGGCTTCGACCACGACGAGGGGCGTGACGTCGAATCCGTCATGGGCTCGTGCATGCTCGTGCGCCGCGCCGCCCTTGCTGAGATCGGCCTCGCAGACGAGAGCTTCTTCCTCTTCAGCGAGGAGACCGACTGGCACTTCCGGGTTCGGGAGGCGGGGCACGAGGTCTTCTTCTTCCCCGACGCCGAGTGCGTCCACGTTCGCGGCGCCTCTCACGCGGGCCGTCTGTACCGGGAGAACCTGCGCGGACACCTGCGTTTCTTCCGGAAGCATCGAGGGGCGCACCAGGCGGAATGGGCCAGGCGTCTACTTTTTGCGGCGCTGCGGCTCCGTGCGGCGATCCTTCGCGGAGAGCGCGGTCACGCGTACCGCGACGCCGCGTCATGGCTCTCCTCCGGAGACGTGGCGGAGCTCCTGAAGCGTTGACGAACATCGAGCTCTATATCCGGCTTGTTCTCGGCACGCTGCTCGTGCTGGCCCCGGGCTGGGCGCTCGCGCGGGCGCTCGGCATCCGCAGTGTCTCGGCGACGCTCGCGTGGTCGCTGACACTCGTCTTCGCAACGCTTGCGGTGACGTTCGCGCTCGGAGCCTCGCTCACCCTGGCAATCGGGCTGCTCGTCCTCGCGGGAGTCGCGGCAGGACTCGTTTGGTATCGCCGAACAGGCGAGGCGCACGAGCGAGTTCCCTGGCGCTGGGCCGCCGTCGGCGCCGGCGGCGCACTCGGGATCCTCCTCTGGCGGGTCGCCGGGACGATTCAGGGCGACGGGCTCTTCCACCTCGCGCGAGCGCGAAAGATTCTCGAGCTCGACGAGCTCTCGCTGAAGGCGGTCGGCGAGTTCGCGGACGCAAGCCTCCACCCGGGCTACGCGTTCCCGCTTTGGCACGGGTTCCTCGCGCTCGTGTCACGTGTCTCCGGGGCAGACCTCGAGCTGGTGGTGCTCCATCTCCCTTCGATCCTCGCCGTGCTCGCGGTCGTGATCGCCTACGAGGCGGGCTGGGCGCTGTTTCACAGCGTGTGGGCAGCGGGAGCCGTCGCAGGCGCGCAGGCCGGGATGATCTCCTTCGCGCCGGGATCGGGTGGCGCCTATGCGTTCCTGGCATTGCCGGCGACCTCGTCGCGACAGCTTTTGGTGCCGGCGGCTTTGGCGCTCGCTCTTTCCGCTCTGCGCCTGCCTTCGCGGGCGCTGCTCGCCTCGACCGCCGCCGCCGGCCTCGTGCTCGCGGTCGTGCATCCGACGTACGCGATCTTTCTCTGGTTCCCGTTCGTGGGGTTCTTGCTCGTCCGGGTGCTCTGGACGAGGCTCGACCTGCGGCCCGGCGGGGCCGTTCTGGCGGCGCTCGTCCTGCCGGCGGCGTTCTTCATGCTCTGGCTCATCCCGATCGTTGCCGACACGGGCTCGGTCTCACCTGATCGCGACGAGGTGCGGCGCGCGTTCGAGCAGTACCCGGGTCAGCTCGACATACGCTCGGAGTCGAGCTACAGCCTCGCCCCGGAGGTCTTCACGCGGAGCGGACCGGTCGCCGTCCTCGCGCTTCTCTTGATCCCCTTGGCGGCGTTTGCCGCTCGCAGACGCTGGGCCGCATTCGTGGTCGGGGGGTCGATCGGGGTGCTTGTGCTCATGCTTGTCCCGCCCCTCTTCACCACCCTCTCCGACCTCGTCTCGATCTCCCAGGCCCGTCGCGCGGCCGGATTTCTGCCCTTTGCGTTTGCCTTCGCCGGCGGCCTCGGCGTTCTCTCGCGTGTGCTCTGGCCATGGCTACCTCCGATCGCTCTGGTCGCAGGCGCGGCCCTGCAGTTCCTGTATCCCGGCGACTTCGACTACGCGTTCGACGATCCGGGGCCGGCCTGGGTCGTGTGGTTCGCGTTCGTCGGCTCCGCCGCCGCGCTCGTCTTCGGATTCGTCCGCCGCAGCCGTCCCTCCGTGGAGGAGACCGCGGGGCTCGCCGCCGCCTTCTTTCTGATCCCGATCGTCGCCGTCGGTCTGGCCAAGTGGAGCCCTCCTCCGACACCACCGCTCGGGCTGCTCTCGCCGGGGCTGGTGGAAGCAGTGCGGCAGAACGTGCCCGAGCGCTCGGTGGTGTACTCGGATCAGGAGACGAGTTACCGAATCGCGGCTTTCGCGCCGGTCTACGTCGCGGTCGCTCCACCCGGCCACGTCGCCGACACGGTGGTGAATCGGCCATTCGAGCGGGCGCGTGACGCTCGTGAGTTCCTCAGAAGCGGCGATCTGGCGATTCCGAGGCGCTACGGCGCCGACTACCTCGTGGTCGACCGGGCGCGTGCGCCGCGTGACTTCGACCTCCGAGAGCTCTACCGCGACGCTCGCTTTGTCCTCTACCGCTTGCCTGGAGGGCCGTAGCCGCCGCCTCCAGGCGTCTCGATTCGGAGCAGATCTCCGGGCTCGAGGTCGACAGTGGCGAAGGCAGGCAACTCCTCGCCGTTCAGAAGATTTCGGCCCGGGAGTCCGTCGGCGCCGCCCGCTGCTCCGCGCGGCGCGAGCTCGCGCCGCTGCGTCAAGAGCGAGAGGCGGCAGGGCTCGAGTACTCGCAGCTCGCGGATGACTCCGTCTCCTCCCCGAAATTGGCCGGCGCCGCCCGATTCGCGCCGCAGCTCGTAGCGCTCGACCCGCAGCGGGTACGAGAGCTCGAGCGCCTCCACGGGAGTGTTGAGCGTGTTCGACATGGCGACGTGGACCGCTGACGGGCCATCCGCGTCCGAGCAGGCGCCTTGTCCTCCCCCGATGGTCTCGTAGTACGTGAAGCGCTCGTTTCCGAGAACGACGTTGTTCATCGTCCCCTGTCCCTGTGCGGGAACCGGTATCGCCTTCGAGAGCGCCACGAAGACGACGTCCACGATCCGGCTCGACGTCTCCGTGTTGCCCGCGACGACCGCCGCGGATGGCCGTGCGTTGACGAGGCAACCTGCGGGCGCGCGAACCGTGACCGGGGTGAAGGCTCCTCCCGAGGCGGGAAGATCGGGCGCGGTCAGGCAGCGCACCACGTAGAAGCAGGCCGAGCGGGTGACGGCGAGCGGGCAGTTGAGGTTGCCGCGGTACTGAGGCGCGGTCCCCTCGAAGTCGATGTCGATTGTGTCCCCTTCGATCGTCACGGCTGCGCGAATCTCGAGGAGCCCTTGCGGAGTCTCGAGGGCGTCGGCGCCCTCGAACCTGCCGTCCGGCAGGGCGCGGAGGGCGCTTCGCACGACGCGCTCGGAGTACGCGAGAAGCTCGTCCATTGCTTCCCGGACGCGCCTTCGTCCTCGTCGAGCACAGAGCTCTTCGACCCTGCGATCGGCCAGGGTGTGCGCCGCGAGCTGCGCGCGAAGGTCGCCGCGGCGTTCATCCGGGTTTCGCATCCGGCGCACGAGCTCCGCGAGCGCAGCCGCATCGAGCCGGGTGGGCGGTATCACTACCCCTTCCTCCGCGAGGCTCGTGGACCCGGCCGGGAGGCTGCCCGGCTGCGAGCCGCCGACGTCCGCGTGATGCGCGCGCGAGACTGCGTAGCCGAGCGCGGTTCGCGTGACGATGGTCAGGTCGGGGAGATGCGTCCCTCCCGTGTAGGGGTCGTTGAGGATCCACGGCTCTCCGAGCTTCGGCTCGTGCTTGCGAACGGCGGCGACGGCTTCCGGCATCGCCCCGAGATGGACGGGAATGTGCTCGGCCTGGGTGACCATGCGGCCGGCCTCGTCGAAAAGCGCGGTCGAGCAGTCGCGGCGCTCCTTGATGTTCGCCGAGAACGCCGAGCGGACGAGCACCGCGCCCATCTCTTCCGCGATCGCACGCAGGCCACTACCGATCACCTGCAGCTCGATGGGGATCACGTCGTCCTCCGGAGGACGAGGGTTCCGTGCCGGTCGGTTTTGCCGGCCCAGCCCGCGGGAACCCACGCCGTCGCCCCCTGCAGCTCCAAGGCCCGAGCGCCCCGAACGGTGACCTGCGGCCCGGTGATCTCGACTGGTGGCGTGGGGTGAATCTCCGCGGTGCGCACAGCCACCAACTCGAGTGGGCGGGCGGGATCGGCGTAGCCGTAGCGCGACTCGTGCGCGTCGTGGAAGCGCTCGGCGAGGCGCCGGCCCAGAGGAACCGTGAGCTCGAACGACTGGCCGGTGTAGCGGAGGTCGGCCTCGCCTTCGTCGGGCAGCTCTCCCACGTCCGC
The DNA here is from genome assembly GCA_030857225.1 of Actinomycetota bacterium. Classification (GTDB taxonomy): domain Bacteria; phylum Actinomycetota; class Thermoleophilia; order Gaiellales; family Gaiellaceae; genus GMQP-bins7. The sequence goes on from JALZOK010000001.1 coordinate 25,972, forward strand.
GAGCAGCTCGACGTAGGAGCGCACCGCGTCTCGCCGCTCGTCTGCGGCGACCAGACCGAGCGCGGAGAGAACTCCTGCCGCGGCGGGGACGAGGACGGTCTCCATGCCCAGCTCGTCCGCGAGCGAGCAGGCGTGGAGGGGTCCGGCTCCTCCGAACGCGACCAGGGCGAAGTCCCGCGGGTCGAGCCCTTGCTCGACCGAGACGACTCGCAGCGCCCGCACCATCTCCGCGTCGACCACCTCGACGATGGCGGCCGCATCCAGCTCTCCGAGCGCACGCCGTGCGGCGTCGACGTCCAGCTCGATGCCACCGGGCAGCTCGCTCGGCAGCCGGCCGAGCAGGAGATTGGCGTCTGTCACGGTCGGCCGCTCTCCGCCTCGTCCGTAGCAGGCGGGGCCGGGCACCGCGCCTGCGCTCTCGGGGCCGACCCGTAGCGCCCCGCCCGAGTCCAGCCAGACGACGGAGCCGCCGCCGGCACCCACGGTGTGCACCGCGAGCGTCGGCAAGCGAACCGGGAAGCCGCCCACACTTCGCTCGTGCTCGCGCCGGGGCTCGCCGTCCGTGATCGCGCAGACGTCGGTGGAGGTCCCGCCCATGTCGAAGGTCAGCGCGTTCGCGAATCCGGCGAGAGCCGCGATTCGAGCCGCTCCCACGACGCCTGCCGCTGGGCCTGAGAGGAGCGCAAAGGCCGCATGCTGAGCGGCCTCCTCCAACGTGGCGAGCCCGCCCGAGGAGCGCATCACCAGCGGCGGCGAGAGAGCCGCTCGCGCACACGCGTCGGAGAGAGCACGCAGGTAGCCGGCGAGAGCAGGGCCGAGGTATGCGTCCACGACAGTCGTCGATGCCCGCTCGTACTCGCGGAACTCCGGCGCGACCTCGTGGGAAACGGTGACGTGGGCATCGGGATACCGTCGCCGAAGCTCGGACGAGACCGCCTCCTCGTGGCGGCTGTCTCGGAACGCGAAGAGGAGGCAGACGGCGATCGCCTCTGCATCGAGCTCCGGGAGCCTCGTCAGATCCAGCGGCTCCAGCTCGGCGTCCCGCCCGATTCGACCCCGCACACCGACGCAGCGCTCGAGCGGAACGAGCGGCTCGGGATGCTCGGCGCAGGGTCGATAGAGGTGAGCGCGGGTCTGGCGGCGCAGATGGAGGACGTGCTCGAATCCCTCCGTCGTCACGAACGCCGTGCGCGCGCCGCGACGCTCGAGCAGCGCGTTCGTGGCGATCGTCGTCCCATGCGTGAAGCGGTCGCCCGCCTGCGCGCCGACGGCAGCGGCAGCCTCCAGCACCGACTCCTCCTGGCGTTCTCGCGTGGGCACTTTCGCGGTCCGCACCTCGCCGTCCGAGACGAGCACGGCGTCGGTGAAGGTCCCGCCGACGTCGATCCCCAGCGCGCGCACGATGGCATTCTCGCGTGACGGGATGTGCGGCCGCGAAGCGGACGCCTTCAGGGATCCTTGCGCGACCGGAAGTCCGTGCTAGCGGATTCCGGTCTTTGTGCACGAGTAGAGTGTCCGGACCGTGGACCGCCTCGTCTGCCTCGGGCTCAGCCACCGCACCGCCCCCGTGGAGCTCCGAGAGCGCGTGGGCGCGCTCGGGCTCGGGACGGAGCGCTGTCCCGGAGTCGAGGAGCATGTCGCGCTCACCACGTGCTACCGCGTCGAGCTGTACGCGTATCTCTCCGGCGGTGTGGAGGAGGCCCGCGAGGAGCTGATCGGAGTCCTCGCAGGGTCACACGGGGTCGATCGGAGCTTGCTCACCGACCACCTCTACGTTCATGCCGGCGAGGACGTGGCCCGCCATCTCTGCCGGGTCTCTGCCGGGCTCGACTCTCTCGTGCTCGGAGAGTCCGAGATCTTGGGCCAGGTCGGAGACGCGTTCTCCGAAGCCCGTGCCGGCGGCACGGCAGGACCGGTGCTCTCTCTGCTCTTCCGCACGGCTGTCGCCTGCGGCCGGCGTGCGCGCTCCGAGACTGCGATCGGGGCGAACGCGGCCACCGCCAGCTCCATGGCGCTCGCGCTCGCCGAGGGTGTTCTCGGTGATCTCCGCGGCCACCGCGTGCTGGTCGTCGGGGCGGGACGCATCGCAGTGCAATCGTTGAAGGCTGCACGGGGACGCGGCGTCACGCACGCCGCCGTGGCCAATCGAACGCCGGAACGGGCTGCCGAGGCGGCGGCGCCGTTCGGAGCCGTGGCATACGGGCTCGAGCAGCTCACAGGCGTGCTCGAGTGGGCGGATGTGGTCGTGACGGCGACGTCGTCGGAGAGCCCGGTCGTGAGCGCTGGAATCGTGCAGGCGGCTATGGCCAAGCGGGCCGACCGCCCGCTCGTGCTGGTGGATCTCGCAGTGCCCGCGGACGTCGAGCGCAGCGCCGGGGCGGTTCCCGGTGTCAGGCTCTTCGACGTCGACGACCTTCGCGCGGGCCTCGACGACGCGATCGGTTCACGCTTGCGCGAGGTGCCGAGCGTCGAGGCGATCGTCGAGGAAGAGGTCGAGAGCTTTGGCCGCCGCTATCGCGAGCTCGAGGTAGAGCCTCTCGTAGCCTCCATTCGGCGACGAGCAGAGGCGATCCGCAGGCACGAGGTCGACCGCACGCTCCACGATCTCGGCGATATCGATCCGAAGACTGCCGAGCGGATCGACCATCTCTCCCGCGTACTCGTGAAGAAGCTCCTGCACGAACCCACGTCGCGCCTGCGTCAGCGAGCGGGCGCCGGCGAGGCGGACGCGGCGGCCACTGCGATCCGCGAGCTCTTCGGGCTCTCTGCGCCCCGCGATCCGTGAGCCCCGACACCGCGGCGCCCCCTCTCGCCGCATTGGTGCTCGGGACGAGAGGCTCGGCGCTAGCGCGCGCCCAGACCGACTGCGTCGCAGCGCTGCTCTCCCAAGCGTGGCCCGAGGTCAGGTGCAGGACCAAACCGATCGCGACGCGCGGCGATCGGACACAAGCAAGCGGCATGCCTCTGCCGACGATCGGCGGCAAGGGCCTGTTCACGATGGAGCTCGAGCGTGCCCTGCGCGCCGGCACGATCGACCTCGCCGTCCATTCCCTCAAGGACTTGCCTACGGAGGAGACGCCCGGCATCGTGCTCGGCGCGGTGTGCATGCGGGAGGACGTCAGGGATTGCCTCGTCGCGCGGGACGGGAAGGGACTGCGCGAGCTCCCGCCCGGCGCGGTCGTCGGGACGAGCAGCCTGCGGCGTGCCGCGCAGCTCCAGGCTCTTCGTCACGATCTCGACGTTCGGTCGATCCGCGGGAACGTGGACACGCGTGTGCGCAAGGTGCGAGACGGTGAGTTCGATGCGGTGGTTATTGCCGCTGCTGGCGTCCTCCGGCTCGGGCTCGAGGGCGCGGTGACGGAGTGGCTCGAGGCCGACACCATGCTTCCTGCGCCGGGCCAGGGTGCTCTCGGAGTGCAGTGCCGAGCCGACGACGAGCGCGTGCTCGCCCTTGTGGCGGCGATCGACGATCCCAGAGCGCGCGCGGAGACGACGGCTGAGCGTGTGTTCCTCCGAACCCTCGGAGCCGGCTGCACCGCGCCGGTCGGCGCCCGCGCCCAGGTCGAGGTAGCCGACTCAGATAACGGTCTGTTACAGGGCGCGATCCGTATCCGCATGGAAGCCCTCGTCGCCAGCCCGGACGGCCGGCAGGTCGTTCGGGTGATAGGCGAGGGTGAGCCTGAGGAGGTGGGGGAGCGCCTGGCGCGAGAGGCACTGGCCGCGGGCGCCGGCGACATCCTCGGTGCGATCCGGGGAGAGCAGCCGTTTCGCGACCGGCGCGTCGTCGTCACACGCCCACGCGAGCAGGTCCGCCCACTCGCCGATGCGCTCGAGCGCTTGGGAGCGACGGTCGTGGCATTGCCGCTCGTCGAGATCGCGCCGCTCGAGGACACGCGCGCTCTCGACGCTGCGTTGGCGCGGCTCGAGACCTACGCCTGGGTGCTGTTCACGAGCGCGAACGGTGTCGCTGCGGTGCGCCGACGGCTTGCCGGCGACTCCCTTCCCGAGGGCACTCGAGTGGCAGCGGTCGGCCCGGCCACAGCGGAGGCCGTCCGAGCTCTGGGCAGCGATGCGGCGTTTGTCCCCGATCGCTTCGCAGCGGAGGAGATCGCTGCCGGGCTCGGACCCGTCCAGGGTGTGCGCATTCTGCTCCCGCAGGCCGACATCGCGTCGCCGGACCTCGCTGTCGAGCTCCGTTCGCGCGGTGCCGTCGTGGACGCGATCGCGGTCTACCTGACGGTCGTCATCGAGCCGTCGCGAGACGACGTGATCGAGCTCGAGCGAGGGGTCGACGCGATCGTAATCGCCAGCGGATCCGCCGCTCGCAGCCTCGCGGCGTCGCGTGTCGGCAGGCTTGCCGAGGACGCCGTCATCGTCTGTATCGGCCCGAAGACGGCCGAAGCCGCACGGGAGGTAGGGTTGCGCGTCGGTCTCGTCGCCGACGAAGCGTCCACCGAGGGCATCATTGACGCTCTCACATCTCACTTTCTGAAGAGCCCACGCGTGGAGAGCCCATGACGGAGTTCGCAGAGACAAGCCCACTCGACGCGCTACGGCTCGACCCGGGAGCGCACCGCCCTCGCCGACTGCGCCGGACCCAGGCGCTGCGTGATCTCGTGCGCGAGACCACGCTCACGCCCGACGATCTCGTGTACCCCTTTTTCGTCGTGCCCGGCGAAGGCGTTCGCAGGCCGGTGCCCTCGATGCCGGGGATCGACCAGCTCTCCATCGACCAGCTCGCGGGTGAAGCGGCGGAGCTCGAGAAACTCGGCATCAAGGCCGTGCTGCTCTTCGGGATACCGAGTGCGAAGGACGCGATGGGGCTCGAGAGCTTCGCGGACGACGGTGTCGTCCAGAAGGCGATCGGCGCGCTGAAGGACGCGAGCCCGGAGCTCGTCGTCGCGACGGACGTCTGTATGTGCGAGTACACGGATCACGGTCACTGCGGCCTGCTCGATGCGGACGGCTACCTCCTGAACGACGAGACGCTCGAGCTGCTGGCGCGCATCGCCGTCTCGCACGCGGAGGCCGGGGCCGACATCGTCGCGCCAAGCGGGATGATCGACGGCATGGTGGGCGCGATTCGGACCACGCTCGACGGTGCGGGGCTGGAGCGGGTCTCGGTGCTCTCGTACGCGGTCAAGTACGCATCCGCCTTCTACGGGCCGTTCCGCGATGCTGCGGAGGGCGCGCCGGCGTTCGGGGACCGCAGGACCCATCAGATGGACCCGGCGAACGCGCGTGAGGCGCTGCGAGAAGCCGCGCTCGACGTCGAGCAGGGTGCCGACGGGCTCGTGGTGAAGCCCGCGCTCGGGTATCTCGACGTGGTTCGCGCGGTACACGAGCGCTTCCCCGAGGTTCCTCTCGCCGCGTACAACGTGAGCGGGGAGTACGCGATGGTCAAGGCCGCGGCGGCGAACGGATGGCTCGACGAGCGGGCGGTGGCGCTCGAGATCCTGACCGGAATCCGTCGTGCCGGAGCCGATCTCATCGTCACGTACCACGCGAAGGACGCGGCTCGATGGATCCAGTGAGCTCGACGGCGCGCGCGCGGGTCGACGACCGGCTCGACTCGGAGGTGTCGGACGAGGTCGACGTCGTCGAGCACGGGAGGACGGCCGACGGTGAGACGACCTCGCTCGACCGCCGGCTCTTCATGCAGCTCCAGGCCTTCGGGGGCGCGCGCGATACCGCAGCGCTCATCTCGGCGCTCGAGGCTGCGGGGATCGAAGGAGTTCTCTACGAGGACGCCAACGACCCGACCGGAATCGCTCTGCTCACGCTGAGCGAGTCACCGGACGCGTTCGTGTCGGAGTTGCGCGGGTTCCTGCAGGCCGCCCCGTTCAAGGAGCTCGAGCCGAAGCCCGAGCTGACGATGCTCGGCAGGACGTATGCGATCGGCCACGAGCAGGACCTCGACGAGACACTCGTCGAGCGACCGCGCCGCCGCGTGCTCGATCCCGCGCTCCGTTGGGCGATCTGGTATCCGCTCCGCCGCGCCGGCTCCTTCGAGCAGCTCTCGAGGAACGAGCAGAACACGATCCTCATGGAGCACGGCGGGGTGGGAATGGCCTTTGGGCGAGCGGGCCTCGGGTACGACATCCGCCTTGCGTGCCACGGGTTGGACAAGCTCGACAACGATTTCGTCGTCGGGCTCCTAGGCCCCGAGCTGCACCCGCTCTCGGTCATCGTCCAGCGGATGCGGAAGACGCGCCAGACCTCGCTCCACCTCGAGAGGCTGGGCCCGTTCTTCGTCGGCAGGGTCGCGTGGCAGAGCAGTTCCAAGTAGCTGAGACGCCCTTCGAGTCGGACACCGAGCCGACGTCTGCGTTCCTCCGCGCGTGCCGCGGTCTTACCGTCGACCGCACCCCCGTCTGGCTGCTGCGCCAAGCGGGCAGGTACATGCCGGAGTACCGGGCACTACGGGAGCAGCACTCGATGCTCGACCTCATCCGGTCGCCCGAGCTCGCGGCTCAGGTGACGCTCATGCCGGTCGACGCGTTCGGTCTCGACGCGGCGATCGTCTTCTCGGACATCCTGCCGCCGCTCGTGGGCATGGGCCTCGAGCTGGACTTCGTGAAGGGCGACGGGCCGAGGATCGGGAACCCCATCGCGAGCCCTCGCGACGTCGACCTGCTCGGGACGCCGCCCGCCGAGGAGACGATGTCCGGAACGCTCGGCGCGATCACGCTCGTCCGCCGAGAGCTCGAGTCGCGCGACATCCCGGTGATCGGGTTCGCAGGCGCTCCCTTCACGCTGGCCAGCTACGCGATCGAAGGCGGGACGTCGAAGGACTTCTCGAAGACGAAGGCGTTCATGTTCTCCGAGCCCGCAGCGTGGAGACGCCTGCTGACGAAACTCGCGACCGTGCAGGCGGACTACCTGTCGGCGCAGGCTCGGGCCGGCGCGCAGGCTCTGCAGGTGTTCGACTCGTGGGCGGGGCGGGCGCTCGGGCGCGAGGACTACCTGCGTTACGTGGCACCGGTGAACCGGGATCTGTACGCGGCCATCGCTGGCGCGGGCGTTCCGGTCATCAACTTCTCACTCGGGGTGAGCGCCTACCTTGCGGAGGCGGCGGCGTGTGGCGGAGATGTCGTCGGGCTCGACTGGCAGCTTCCGCTCGACGAGGCGTGGACAGTGCTCGGTTATGAGCGGCCCGTGCAGGGAAACCTCGATCCGGCCTCGTTGCTCGCACCGTGGGAGGTGCTCCGGTCGCGGGTAGACGACGTCCTCGAGCGCGCCGCCGGCCGTCCCGGACATGTCTTCAACGTCGGACACGGGCTCGTGCCGCAGACGCCGGTCGACAACGTGCGCCGCCTTGTCGAGCATGTGCGGGAGCAAACCTCGAGATGACGACCGGCGTGCTCGTCATGGCCTACGGCGGCCCCGATTCGCTCGAGGAGATTCCGGGCTACCTCGCAGACATTCGCTCCGGCCGGCCGACGCCGCGTGCGGTGGTCGAGGAGATTACCGAGAACTACCGAGCGATCGGCGGTCGCTCACCTCTCCTGGAGGTGACCCACAGACAGGTTGCCGCGCTTGCGGAGAAGCTCGGCGGCGACTACCGCTGTTACCTGGGGATGCGCCACTGGGCACCCTGGATCGAGGAGGTCGTCGGCCAGATGGTGACGGACGGCATCACAGACGCGGTCGGCGTCGTGCTCGCCCCGCAGTTCAGTGCGCTGTCGGTTGCGAAGTACCAGCAGAGAGTCGCTGACGGGCTCGACCTCTACCGCGGGAGCATCGCGTTTCGGCACGTATCGAGCTACCACGACTCCTCGGGACTGGTCGAGGCGTTCGCGGCGCGCGTCGCGGAGGGGCTTACGCGCTGGCCGGAGAGCGATCGAGACGGTGTTCACGTCGTCCTCACTGCGCACAGCCTTCCCGAGCGGCTGCTCGCGAACGGCGATCCCTACGGCGTGCAGTGCCTCGAGACCGCGCACCTCGTGGCGGAACGGGCCGGTCTCGCCGAAGAAGGCTGGTCGTGGAGCTACCAGTCCGCCGGGCGCACGCCGGAGCCGTGGGTCGGACCTGATCTGCGCGACCATCTCGGCGCGCTCGCCGGCCGTGGCATCCGAGACGTCGTCGTCGTTCCGGTGGGATTCGTCTCCGACCACGTGGAACTCCTGTTCGACATCGACATCCAGGCCCGCGCCCGAGCCGACGAGCTCGGGATGCGGCTGGAGCGCCCACCCGCGCTGAACGACGATCCCGTCTTCATCGAGGCCCTCGCGGAACTCGTCCGAGGTCGTGCGGCGTGAAAGTCGTCGTCGTCGGCGGCGGGATCGCCGGGCTCGCCGCCGCGTACAGGCTCGAGTCGCTTCTGCCCGAAGCCGAGATCGTCCTCGTCGAGCGAACGGAGCGAGTCGGCGGAGCGCTGCTCACGGAGCGGTCGAACGGATTCGTAATCGAAGGCGGGCCGGACAGCTTTCTCTCGCGCAAGGAACGGGGTGTGGGGCTTTGCGAGGAGCTGGGTCTTGCCGGCGAGCTCGTGGGGCGGAAGCCAGAGAATGCGCAGAGCTACGTGCGCCACGGGGCGGAGCTGCAGCCGCTTCCCGAGGGCCTCACCGGCATGATTCCGACCGATTTCGATTCGCTGGCCGAGAGCACGCTGCTTTCGCCGGCTGGCCGGGAGCGCCTGGCCGCCGAGGTCGATCTTCCTCCCGAGCCCCCCGGTGCAGACGAGTCGATCGCGTCGTTCATCACGCGCCGGTTAGGGACAGAGGCGTATCAGCGCCTGGTCGAGCCGCTGATGACGGGGATCTACGGCGGCGACGGCGCTCAGCTCTCTCTGCGGGCGACGTTCCCGAACCTGCGCGTCCTCGAGCTCGAGCACGGCAGCTTGATCCGTGGCTTGCTGGCGCAGTCCAAAGCAGGCGCGAACACCCATCCGCCCTTCGTCACGCTCGCCTCCGGCATCCAGACGCTCGCCAACCGGCTTTCCGAGGGTCTCCGGCGAACGGTGGTGTTGACCGCGCGGACCGCTCTAGCCTTGGATTCGACCGACGCCGGATACGAGCTGGAGCTGGACGGCGGCGAGCGAATCCACGCGGCCGCTGTCGTGGTCGCGGTTCCGGCGTTCGCGGCGGCTGATCTGCTCGCGGATCTCGATCACGAGCTTGCGGCCGCGCACGCGGAGATCCCCTACGGCTCGTCGGTCGTCGTCAGCCTCGCGTACCGGGAGAACGAGGTCGCGCACCCCCTGGACGGCTACGGCTACGTGGTGCCGCGAGCAGCGGGGTCGGAGGTCCTGGCCTGCAGCTGGTCGTCGAGCAAGTGGGAGGGTCGTGCGCCCGAAGGCTTCGCGTTGATCCGCGTGTACGCCGGCCGCTTCGGCGGACGGGATGTCACCTCGGACTCGAACAGTGAGCTGATCGCGCTCGCCCAGGACGAGCTTCGACTGCTCGGCATCGACGCGGAGCCCTCCCTGTCGCGCGTCCAGCGCTGGCCGCTCGGAATGCCGCAGTACGTCCTCGGCCATCCCGAGCGCCTCGAACGGATCGAGTCGGCGCTCGCCGACTACCCGGGGCTTGCACTCGCCGGAGCCGCGTATCGCGGAGTCGGCATCCCCGACTGCATCCACTCCGGCGAGGAGGCCGCGCGTTCGCTCACGGAATCCCTCGCCCGCGTCCCCGGATGACGCGCGAGACGTCCGAGCGCCTCTTCGCCGAGGCTGTGGAGCTGATGCCCGGAGGCGTCTCGTCACCGGTGCGCGCGTTCCGGGCGGTTGGCGGCGACCCGGTGTTCGTCGAGCGCGCCGAGGGTGCATACCTCGTCGACGTCGACGGGAACCGCTACCTCGACTATGTCCTCTCCTGGGGGCCGCTGGTCCTCGGCCACGCGCATCCACGAGTCGTCGCGGCGCTCGAGGAAGCCGTGCGCCGGGGGACGAGCTACGGCGCGCCGAGCCCGCTCGAGCTCGAGCTCGCCCGACTCATCCGCGACGCGATGCCGAGCCTCGAGCTCGTGCGCTTCGTGAGCTCGGGCACCGAGGCGACGATGAGCGCGCTGCGGGTCGCGCGAGCGTTCACCGAACGCTCGAAGGTCGTGAAGTTCACGGGCTGCTACCACGGGCATGCCGACCTGCTGCTCGTGCAGGCGGGCTCGGGTGTCGCCACGCTCGGACTTCCGGACTCGCCAGGGGTGACCCAGGGCGCGGTCGAGGACACGCTGATCGCGCCGTACAACGATCTCGAGGCAGTCGCGCGACTCGTCGCGGAGCATGCGGGGGAGATCGCCGCGGTCATCGTCGAGCCGGTCGCCGGAAACATGGGGCTCGTCGTGCCGGCCGAGGGGTTCCTCCAGGGCCTGCGCGCGCTGACCGAAGCGAACGGCGTGCTCCTCGTCTTCGACGAGGTGATGACCGGGTTCCGCGTGCATCCCGGCGGAGCGCAGGCGCTGTACGGGATCATCCCGGATTTGACGACGCTCGGCAAGGTGATCGGCGGCGGGCTCCCGGTCGGCGCCTACGGGGGCCGCCGCGAGATCATGGAGCTGGTCGCGCCTGCGGGTCCGGTCTACCAGGCGGGAACGTTGTCGGGAAACCCGCTCGCGATGACTGCCGGGATCGAAACGTTGCGTGAGCTCGGTGAGCCTGGGGTGTGGGAGAAGGTCGTCCGTGCAGGAGAGCGGCTGCGTGCGGGGCTCGGCGACGCGGCAGCCGAGGCCAAGATCGCCGCGCAGCTCTCACACGTGGGGACGATGTTCGGGCTCTTCTTCGCCGAATCGCCGATCCGAAGCTGGGAGGACGCGAAGCTGGCCGACACCGAGCGCTTCGCCGCGTTCCACCGCGCGATGCTGGAGCGCGGTGTCTACCTGGCGCCCTCGCAGTTCGAGGCGTGGTTCCTCTCGACCGTGCACGGAGACACCGAGATCGACGCGACGATCGCCGCCGCCCGAGAGGCATTTGCCTCCTTCGTCTGACCTCTACGCTTCTCGCCGATGAAGGTTCTGGTGGTCACGCTCTACTTTCCGCCCGCGGGCGGCGGCGGCGTGCAGCGGCCGCTGAAGCTCGCGCAGTACCTGCCCGCGCTCGGGATCGAGACCCACGTGCTTGCGCCCGACGACCCGAAGTGGGTGCACCGCGATCCCGACCTCCGCGTTCCGACGCAAGCGTGGATACACCGAGTGCGCTACGTCGGCCCGAGGGCGCGGAAGCCGACCGAGGAGCTTGCCGTCGCAGAAGGGCTCGGCCGCGCGCTCCTGCAGGCGAAGGTCACCGCCCGACGACTGCTCCTGCCCGACGCGAGCGTGACGTGGAATCTCACCGCGATCCCAGCCGCAATCAGGATCGTGCGCCGCGAGGGGATCGACGCGGTTCTGACGACGTCTCCGCCCGGCTCGATCCATCTCGTCGGCGCAGCAGTGAAGCAGGCCACCGGTATCCGCTGGCTCGCAGACCTTCGCGATCCCCTCGTCGCAAACCAGCACCGGCGCGCCGACACCGCAGCGACACGCGCACGCCAGGCCGCGAACGAGCAGCTCGCACGCCTCGTCGCCCGTCGAGCGGATGCGATCTCATGTGTCTCGGAGGCGATCGCCGAGGAGGTACGAGGGCTCGATCCACGCGGAATCGTCCGCACCATCTCGAACGGCTGTGACTTCGACGATTTCGCCGGGCTCGAGTATGAGCGCGCGCCGCGCTTCCGGATCACGCACGCGGGAAGCTTCTTCGGGAAGCGCAACCCGCGGCCGTTCCTGCAGGCTCTGAAGGACTCGGGCCTCGATGCAACCGCGCGCTTCGTGGGCGACTTCCGGAGCTCCGATCGAGACTGGGCAGAGTCGCTTGCCCTGGGCAACCGGCTCGAGCTGATCCCGTACGCGCCGCGAGCCGAGTCGCTCCGCCTCCAGCGTGACTCGGAGGCGTTGCTGCTGCTCGTGCCGGATGCAGGCGGAAGGGGCAAAGGGGTGCTGTCCGGAAAGGTGTTCGAGTACCTCGCGGCGGGGAGGCCGATTCTCGCCGTCGTTCCGCCAGATGGCGCTGCCGCCGACCTCATTCGCGAAACAGGAGCTGGGGTCGTGGTAGCACCCGACGACATCGCAGGGATCGGCGCTGCGTTGAAGGACATGCACGCGCGCTTCCTCGACGGCGGCCTGCCTGCGACCGAGCTCTCCGAAGGCGACAGGGAGCGACTGTCTCGCCAGGCTCGTGTCGAGGAGACAGCCGACCTGCTCCGGAAGATCGTTTCGTGACAACGCATGCACTTCCGCTTCGGACAAAGGCGCGGGAACGCGTTCTCGCGCAGCCCGTTCTCGACGGGCTCTTCTTCGCAACCGTCCTCACCGTCACCTTCCACAAGCTGCAGTGGGAGCTCGCCGGCTCGCTCACGCTCTCCGACGTCCTGACGTCGGTCTTCCTCGTCGTCTTCTGTTGGGACCGGCTCGAGCGAGGAGACACGCGGCTCGCGCGCACCGCGCTCGTGGCGCTCGGGTTCCTGCTGGCGTTCGCGCTCGTCTATCTCGCGGGCTTCTACTCGCTCGACACCGCCCAGTCGCTCGCGCAGTGGGCAAAGGGCATGGTCAAGTTCGTCCTTCACTTCGGGTTCCTGGTTACGGGCGTGGCGTTGCTGGCCAGGCGCTCGCTGCGCTTCTACTGGATCGCCCTCGCCGCTTTCTGCGGAGGGATTGCGCTCAACGCCCTTTACGGCGTGATCCAGCTCGCCCTCGCGGAAGTCATCGGCGCGAACCTCGATGCGGCGCTGATCGAGCCGATCACCTCGCGCCAGACCGGGATCAACGTCTTCGGCGCCGTCGGCGGCACCCAGGAGGTCTTCCGGCCGAACGCGCTGACCGGGGACCCGAACCACCTCGGGATCGAGTTGGTGATCCCGTTGCTCGTCCTTACCCCGCTCTACCTCAGGCTCGAGCGCGGTCACCGCCTGCGCACGCCGCTTGCCGTGCTGCTCGTGTTCCTCCTCGTCGTCGAGCTCGCGACCCTGTCCCGCAGCGGGCTCCTCGGGCTCGGCTGCGGCGCGCTCGTCCTCGCGATTCCGTACCGCCGTCATTTCCGTCGTCCCGCGTTCCTCGTTCCGCTCGGAGCCGTCGCCGCCCTCGTGGCAGCGGTGATCGTTGCGCGTCTCGACTTCTTCCTCACCGTGCTCCGCGCGCGCACCAATACGAGCTCGGCCGCGGCCTCTCCGCACTTCGAGGTCTACGGATTCGTCCCGGACGTGCTCTCGACGGATCCAATCCTCGGGCTCGGTCTGAACAACTTCGCGGTCTACTACGAGTTCGTCACCGGCCGGCCGGACTTCGGTCCGCACTCGTTCTACGTCGCGACGCTCGTCGAGACAGGGATTGTGGGCGCGGCGCTGTTCGCCGTCTTCGTTATCTGGATCTTTCGGCGACTCGGTAGTGCGCGCACGCTCGGGCGCGCGCTCACCGCAGCCGGCGATCCGCTCGCCGCGCGTGCTCGCCCTGTGGCGTGGGGAATGACCGCCGCGCTGGTCGCGACCCTGGTCTCGAACTTCTTCTACCTGACGATGACCTTCTACTACTTCTATGTGTTCGCGACCCTCGCGGTCGCGTTGCCCGCCGTGCTCGGGCGGGCGGCGCGGGCATCTTGAAGATTCTCGTTCTTACGACGTCGTACCCACGCGACGCGGGCGACGTGGCGGGAGTGTTCGTGCGCGACGCGGTCGAGCAGCTGCGCGAGGCTGGGCTGGAGGTAGGCGTCGTCTCGCCGGCTTCGTTCACCCACTTCGGGCTCGCATACGGCCACGGCATCGTCGGGAACGTGAAGCGGAGGCCGTGGCTCTTCCTTGCGCTTCCGCTGTTCCTGTTCTCATACGCGCGCGCGGCTCGTCGGGCGGCGCGGGACGTCGATCTCGTCCACGCGCACTGGCTTCCGTCCGCGCTGCCCGCACTCGCGACCGGAAAGCCCTTCGTCCTGCAGCTCTGGGGGACAGATGTCGAGCTCGCGATCCGTGCCGGCTGGGCATTCCGCTGGCTCGTGCGGAGAGCGCGGCTCGTTCTCTGTCCTTCGAAGGCGCTTGCCGAAGAGGCGAGGGAGCTCGGCGCGCGGGATGTTCGCATCGTGCCGAGTGGAGTTCACTTCCCGGAGAAAATCGCGGCACACGAGGAGCAGGCTCACGTTCTGTACGTCGGCCGACTATCGGAGGAAAAAGGAATCCGCGATTTGCTCGAGGCGACGGAGGGGCTTCCGCGCGTCATCGTGGGCGACGGGCCGCTTCGGAGTCTCGTTCCCGACGCGGTCGGATTCGTTCCGCCGAGCATGCTCGGCCCCTACTACGAGCGCGCTGCGGTCATCGTCTGCCCTTCCCATCGGGAGGGGTACGGAGTGGTCGCGCGTGAGGCGATGGCGTACGGGCGGCCGGTCGTCGCCGCGGCCGTCGGAGGTCTGACCGACGCGGTCGAGGACGGGGTCACGGGGCTGCTCGTCCCGCCGAGGGATCCTGCAGCGCTGCGAGCTGCCCTCGAGCGCCTGCTCGCCGACGGGGAGCTCCGCCGCCGTCTCGGAGAAGCCGCTCACCAACGCGCGCGAACGAGCTTCGCCTGGGAAGTCGCGACCGCTGCGACGATCGCCGTCTACGGCACCGCTGCGATGTCGCCCGCGACCTCCGGATAACGCAGCCCAGGCGCGTACTCGATCTCGAATCCCGCTCGCTTGGCCTGACGCTTGAAGTCGGTCTGGACGGCGGCATCGGTTGGGAGACCTGTGACGACAACGCGGAACGTCGAGCAGCCGGTCCGCTCGAGCTTCAGGCCTCCTGTGTAGCCGATCGCTTCGGCACGTGAGCGTAGGTCTCGTGCCTGGGCGTACGAGAGCCCGTTGCCGAAGACGGCGTCGACAAGCTCCCCGGCGGTGGCGGAGATCCTGCAGTCCTCAGGCGTCGGCATGCGAGCGGGTGGCTCACCCACGACGTAGGCGGCATAGATTCCCTCGTGTTCGGACACCATCGTGAGCCGGGGTCGCACGCACTGGAGCCAGCCGAGGGGATCGGTCGGCTGTCCCGCGAGCTGCGCGAACTCGAGACTTTCGCCAGAGACCAGGAACGAGAAGAACCGCCTTCCCTCGAGATCCGCGCAGGTGCGCGCGTAGCCGAACTCGACCCTTCCCGGAAAGAAGTAGGCGAGCCGGCCGTTACTCGACACGATCCTGTCGTTCACGCCCACGTTCTTGCGGGCCGCATTGAGTTCGTACGAGAAGGGTCCGTATGCGTAGTTCTCCCGCTCGGCCTGGCTGGTCCACCCCGACCGCCCGAGCTCGAGCAGGCCACGCCAGCCTTCGCGTCCGAGGCCGTCGATCGAGGGGACGTTGGCCAGGACGAGGACTCCGACCGCCGTAGCCGGCGCCAGTGCGGCGGCGGGGAGCCGAGCGAGTGCGACGGTGAGCGCGGCGAGAGCGGTTGCCGTCAGCAGCACGATCGGAGCCCACGCGGGAGCCAGATGGCGTACCTCGTCTGCACGTTGCCACGCCCACGCGACGGCCATGGGCGCGAGCCAGAGAAGGAGCGCGGCGTAGACCCTTCTCGGGACGATGTCAGCGCGCGCGAAGAAGGGCGCGACGACCATCGCCGCTGCCAGAACGAGCCATGCGGCCATTCCGGGCACGCTGCCGTCGAACGGGTAGGGCGTCGTTCCGTCGGCCACGATCGGCCCGGTGAGCGACCAGCAGACGGCGACGACAGCGGCGGCGCCCAGTGCGACCTGCGGACGCGCGCCCGCGACGCGCGCGAGCGCGTGGGCGATGCCGTAGAGCACGAGTAGCCGCAGGCCCGCTCCAAACCACTCCGCGCGTGCGAGCGCATCCCAGCGCGCAGCCTCGCCTCTCTCCCTCCAGAACGCGTCGTTACCTGCGCTCAGGAAGTCCAGGACGCTCTCGTTCAGCCGCGATGCCTGCCAGGCGTCGTACAGGAGCGCGACCACGACACCTGCTCCCATGGCGCCGAGAGTCCGAAGCGACCTGCGGCCGAAGATGACCACGACGGCTACCACTAACCCGACGAGTGCGACGAGCGCGGTCGGCTTGGTCAGGACGGCCGCTGCGGCAAGAGCCGCGACTAGCAGCACCCGTCCGAATCCGAGTCGCTCGGACCAGACGGCGGCGCCTGTCGCCGCGACCATGGCTGCGACCGGGACATCGGTCATCCCCGCTGCGACGTAGGTCGCGAACACGGCCGAGGCGAGGACGCTGCCAGCTGCGAGTGGTGGCAGGGTCGCGCGGGCATCGGCGTTCGAGCTCAGGCTCCTGGCGAGCAGCCACACGGCCCCGACGAAAATGACGGCGAAGCTGAGCGAAACCAGCCGTCCGATCCGTTCGTCATCCCCGAGGATGCGCCACGCGAGGCCCTGCTCGAAGTAGAAGAGTGGCCGCTGGAGATAAAGAGCGGGCACCCCCGACCATGGGTCGCCGCCTTCGGCGATCGACCGCGACCACGATCCAAAGGCGAGCGAGTCCCAAAGTCGGTACGGCATCACGACCGCCGCGAACACGGCGACCACGGCGAAGACGGCCGCATAAGCGAACGACCCCCACCGCAGCACGGCGGCGATCCAACCCGGAAGCGTCACCCGGTCGCACGATAGCGCCGGCGTCTGCTGCTCGTCCCAACCGACCCCAGGGGCACTCCCGTGTGTCCCTACGCGAACGATATCGCCGATCCAGTCACACGTGGATCACAGGTGTGTGTCAATTTGGCATGGTGGTGCCGAGCGGTCGAAGTTGCCGATGCGTATCGGTCTTCGTCGATAACCCGCGACCAAGCGGGGTGGCCGCAGCCGCGGGCGTGAGTACGATCATGCTCGTGCCCGAGCTCCACGTGAACGGCCGGCGGATCGCCGACGACGAGCCCGCGTATGTCATCGCCGAGATTGGACACAACCACCAAGGAGACCTCGAGAAAGCGACCGAGCTCATCCGCGCGGCGAAGGAGTGTGGCGTCGACGCGGTCAAGTTCCAGAAACGGGACAACCGACGCCTTTTCACGCGCGCGTTCTTCGAATCTCCGTACGACAACGAGAACAGCTTCGGGCCTACCTACGGAACACACCGAGAGGCCCTCGAGCTGGAGACCAGCGACTGGTTCGAGCTCAGCCGCTACTCGCGCGAGCAAGGTGTCGCGTTCGTTGCGGCTGCGTTCGACGAGACGAGCGCCGATTTCCTCGCCGAGCTGGGCATCGACGCGTTCAAGTTCGCGTCGGGAGATCTGCTCAACGTCCCATTCCTGCGATACGTCGCCGCTGTCGGCAAGCCGGTCTTTCTCTCGACCGGCGGCGGTACGATCGAGGACATCGATCGCGCGGTCGAAGCAATCCTCGCCGTCAACGTTCAGGTCTGCGTGCTCCACTGCACGGCCTCGTACCCGGCGGACATCGAGGATCTCAACCTCTCGGTCATCTCCGCCCTCAAGGAGCGCTATCCGGAGCTCGTCGTCGGGCTTTCCGACCACCACAACGGAATAGCGATGGCGCCTGTCGCCTACATGCTCGGAGCACGCGCGTTCGAGAAGCACTTCACGCTGAACCACGCCTGGAAAGGCACCGACCATGCGTACTCGCTCATGCCTGATGGCATGCGTCGCTTCGTTCGGGATCTTCGGCGCGTTCCCGATGCACTCGGCGACGGCATCAAACGGCGCCTCCCGAGCGAGGAGCGCCCACTCATGAAGATGGGAAAGAAGCTCGTTGCCGCGCGCGATCTCCCCGCAGGGCATCTGCTCCAGCCGGGAGATCTTGTTGCGAAGTCGCCGGCCGACGGCGGGCTTCCCCCGTACGAGATCGACCGGCTGCTCGGTAAGCGCCTGCTGCGGGCGCTCGCCTTCGAGGAGAACATCGCGCTCGAGGACATCGAGCTCGTGGACGAGCTCGTCGCGCGCGGCTCTCACCGAGTGTGACACGGATGCTTGATCCGCTCTTCGATCTTTCGGGTCGAGTAGCCGTTGTCACCGGAGGGATGGGCCAGCTCGGCGCCGTCTACACCGCGGGGCTCGCCGAGCGCGGGATGCACGTCGCAAGCCTGGACCTTGTCGCCGGCGACACGCCCGAGGGCGTTCGCGGCCTTGAGTGCGACGTGACGGACCGCGCCGCGATCGAGGAGGCCCTGCGGGAGATCGAGGCCCAGTGGGGGACACCGCACCTGCTCGTCAACAACGCCGCGCTCGATTCCCCGCCGGATGCGCCCGCGGAGGAGGTAGGGCCTTTCGAGACCTACCCGGAGTCCTCTTTCGACGCGGTTCTCGACGTCAACGTGAAGGGCGCCTTTCTCTGCTGCCAGGTGATAGGAGGCGCGATGGCGCGTGCGGGACGCGGATCGATCGTCAACGTCTCGTCGATCTACGGGCTCCTCTCACCCGTCCAGGATCTCTACGCCTTCCGCCGCGAGCGCGGCGAGACCTTCGTGAAGCCGGTCGCGTACTCGGTCTCCAAGTCCGCCGTTCTCAATCTCACCCGCTACCTCGCCACGTACTGGGCTGGGGCCGGGGTGCGTGTGAACACGCTAACCCTCGCGGGGGTCTCGAACGACCAGCCTCGGGAGTTCGTCGAGGCGTACGCCGCGCGCGTGCCGATCGGCAGGATGCTGGAGGCCGGCGAAGCGCTCGGCGCCGTCGTCTTCCTCGCCTCCGACGCGTCCTCGTACGTCACCGGCTCCAACCTCGTCGTCGACGGAGGCTGGTCGGCATGGTAGAGCACTACCACCGAAAGACGAGGTCAGGCTGAAGCCTGACCCCAGCGCAACCGGTTTGGGGTCAGGCTTCAGCCTGACCTCGGTGTTGGGTTCTCAGCGGTGACTCGCTCTGAGATCCCGAACCTGATCGCAGGGGAGCTGCAACCGGCGTTGTCCGGCGAGTGGCTCGAGAAGCTGCGCCCGGCTGACGGGACACATCTCTGCCGGCTCGCCCGCTCTCAAGCGGAAGACGTCGACGCGGCGGTGCGGGCAGCTCGGGCTGTTCAGCCAGAGTGGGCAGAGCGCACTCCGGTCGAGCGCGGAGAGATCGTGCGAGAGCTCGCCTTGCTGCTCCGCGAGCGTCGTGACGAGGCAGCCGAGATCGTCGTCGCCGAGACGGGGAAGTCGCTCGAGCTCGCGCTCGGAGAAGCCGACGCCGCGGTCGAGATGGGCCTCTTCGTCGCCGGCGAAGGCCGCCGCTCGTACGGGCGGACGACGACCTCGGCCATGAAGCACCGGACGGTGCTGACCGTGCGCCAGCCGCTCGGCGTCGCCGGGCTCATCACGAGCTTCAACACGCCGCTTCCGAACATCGCGTGGAAGGCGTTTCCCGCAATCTTCTGCGGAAACACCGCGGTTGTGAAGCCCTCCGAGCACGTGCCGGCATCCGCGCTCTTCTTCGCCGAGCTGGCGCTCGAGGCGGGGGTCCCGGCTGGAGTGCTCAATGTCGTGCAAGGACTCGGAGCCGAGGCAGGAGCCGCGCTCGTGGAGCACGAAGACGTGGATCTCGTCAGCTTCACCGGCTCGGCCGGCACCGGGCGCTGGATCAACGAGACAGCCGGGCGGCGACTCGCCAAGGTGTGCCTCGAGCTCGGCGGGAAGAACGCGCTCGTCGTCTGCGACGACGCGGACCTCGACAACGCAGTCCGCTGGGCTCTGTCGTCCGCGTTCTCGAACGCGGGCCAACGCTGCGCGGCGGCCAGCCGGATCGTCGTCTTCGAGCGGGTGTACGACGCCGTTCGAGACCTTCTGGTGAGCGGCAGCGGCGAGTTGAAGCCCGAGCCCGTGATCAGCGAACCCGCGCTCGAGCGGATGCTCGCGGCGATCGACCGAGCGGTCGCAAACGGGGCGAGGGTGCTGACGGGCGGCGAGCGCGTCGTTGGTCCGGGGTTCCGTCTCGCTCCGACGATCCTCGAAGAAGCGTCGCCCGCCGACGAGATCTCGCGCGCGGAGCTCTTCGGACCGGTGACGCTTCTCTATCGTGTCTCGAGCCTGGACGAGGCGGTAGCGCTCGTGAACGACTCGCGCTACGGACTCACCGCCGCGATCCACACAGCGAGCCTGCACCGGGCGCTGCGCTTCGCGGAGAAGGCACAGGCCGGGGTGATAGTCGTCAACGGCGGAACGCACGGGTCCGAGCCGCACATGGGCTTTGGCGGCGTCAAGGACTCCGGAACCGGTTGGCGCGAGGCAGGGATCGAGGCTCTGGACGTGTATTCCGACTGGAAGATCGTAAATCTGATCGCCGATCCAGCTCTGACATGACGAGAACCGTCGCCATTCTCGGGCCCGGAGCGGTAGGTGGAACCTTCGCCGTCCGGCTCTGCGAAGCCCACCACCGCACGATCTGCGTGGGCACGCCGGAGATCGTCGGGCTGATGGCGCTTTCCGGAATCACGCTCGAGTCGAACGGCTCCAAGCCGGTGAACGTGCGACCCATGACGGCCGAGCAGCTCGTCGAGCCCGTTTCGCTCCTGCTGATCACTGTGAAGGCGCCGTACCTCGCTGATGCGCTCGAGCGCATCGAGCCGGAAGCAGTCGAGCACGCAGTCGTGCTCCCGCTCCTGAACGGGCTCGAGCATGTGGAGATCATCCGAGCGCGCTTCCCAGGTCGGGTCGCGGCGGGGACCCTCTCCCAGTTCGAGGCCTATCGCGTCGGGCGGATGCAGATCGTCCAGGGGACACCTTCGGGTGTCGTGACGATTGCGTCGGACGACCTTTCCGCCAACGAGCTCGAGCTCGCTGCCGAGATCCTCCGGACGGCGGGCATGCAAGCCGAGCTCGAGGACGACGAAAGACGCGTGCTGTGGCGAAAGACCGCGCGGGCCGCGGTGGTGTCGAGCGCCACTGCGCTCAGCCGAAAGACCATCGGCGAGCTGCGCACGGATCCGGAGTGGCGCCCGCGGATGGAGCAGGCGCTTACGGAAGCCTGCGCCGTCGCCACCGCCGACGGAGTGAAGATGATGCCGTCGGCTCAGTGGACGCGGATCGTGGAGATGGACCCGCAGCTCACGACCTCGGCAGCGCGGGACGTCCTCGCCGGCAAGCGCCATGAGATCGACGCGATCGCCGGGAGCGTCGTCCGTGCGGGCGAGCGGCTCGGGGTTCCGTGCCCCGTGCTGACCCGGCTCGTCGCTCAAGCCGACGCGCTGTGACCTCGGCGAGAGCCCAGGTCGCGGTCGCGTTCGTTCCGGCCAGATCAGGCTCCGAGAGGGTTCCGGGAAAGAACGTCCGTGCCCTCGCAGGTCATCCGCTCCTCGCCTACGCGATCGAGACGGCCCTCCAAAGCGGCGTCTTCGCACGCGTGGTTGTCTCGACCGACTCTCAGGAGATCGCCGAGATCGCGCGCTGGTACGGGGCGGAGGTGCCGTTTCTACGACCCGCGGAATATGCGACCGCCACCTCGCCGGACATCGAGTGGCTCACCTTCACCATCGAGAAGCTCGGCGACCCGTACGACCTCTTCGCCATCGTGCGCGCGACCAATCCCTTCCGAGGGCCGGACGTTGTGAAGCGCGGGCTCGAGCAGCTGCTCGCGATGCCGGAGGCGGACTCGCTGCGCGCGGTCGAGCGCGTGAAGGAGCACCCGGGGAAGATGTGGCTGCCGGCCGAGGACGGTCGAACGATGTCTCCTCTTCTCGACCAGTCGCATCTGGACGTGGCCTGGCACGCGGGGCAGTACCAGGCGCTTCCCGCGGTGTACGTGCAGTCGAGCGCGCTCGAGATCGCCTGGACGCGTGTCGTCTCGGAGACCGGAACGCGCGAAGGACGCGTGGTCGCGCCGTTCTTCACCGAGGGCTACGAAGGCTTCAACGTGGACGACGAGGAGGACTGGGAGCGCGCCGAACGGCTCCTCGAGTCGGGGGCGGCGTCGGTGCCCGCGGTCGGCCGCGCGCCGTATTCTCAAGCGGAATGAAGGTCACTGGCCTCGAGACGCTCTTCTGCGACGCGGGTTGGCGCCCCTGGATCTTCCTCAAGGCGACGACCGACGAGGGGATCGTGGGCTGGGCGGAGATCACGGACTCGCACGGGTCTCCGCGCGGGCTGGCCGGGATCGTCGAGGATCTCGCTCCGGTCGTCCTCGGACGCGATCCGCGCGCCGGCGAGCGGATCTACTGGGATCTCTACCGCCATACGAGGCAGAGTCCCGGGTCGGTCATCGCGAAGGCGATCGCCGGGGTCGAGAACGCGCTTCTGGACATCAAGGCGAAGGCGCTCGATGTTCCCGTGTACGAGCTCTTCGGCGGGCCGACGCGCGAGACGATCCCGCTCTACTGGTCGCACTGCGGGACGACGAGGGCGCGCGCGTGGGAGGTGACGGGCACGCCCAAGCTCACGTCGTACGACGACGTGGCATCGCTCGGGCGGGAGGTCGTCGAGCGCGGATACCGGGCGTTCAAGACCAACGTCGTCGTTCCGGGCGACGAGCCCCAGGTGCTGATGCCAGGCTTCGGAGACGGCGGGGGGACGCAGAACGCAGAGGAGATCACGGACGTGCTCGTCCGTCTGCTGGAGGCGTTCCGGGAAGGAACCGACGCCGCGGCCCATCCGATCGTCGACCTCAACTTCAACCTAGAGCCGGAGGGCGTCGTGCGGGTGGCGCGTGCGCTCGAGCCGTTCGATCTTCTTTGGCTGGAGGTCGATCTCTTCGATCCGGCTGCGCTTGCTCACGTCCGGCATGTCGCGCCGATGCCGATCTGCTCGGGAGAGAATCTTTACGGCAGCCGTGGCTTCCGTCCCTTTTTCGAGGCGGGTGGGATGGACGTCGCGTCGGTGGACGTGATCTGGAACGGGTTCCATCAGGCCAAGAAGATCGCCGATCTCGCGGAGACGTTCGAAGTCAACTGCGCGCCGCACAACTACTACTCGCATCTCGCTACCTTCATCGCCGCCCAGTGGTGCGCTGCGATTCCAAACGCGCGCATTCTCGAGCTCGACGTCGACGACGTGCCGTGGCGCGACGAGCTCGTCACCGCCCTCCCCGAGATCGCGGACGGTGAGCTGCGCGTCCCTGGGGGGCCGGGGTGGGGGGTCCAAGTGCAAGAGGAAGTGTTGCGCGCCCATCCCTGGCCGACGCCGTGAGCTTCGACCGACTGCCGCGAGAGGGTGTCGCGGCGGCGGCTCTCCTTGCACTCGACATCGTCATCCGGCTCGTCGGCGGAGGCCCGTATCCCGGCGCGACGTTTCTGCTCCTCGCCGCTTGCGGGATCTCGCTCCTCCCACTTCTGCCGAACCAGTTCGGCACTCCTTCGCTTCGGCTGGCCGTCCTGCCGGCGCTCGCGGTCGGAGCGTTCGCGATCCTGCTCACGACGGTGTCGATCGTGGGGATCTCCCTCACGGAGCTTTCGATCAGGCTCGCTGTGCTCGGATTCGTCGTCGTACTCGCGGCCGTTGGCGTCATGTGGCGGCCGCGGTCTGCCGCGCCGATTTCGTGGCGGAAGGAGGGAACCACACTCGTGGTGCTCGTCGGCGTCTTCGCCTTCTCCCTCGGATCCTCGTTGGACATCGCGGGCACATATCCACCTCGTGGGATGGACTGGGGGCACTACCTCCTCTACGCCGACGAGGTCGAGGCGCAACGGAGGCTGCTGATCGACGATCCGCTGGCGGGAGCGGAGGGCAGGGTATTTGCCGATCCCGCTGCAATCGGAGCCGTGTACGGGAGCTTCCGGATTCTCGACGGAGTCTCGTCCCGGCCGCTTGCTGCCGGTGTCGTGGTCGTCTCCGCCCTGACTCCGATCAGTGTCTATGCGGCGGTCGGCGCGCTGTGGGGAGTCGGCGCAGGCCTACTCGCAGCCGCGGCCTACGCTGTCTCGCCGATCCGGCTCGAGCCGATGTACTGGCACGGGCTGGCGACCACGCTCGCGCTCCTCTTCTTTCCGCTCATCGTGCTCGCGCTGGGCCTCATGTATCGCGGACGCCGAGATCGGAGCACGATTGCGCTCCTCGGCTTCTCGCTCGCCGGTGTGGCCGTATCGCACTCGACGAGCGCCGTCGTCGCGGCCCTGCTCATCGGGGTTGTCGTGTTCGTCGAGCTCGTGCGCTGGCTCAGCGGGCGTCGGGCGGCGCACGACCGCCAGTGGAGCGGGGCTCTGCGCCCTGCCCTTGCCGGCGTCGGCGTCGCCGTCGTGCTCGGAGGGGGAGTGATCGCACACCTGCGGCTGCAGTCGGCGGACCTCGGCTCACCCGTCAGCTATCGCCTCTTCGAGCCGGATTGGCTCGATCTCCAGACGCTCGTCGACTACTACTCGTGGCCGTTCCTCGCCCTGGCTGCGCTAAGCGTCCTCTTGCTGCTCGCGAGCGGCCGTCTACGCCGGGACCGCGCCCTCCTTGCGCTAGCGGCGCTCGGTCTCGCGAGCATTCTCGTGGGCCAGCTCTGGCGCATTCACGTTCCGTACGAGTACCGCCGCGCCGTCTACTACCTGGGCATCGCACTCGCGATGGCGGTCGGCGCGGCGTCGCTCCGGTTACCCCGCACAGCCGCCTGGATTGCCGGATACGTGCTGGTGCTCGCGTACATCGCTCACTCGTCGATCGGGCTTCGCCTTCCCGAACGGCTTCTCGCCGGAGAGCAGGAGAAATCTGCCGCGGTCGAGGCCCTGATCGAGCTTCGGGGTGAGCTCGACGCCGGACGGCAGCCAGAGGCCCGTCTCGTCGTCGCCGACAGCTGCCTGCACTTCGTCGTGCCCTACCTCCTGCGGCGACCGACGATTGCGGCATTCGAGGACTGGCAGGTCGGCTTCTCGAATCGCGTCCCGCTCGCACGCCAGGCGGTCGAGGTCCTTCGTGGTGGGCCTAAGGGCCGACGTCTCGCGGAGTCGATGGGAGTCGACTACGTCGTGCTCGATCCAAGGTGCACCGAGGATCCGGATCTCGGCGGCACAGTGGTCGCACAAAACGACGTGGTCACCATCATCCGGCTCGCTGCGGCCTGATCGCCTCGTAGCTCTCGGCGACGAGCTCCAGCGATCGGTCGATCCGGAGCGTGGATGCATTCTCGGCGAACCAGCTCGCGGTCGACTCCCGCAGAGCCACTCCGGCCCCGACGACGCGCTCGAGCGCAAGGGCGAGTGTCTCGGGCGTCGCATCCTGCGAGATGACGCCGTTGACACCGTCCTCGACGAGCTCGGTCGCGGCATTCTCTGGCCCTGCGACGACCACGCTTGGGGTCCCGTGCGCGGCCGCCTCGACCACAACGAGACCGTAGCCTTCGCGCTCGGACGCGGTGGCGAGGCAGGCCGCGCGTGCGATCGCCTCGGCGACCTCACCCTCGGGACACCGGCCGAGAACGCAGACGGACGCCGTCACTCCTAGCGCGTCGACGAGCGTCGATATGTGCTTGCGCTCGGGCCCATCGCCGTATAGCTCCAGTCGGAGCTCGGGCATGCGCTCCCGGGCGACCGCGAACGCGCAAACGAGCGCGTCGACCCGCTTCTCGCGGACGTGCCGGCCGGCGTAGACGACAAGCGCCGGATCGACTTCGGCTGCCGGTGTGGGCTCGACCGGCCCCGCGTACAGGCCAGGCAGGAGTACCGGCGTTCTCGAGTATCCGGCAGCCCGTAGCCGCTCCGCATGCAGGCGCGAGAAGCAGTAAGCCGTATGCGGCATGATCACGCAGGCCTGCTGCACGTAGAACCCGGCCGTCCCGATCAGCACTCCCGCGTACCGGCGCCAGTACTCCTTCGTCCACACCTCGATCCAGTTCACCACCAGCTCGTAGTTCCGCCGCCGCCCGATCGCGCTCGCCGCCAGCAGCGGGAAGTAGGGAAACGACGCTATGTGGACGATGTCGTACTCCGACCCGTGGCGCCAGAGGTGGCGGGAGACGGCCAGCCCGAAGCGGACCGGTGGCATCAGCGTTCGCCGCTCCCGTCGATATACGCGGCCTGCCGGCGTGAGTCCGAGGACGCGGACGCCGGTGAGATTCGGGACCTCGGTCTCGTCCCAGTGACGCATCGTCACGTATGTCACGTCGTGCCCGGTCGCGGCGACGTGGAGCGCGAGATCGCGCATCCACCGCTCGGCGCCGCCGACGGTCTGGGGGAAGAGATGGTCGTACACGAGACACACCCGTGGTTTCGAATGTCGTTGCGGATCGCCCGTCGTTCCGGGCACGTTCCAGTGGCCTGCAAGGCCGGACAACCGCCGCTTGATCGGGAGAGGGATGCGGTCGTGACGAAGTCCGAGTTGGAGCCCGGCGAACTTGGCCGACTCGTAGACGGCGGCGTAGGGCAGCCATCGCCGGCGTCCCGTGCGCCAGAGCCAGGTGATCTCGCCAAGCGCGTAGCGAATGCCGGCCTCGCGCAGCGCGAGCCGAGACGACGGCGCCTCGCTCACGTAGGCCCGGTCGGCCGACACGCCCGAGTCGAAGAAGCGCCGAAACGCGCCCGCGACCGTGTAGGCGTGGGAGTGCCGAACCGCTGCGCGCGGCTCGTACACGATTTCCAGACCCGCGAGCAGGACCCGCCTCGACCATTCCTGGTCCTCGCTCATGATCACGTCGGCCGCGAGCGGGTACCGCTCGAGAACCGTGCGCGGCACCGCCGAGTTCACGTTCGAGAAGAGCGTCGCCTCAAAGCTGAGCCGGTCGGGGTCGGTGAGATGCTGTCTGCGAGCCTCCGGCCCATACAGGAAGTCGAGGAAGTACCGCTCGGACGGGATCGCCTCCTCGTGCGGGAGCTGACGGCCGTAGACGCCGGCGACCGCGGCGCTTTCGCGGAGTGGAGCGACGAGCGCCGCGAGCCAGTGCTCGTCCACGGCGTACGCGTCCTGTGAGGTGAAGACGACGATGTCGCCGCGTGCGAGGTCGGCGCCGAGGTTGCGCGCTCCCCCATGCGTGAACTCCTCGGGGAGGATCTCGTGAACGCGCGCGCCGAGCTTGCGTGCCCGCTCGGCGCTGCCGTCGCTCGAACCGGAGTCCACGACGACAACCTCTACGTCTTCGTCTACTTGCTGCCGAAGGATGGCCTCCAGGCAGAGGACGAGATCGAGGCCCCCATCCTTTACAGGGATGACGACGGAGATCATCGGATCGGGGTGGCTGCGACCACGAACTGATACGCGAAGAGCGGAGGCCGCAGGCGTCCGATCGTGTATGCGGCCTGCTCCACCGCAGGCGATCCGATACCGGGAACGGGGTACGTATAGTCGAGCTCGACGATGCCGTAGCCGGCGCGTTCGAGCGTCTCGACGAGGGTGCGGCGCGTGAAGAGATGGAGATGGGTGCGATCGAGGATCCCGCGCTCGGTATAACGCCAGCGCCCCACGAGGAGCCCCAAGCGCATCGTCCAGTTCGCGACGTTCGGCGTCGTCAGAACGAGCCTGCCGTCTTCCCGCAGCAGCGGCCGGAGGCGAGCCAGGAACCCCTCGGGCTCGCGCAGGTGCTCGATCAGGTCGCCGCACAAGACGACGTCGAACGAGCCTTCGGGAAACGGCAGCTCCATCGTCTCCGCGTCGCCGACGAGCACCTCGGCGCACACCTCTCGGGCAGCTTCCGCCGCCGCCTCGTCTTGCTCGATCCCGACGACGGTGCAACCGCGCCCGACGAGACGGCGTGCCAGATACCCGCTCGAGCAGCCGACGTCGAGGACGCGCTTGCCGGCGCCGACGAGGGCGAGCAGCTTCGTGTGCCCGCCGTGCGGGCGCTCGTTCAACGCGACATATGCAGGGTCGGATGCGGCCATACGGCTAGCCGCGGCGCAACGGCATCGTGAGGAGTGCGAGAAAGAACGCGCCGAAGATCACCTGCATGCCGAGCCCGAGTGTCGTCGCGAGGAGCGCCGTCTCGTACGCGCGACCGAGATCGCCGAATCCCTCCACCGCCCATTCCGTGCCGATCGCGGCCAGGCCGGCGATCGCGAGGAGCACGAGCCCTCCCCCGGCGAGGAGGCCGTGCTCCAGCCGCAGGCCTCGGCCCAAGCGGTCCAGCAACGGGTCGTGCTCACCGATTCGGACACGCGCGTAGGTGCGAGCGAACACGCCGAGCTGGATCACCTGCGCGCCGATCAGCGTCACGGGGACGAACCCCAGCATCGTGTGGATCTGCCAGGTCCGGCCGAAGACGTCGACGGGGCCGCTCGCCAGCACGAGCATTCCCGCGAGCCCGAGCAGGATCAGGACGCTGCCGGGGACGAGGTACAGCCAGCTCGGGCTGTACAGGAGCATGAAGCGAACGTGCCGCCATGCGTCCGAGAACCGGTTCAGCTTGGACTCTCCGATCCGCGGGAAGTAGTCGATAGGGATCTCGCTGACGATCAAGCCGCGGCGATAGGCCTTGAAGACCATCTCCGACGCGAACTCCATCCCGGTCGAATGGAGGTCCAGCTTCTCCGCGGCGTCCTTGCGGATCGCGCGCATCCCGCAGTGGGCGTCAGAGACCTTGACGCTGAAGAAGAGGTTGAGCATCCCGGTCAGGATCGGGTTCCCGACGAAGCGGTTCAGGAACGGCATCGCGTCGCCGTGGATCGTCCCCTTGAAGCGGGAGCCCATGACGAGGTCGTCGCCTTGCTCGAGCCGGTCGACGAACGGCCCGAGCTCTCGGAGCGGATATGTCGCGTCGGCGTCCCCCATCACGACGAACTCGCCCCGAGCCGCTTCGAGACCGGTCAGGTAGGCGCTGCCGTACCCGCGGCGGTGCTCGGCGATTACGCGTGCGCCGTGCTCGGCGGCGACCTCGGCCGAGCGGTCCTCGGACCCGTTGTCCACGACGAGGACTTCTCCCGGACGCCCCGAGCGCCGGATGCCCTCGAGCGCCTGGTCGACGACGTTCCCGACGGCCTCTTCCTCGTTCAGGCAGGGGATGACGACGGTGATTTCGGGCTCTGAGGACATCGCGAGAAGCGTCGGCGACCGTAGCACGCGCACTCGGCGGGTCACTTCGCAGAATGTCGAAAAGGCGCCGGCGCGTAGGCGCTGCTCTACGCTGGCGCGATGCCGTGGCGCCCTCACGCGCTCGCTCGACCGTGGCCGGCGCTCGAGCGCTTTGCCGAGGGACGCCGGGCTGCGCCGGTGCTCTTGACTCTCGCCCTGCTCGTCTATGCAGCGGTCTCGTTGGTGAGTCCACTCGCCGCCGGACGCGATCTCGGGCGGTACCTCGTCATCTACGCGCAGCTCTTCGACGACCACGTCGTCTACCCATACGCGCTGGCTGCACGCACGCCTGGGACGCCGCTCGTCGTTGGCGCGTTGCTCGAAGCCGGCCCGGTCGTGGCTGAAGTCGGGACTGCGCTGCTCTACGCGTTCTCGATACTCGCGTGGTGCTCGGTTGCCAGGCGTTTCGGGGCTGCGGCAGCGATCGCCACTGCGGCGGCGCTGTTGCTCTATCCCGGTTACGTCACGCTCTTTCATCAGCTCTCGAGCGACGCCGTGTTCGCCGCGGCATTTGCGCTCGTCGCCTGGTTGCTCGCGCGTGCGGTCGAGAAGACCAGTGCAACCCGTGCGCTCGCGCTCGGGGCGGGCGTGGCGGCGCTCGTCTTCGTCCGCCCGGTCGCCCAGGTGCTGCTCCTCCTCGCGCTCGTACCCCTCCTCGCGGGAAAGACGTGGCGAGTGCGCCTGCAAGGCTCGGCCGCTTTCGTGCTCGCCGCGGTTCTTCCACTCCTCGGCTGGGTGGTGCACAACGGCGTTCGCGCGGACGACTTCACGCTCGCGCGTGGGGGCGGCGCCACGCTTCCGCTCTTCCGCGTCTTCGTCTCGGACAACATCGTGCGCCCGGACAACGGCCCCGCGACGCGCGAGCTCGAGCGCGCCGTCGCCCGGAACCTCTTGCCGTTCGAGCCCTACCGCTCGTACGAGATCGATCTGGAGCAGTTCTTCTCCTCGGGGAGCGCGCGCATGCACGAGGACCTCACGGGTCTCTCCGATCGCGTGTGGGGCTGGGACGACGACTACCGGCATCTGTCGCGGGTCGGGCGGGAGGCGGTGCTCGCGCATCCGGGCGCGTACGCCCGCGGGGTCGCGGGCGATCTCGAGAACCTCCTGATCTGGCCGCTCTACGCTCATGCGCCGAGCGCCGAAGCCGGCACAACCACCCGTATCCCAGTTGCGGATCGCCAGCTTCCGGTCCCCGGAGAAGGCGAGCCGATCCCCTCCGCACGCCAGTCGGGCTACATCTCGACGCCGGACGGCCGTATCCGCGAGGTCTGGACGTCGCCGACGGACCATCAGGTCGTGTTCACGAAGCCGGCCGACGCGCTGCGCGCCGCCGAGATCGACCGCCGCGTCGCCGACCTCAGCGAGAGCTTCCCCGACCGCTCCGCCCGTCCCGGGGCGATTGACCGCCTGAACAGCGCCTCGCGCTGGTATCCACGACCCGTGCTCTTCCTGCTCGTCGGCCTGCTGGCGGCGTTCGTACGGCGTCCGCGCGGATTCGCAGTCCCGCTGACCCTTGCGGGCGGCGCGCTTCTGATTCTCGTCGCGACCTCCCTCGCCGTCTACGCCGTCGCCGAGTACTCGGTGCCCGCGGTGCCGGCATTCATCCTGCTGGCGACGGTCGGCCTTCTGGGAAGAGGAGGCAGCGCGAGCGAATATCCTCGTGCCGGACATGCCTGACCTCGGTCTGATTCCCAAGTCGGAGCTCGACCGCGTGCGCGATACAGCGGAGGTCGACCCCGACGCCCGGCTTGCTCTCCTCGCGGACATGTGCCGGCTCAACACGCTCGTCGCGATCAAGCGGGCCGGATCGGGTCATCTCGGATCGAGCTTCAGCGCGCTCGACATCTTCGTCCACCTCCTCTATCGCGAGCTGAACGTCGCGGAGCTCGGCTTCGACCACCCCGAACGCGATGTCTTCTTCTCTTCGAAGGGACACGACGTCCCGGGCCTCTACGCGGTCCTGTACGGGCTCGGGGTGATCTCACAGGAGCAGCTGCTTTGCCTGCGCAGACTGGGCGGTCTCGACGGCCATCCCGACGTCGGGACACCGGGGATCGAGGCGAACTCCGGCTCGCTCGGGATGGGCGTCTCGAAGGGGCGCGGGATCGCCTGGGCAAAGTGGAGCCTCGGGCTCGGCGGCAGGGTCGTGGTGATGACCGGGGACGGTGAGCTGCAGGAGGGCCAGAACTGGGAGGCGCTCCAGGCGGCGGCTCACGAGAACCTGGGTTCCTTGTGGGTCGTCGTCGATCGCAACGAGCTCCAGTCGGACAAGCTCACCGAGGAGATCGTCGCCCTCGGCGACCTGGAGGAGAAGCTGCGGACGTTCGGCTGGGACGTCCGCACCTGCGACGGCCACGACCACGCGGAGCTCCGCGAGGCCTTCGCCGCCTTCCGGGAGGTGGATGACCGTCCGAATGCGCTGATCGCGCGCACGGTGAAGGGGAAGGGTGTCTCCTTCATGGAGCGCTCTGCCGCGCTCGCGGAGGGCGGCGGGTACTACCGCTGGCACGCGGGGGCGCCCGGCGACGAGGACTTCGAGCGCGCCCGCGACGAGCTCGTCGCGAGGATCGAGGAGCGGCTCGAAGCGCTCGATCTCGGCGCGCTCGAGCTCGAGCTCGAGACCGTGGCCGCCAAGCGGGACGAGGCCGCCTACTCGCTCGAGGGCGAGCCCGAGAGCGGCGCGGGAGCTCCGCTTCAGAAGGTGACCGACGAGTACGTGGTCGAGGCTTACGGAGACGCGCTCGTCGAGCTCGCACAGACGAACGACCGCCTCGTGGTGCTGGACGCCGATCTCGCTTCCGACTGCCGTATCCGCGCCTTCGAGCTCGCGTTCCCGGACCGGTTCGTCGAGTGTGGGATCGCCGAGCAGGACATGGTCTCGACGGCGGCCGGACTTGCCCGGCACGGCTTCCTGCCGGTGGTCAACTCGTTCGCCTCGTTCCTCGCATCGCGCGCCAACGAGCAGATCTACAACCAGGCGAGCGAGGGCTCGAAGGTCGTCTACGCGCTCCACTACGCCGGCCTGATCCCCGCGGGACCCGGGAAGTCGCACCAGAGCCTTCGTGACGTCTCGCTCCTAGGCGCGCTGCCGAACATGACGATCGTGCAACCGGGAACCTCGGAGGAGACCCGTGCGTTTCTGCGCTGGGCGGTCGAGGAGGCCGAGGGCAACGTCGCCGTCCGGCTCGCGATCGGCCCCTCACCGCGTCAGATCGAGCTTCCCTCCGGATACGAGCCGACTGCGGGCTGGGGAGTCGTGCTGCGCGAGGGTGAGGATGCGGTCTTGCTCGCGTACGGACCGGTGTTGCTCCACGAGGCGCTTGTCGCCGCCGAGCGCCTCGCGCGCGACGGAATCTCCCTGCGCGTCGTGAACATGCCGTGGCTCAACCGTGTCGACCCGGACTGGCTCGCGGTGGAGATCACCCGTTACCAGCACGTGCTCGTTCTCGAGGATCACTCTCCCGTGGGCGGACTCGGAGACTCGCTGCGCCGGGTGCTCGGCGGCCGCGAGGTCACGGTCTACGGCGTCGAGGGCTGGCCCGCGTGTGGAACTCCCGAGGAGGCCCTTCGCTTCCACCAGCTCGACGGCGCCTCGCTCGCCGAGCGCATCGACGAGCAGCTCGGGGTCCGGGCATCCCGCTGATGAAGCGGGTCTGGCTCGTTCTCCCCGACCAGCTCTCGATCCGCATGTTCTTCGCCGCCGAAATCGTGGACGGGCTCCGCGAGCGGCTCGGCGACAGGCTCGCGGTGGTCTTCCTGGTCTCTCGAGAAGAGGCAGCCGAGTGGAGCGCGCGACTCGGAGATAGCCCTGTGCTCTTCGGCGACGACCTCGTGGCAGCGACCGGAAACCCCGTGACCGGCCGCCTGGACGCCTGGCTCGACCCGCGGATCGGCTACCACCCGCTTGCGATCCGGCTCAACCACCGGCACGGCTTCCATTTCGAGCGGATGCAGCCCGGCCACCCGAACTGGATGCTCGACTCCGACCGAGAGGGGTCGCTCCCGCGCTGGGGTTTTCTCGAGCGCGCGATGCAGCGGTGGCACTTCAGTGGCCGCCGCCACGTGCCTCGCCGGCTCCTCGAGACGATGCGGCGCGACTGCTCGGCGCTCGTCGTCAGCAACGTCCAGCCGAGAAACGCCGTCCCGTTCCTCATCGCCGCCCGGCGCCTTGGGCTTTCGGTGGTCGCCCATGTGGCCAGCTGGGATCACACGGTCGGAAAAGGGGTCATCTCGCCGTACTGCGATCTCTACATCGTCCAGAACCAGGTCATGGAGGACGATCTGCGCCGGTACCACGCGATCAGTCCCGATCGTGTCCGGGTGACCGGGTGGCCGCAGACCGATGTCTTCCAGCGCCGTCGTCCGCGCGGTGCGTACGAGGCGCTCCTGCGCCGCTACGACCTCGACCCGAACCGTCCGCTCGTGCTCGTGATGGGGAACACGCCCACGAATGCGCCGTACGAGGGGCGCTTCGTCGAGCGTGTTCTCTCCTGGTGGGAGGACGCCGCGCGCGACCGCTTTCAACTCCTCCTCCGGCCCCACCCGCGCGACAAGGAATGGCGCGAGCGCTTCGCTGCGGCTCATGGCCGGGAGGGTGTCTTCCTCCAGGAGCCGAGCTACACGGACCTCGAGGAGCTCGCGATCCTCCTCCAGCACGGCGACGCGGTCGTCTGCAACGCGGGGACGATTCTGCTCGACGCGCTCGTCAACGACCGTCCTGCGGTGTGCGTCCTCTACGACGAAGGCGCGCCGCCAGGGGAGTCGTGGGCCGCGAAGAACGTCATCGGCGAGCATTACCGGGAGCTGGCCGCATCCGGCGCCTTCTCCACCGCGGAGAGCTTCGACGAGGTCGCCGCCGGGATCGATCGCGCGCTGGCCAACCCGGCCGAGCTCGCCGAGGAGCGGCGGCGCGCGGTGCGCGACGTCGTCGGGGAGGTCGACGGGCGAGCGGCGGAGAGGGTTGTCGACGCGATCGCGAGCGCCGTTCCGTGAAGGTCGTGATGACGCTGCTCGTGCGTGACGAGGCTGACATCGTCGACGCGCAGATTGCGTTCCACCTGCACGCGGGAGTCGATTTCGTCATTGCGACCGACAACCGCTCGACGGACGGGACGACGGAGATTCTCGAGCGGTACCAGCGCGCCGGGTTTCTCCACTTGCTGCGCGAGGAGGGGGACGACATGCGGCAGGAGGAGTGGGTCACGCGCATGGCCCGCCTCGCGGCCACTGACTTCGGCGCCGACTGGGTGTTGAACGCAGACGCGGACGAGTTCTGGTGGCCGCGTGGAGGGTCGCTGACGGACGTCTTCGCCACGATTCCGGCGCGCTACGGCGTTATCCGAGGGTGTTGGCGCCACTACCTCCCGCTTTCCGACGACGGCTCCTTCTTCGCCGAGCGTATGACCGTGCGCCTCGGGACGCCTGCGTTTCCGGGTGACAAGACGACGATCTTTCACGCCCACCAGAAGGTCGCGCACAGAGCCGACCCCAAGGCGACGATCGAGGCAGGGAACCACAACGCGCTCGGCGCGCGACTCGATCCGATCCGTGCCTGGCACCCGATCGAGGTCCTCCATTTCTCGTTCCGATCGCTCGCGCAGCTCGAGCGCAAGGCCCGAGGCGGGTGGCTGCGCAACGCGTATTACGAGCCGACGCTCCATCAGCTCCTGCTGGACGAAGCTTTCCGCACCGGCCGTCTCGACGACTTCTACCGGGAGTTCGTGGTCACCGACGACGCGCTCGAGGGCGGCCTGGCGGCCGGAACGCTCAAGATCGACACGAGGCTCCGGGACGCGCTCCGCATGCTCCGCGACGAGGACTCCACCTTTCGGCTACCCGGTCTCGACAATCCCCTCTCCTTCCCGAGGCCCGAGGTCTCCGAGGACGCAATGTACGCGGGTGAGGCGTCCGTCCTCGTCGAGATCGACGGCGTCGTGCGGGCTGAGAACCGCGTCGGCCTCTTCGAGAGACGCCTCGCCTCGCTCGAGCGAGGCCCCCTCACTCGCCTGCGCCATAGACTGGCCCCCCGATGAAGCTCGTCATGACGCTGCTCGCCCGCGACGAGGCGGACGTGATCGAGGCATGGCTCGCGTTCCACCTGAACGCCGGTGCCGACTTCGTGGTCGCGACCGACAACCGTTCCGAAGACGGCACCACGGAGGTCCTCGAGCGCTACGCGCGGGAGGGTCACGTCCACCTGATCCGCGAGTCCGGCGAGGATCTTCGGCAGAACGAGTGGGTCACCCGCATGGCGCGACTAGCTGCGACCGATTTCGGCGCCGACTGGGTGATCAACTCGGACGCGGACGAGTTCTGGTGGCCGCGCGGCGCCTCGCTCCGGGACGTCCTCGCGGCGGTGCCGCCACGGTACGGGACGGTCGGCGCGTTTTTGCGCGTGTTCGTCCCGAGACCTGGCGACGGGGATCTCTTCGAGCGGATGACGGTCCGCTTCTCCGCTCTTGCGCCGATCAACGACCCGGCCTCGCTGTACAAGCCGATCAGGAAGGTCGTGCATCGAGCGCATCCCGAGATCGAGGTCACTCGCGGCAATCACGCGCTCGTCGACAGCCCGTTCGCGCCGCTCCGCGGCTGGTACCCGATCGAGGTCTTCCACTTCCCCCTCCGCTCGCTCGCGCAGACCTCGCACAAGGCGGCGCTGCAGGGCAACGCGTTCGAGAAGCACATTCAGAGGCCCCCCACCGCCTACCACGCCAACATGTTCGAGGCGCTTCGGAGCGGCAAGCTCGACGAGTACTACGAGTCGCTCGTCGTCGACGACGTCGAGGTCGAGCGCGGGGTCGAGTCGCGCAGGCTCGTGGTCGACACGCGCCTGCGAGACGCTCTCCGGCAAGTTCGCAAAGCGGACGGCGAGAAGCTCTCCTTTCCGATCCCCTCACTCGTCGAGGACGCGGAGTACGCCGTCGAGGCTGCGGTGCTCGGCGAGGCGGACGTCGTCAGACTCCAGCGCCGCCTGGACACGCTCGAGCGCCGGCTGCTCTCGCTCGAGCTCCGGCTTCCCGCGCGCGTCTACCGCAAGCTGTCGGGAACGGCGAAGCGGGCGCTCAGACGGGGCGAGCCCGCTTGACCGCGCGGATCCCGACTATCACCTCGTACAGGCGGTCGTGCGCATGGAGCTCCTCCGGGCGCAGGTCGGAGGCGGCGAGGCCATAGAGGAATGCCGACGCGGTGAGCACGTTTCCGTGCGCTTGGACCTCGACCGAGCCCTCGCCGAACGCCTCCTCCGCGAGCCGTCGCGCCGACCGAGACGTGTAGTGCCACCACTCGCCCCACTCGTCGTCCTCGGGCGGCGAGATCTTCGTCAGTCCGGGGACGGTCGCGAGCAGGACTCCGCCGGGAGCGAGGACGCGATGGAGGGTCGCGAGGGCGGCGCGCACGTCGTAGACGAACTGGAGCGTCTGGGTCACGATCGCGCAGTCGAAGGAGTCGTCGGGAATGTGCGGCGCGTCCGTGAGGTCGGCCACGATCGTCGCCTGCGCGTTTCCCTCCGTCGCCATGAGGATGTCGACCTTCTCCACGCCTCTCCCGAAGCGGGTGGTGTAGTCGGGCGCCGCGATCTCGAGCACGCGGCCGCGGATGTCCGCCGCGTGAGCGCCGATGAAGCTCTCCACGTACACGCGGTCGATCGGAGTTCCGCGCTCGAAGCCCCAGTTGGGATCGAGGGGTGTGACCCGTCGTAGGTCACCGAGATCGGGCGGCCGTCGGCGTCGCCAGTCGACGTAGGCGCGTCGCAGCGGACGAAGGCGACGCCGTACGCCGGCGGGGACGAACGCACGCCAGCTCACCTGTCCGGCCAAGGCCGCGATCATAGTGCCCTCGTGCCGAATGACTTCCCTGGAGAGCGCGTCGTGGTCGTCTCACCCCACTCGGACGACGGCGTGCTCTCGCTGGGCGCCGCGATGGCTTCGTGGGCTCGCCAGGGGGCTGACGTGCAGCTCCTCACCGTCTTCGCGCTCGACCCCGACTCGAATGCGCCGGCGGGCGGCTGGGACGCACGGGCCGGTTTCGGCACCGAAGGCGAAGCGGCCGTCGGCCGTCGGGCGGAGGACGCCGCAGCCTGTGCGATCCTCGGCACGACTCCGAGCTGGCTTCCGTTCGGAAGCGTCGACTACGAGCGGCACGGCGAAGAGGCGGCGGTCCGGGATGCAGTCCAGGGAGCCGCCGAGGGCGCCGATGCGCTGCTCGTGCCCGGATCGCCGCTAAGCCATCCGGACCATCTGTGGCTGGCTCGCGCGCTCCACGGTGCCCGCTTTGAGTGCCGGCGCCTCGGGCTCTACGCCGAGCAGCCGTACACGCGACGCTCGGGCGAGGGCGCGACGCTCCCAGAGTGGATCGAGGCCGAGCTCGACACCCGGCTCGCGTTCGAGCCTGTTCGGGTTGCCGCGCGCGACCGGCTGGCGAAATGGCGGGCGATCCGCCGTTATCGCTCGCAGCTTCCGCTTCTCGGCATGCGCCGGAGCCTGCGCCGCGGGCCGCACACGCTGCTCGGAGACGAGCTGGTCGCCTGGATCCCACGATGAAGCTGGTCATGACCCTGCTCGTGCGCGACGAGGCGGACATCGTCGACGAGCAGATCGCGTTCCATCTCGACGCCGGGGTGGACTTCGTGATTGCGACCGACAACCGCTCGCAGGACGGGACGATCGAGATCCTCGAGCGTTACGCGAGCGCGGGCCGACTCCATCTGATTCGCGAGCCGGGGGAGGATCTTCGCCAGAGCGAGTGGGTCACCCGGATGGCGCGGCTCGCCGCAACCGAGTTCGGCGCGGACTGGGTGCTGAACACGGATGCCGACGAGTTCTGGTGGCCGCAGGGGGCGGGGCTGAAGGAGCTCCTGGCGGTCGTCCCTGCGCGGTACGGCGTGGTTCGCGCTGCCTGGCGAAACTTCGTGCCCCGTCCGGACGACGGCCATCCGTTCTTCGAGCGCATGACAGCGCGCCTGTGCGCCCCCGCGTTCCACCACCACCCGCTGAGCACGCACTCCAAGTCTGCCCACCGCGCGGTTGACGACGTCCGGGTCGGGCGCGGCAACCACGAGGCGTTCGGCGAGGGACTGCTTCCCTTGCGCGGGTGGTACCCGCTCGAGATCCTGCACTTCCCGGTGCGCTCGCTGGAGCACTCCGTGCGCAAGTACGTGACCCAGTTCGTCGCCCTCGAGAAGAACGCCGAGAAGGGGATCCCGAACCACATGGCCGAGGCGCACGAGGCCTACCGCGCCGGCCGCCTGGAGAAGTTCTACGAGCCGCTGGTCGTGGGCCACGACGCGCTCGCCCGGGGGCTCCGAGACGGCTCGCTCGCCGTTGACACGCGACTCAGAGACCAGCTCCACCGGCTCGGCTTCGGGAGCGCCGACCCTTCGGCGGCAGGAGACAACGCTAGTAACAGTCTGTTGCAAGGGGCTCATCGCGACTTTGGCCGTTTGGACGTGTCCGAGGCGGCCCAGTACGCGGCGGAGTCGAGCGTCCTCGACGAGTCCGACTTCGCGCTCGCCCTCGGAGCGCGGGTCGAAGAGTTGGAGACGCGGGTCGGACGGCTCGAGCGCGGAGCCCTGACCCGGGTCGGCCGTGTCCTGCGGCGGGGCCTACGCTCATGAAGGATGCTTGGCAGCGGCTCGACGCGTTCTTTCCGACTCGCCGGGCGGCGATTCTTCTCTTCGTCCTCGCCACGGCAGGCTTCTGGCTCGCGTCGCTCGGCTGGCCGCTCGCCAAGGGGCGCGACACATGGGACTACCTCGCGTACTACCTGCAGCTCTTCGACTCCGGGCCTCCGCTCGAGTCGCTCCAGGTCTTCCGTACGCCGATCACGCCGCTCGTGCTCGGAGTGCCACTTGATCTCGGCGGCGCCATCCTCTTGGAGGTCGTCCTCGGCATCCTCTACGCGATCTCGATCGTCGCCTGGAGCGCGACGGCGCTTACCTTCGGACGCCTCCCGGGTCTCCTAACCGCCGTTCTCCTGCTCGTCTACCCGGCCTACGCGACTCTCTATCACCAGGCTTCGAGCGACGCGATCTTCGCCACGGGCCTCGCGCTCTTGGCCCTCTGTCTCGCACGGACGCTGCGGCGGCCCTCCGCGTGGAGATTTGCCGTGCTCGGGGCGGGTATCGCGCTCCTCGTCCTCGTCCGGCCGGCGAACCAGGTCCTCCTGCCGCTTGCGCTTGTGCCGCTGCTCGCCCCGGCCGCGTGGCGTCGCCGGCTTACGTGGTCGGCAGCGTGTGTGGCCGCCGCCCTCGGCGTGCTCGGCGTGTGGACCGTGCACAACGCCGTCCGCTACGACGAGGCGAGCGTCGCTCGCGGGGGCCGCGCGTGGGTGCCCTTCCTCCGCGTCTTCCTGGCCGATCGGACGATTTCGCCGGAGAACGGCGACGCGTCGCGGCGTCTGTCGGATCTGATCGAGGGGGAGGTGCTGGCGAAGGAGCCCTACGCCGCCCTGGCAGTCCCGCTCGACGCGTATCTCCGGCACGGGTCGAACTACGAGACCGTGCGCCTGATCGCCCTCTCGGACAACGTTCACGGCAAGGAGGAGAACTACGACGTCCTCTTCGACTCCGCGCTCGAGGCGATCCGGGAGCACCCGGGCACGTACGTGCGCGGGGTCGCGGATGCGTTCCGGGAGTTCCTCGTCCAAAGCCCTCTTCGAGAGGACGTCGTGCCGCGCGAGCAAACCGCGCCGGAGGCCCCGGCGCCGACGTTCGAGGCGGACGGGGTGACCTTCCCGAACCCACAGGCCAACGTGCTTCTCGACGGCGTTCCCTACGGATTCGTGTGGTGCGCGTCGGACTACATCGACTCCTGCACGCTCGAGGATCCCTCGCTGGCCTGGACGGACGATGAGCGACAGCAGCGTTACCTGGAGATCGTCGACCAAGTGCGGGCCTGGGATGCGGAACTTCCCGCCCGAAGCGGGCTGGACATCGTGACGGAGCTTCTGAATCGCATCACGCCTCGCTTTCCGCGGCCGCCGTTCTGGCTTGCGCTCGGGGCGATCGGCCTCGTCGTCCGGCGGCCGCGAGACTGGCGCCTGATCGTCGTTCTCTGGGTCGCGGCCGGGCTCGTGCTCCTGATCCACGCTGCATCTCAGGGCGTCACGCCCGAGTTTGCCTTACCGCTCTATCCCGTCTTCATCGTGACTGCACTCGGCGCCCTCGCGGGTGAGCGCGCGCGGCCGGCGTACGAGTAGACATGCAGCGCACGTCCATCGCCGTCATCGGCCTCACAGCCCTGGGCGCCGTCCTCCGCTTCGCGACCATCGACCGACAGAGCTTCTGGCTCGACGAACTGGTGACCGTCTCGCTCCTGCAACTCGACTTCGGATCGATGCTCGACGCGATCCCTGACAGCGAGGCGACGCCGTACCTCTACTACGTGCTGGCATGGCTCTGGGCACAGGTGTTCGGGCTCGGCGAGGTGGGCCTGCGCTCGCTCTCGGCTTTGGTGGGCGCCGCGATCGTCCCGGTGACCTATGGGGCGGGCGCCGTGCTCGTCTCCCGGCGAGCCGGCCTCGTCGCGGCCGCTCTTGTCAGTGTCCACCCTTTCCTCATCTGGTACGCGCAGGAGGCGCGGTCGTACAGCCTGTTCGCGCTCCTCGCGGCGTGTACCGTGCTCTTCTTCGGGCAGGCGCTCCGAGCCGAGACGAGGTGGCCCTACCTGGGCTGGGCGATCGCATCCTCGCTCGCCATCGCGACGCACTACTTCGCCGTCTTCCTCGTGCTCCCGGAGATCGTGTGGCTGCTCGTCAGGTCCCCTGCGCGGCGGCTCGCGCTCCTGTCCTCGCTTCTTCCGTTGGGGGTGCTCCTTGTGCATTTTCCGCTCGCGCTCGAACAGCGTGGAGCCGGCGAGGCCGTCACCGGATCCTCGCTGGCCTTCAGGGTCGCCGGTGTGCCAAAGGGACTGGCGGTCGGGTACAGCTTTCCCGCAGAGGTCGCGGGCAGCGTCCTCGCCGGCGCCCTCTTGCTCATAGGGCTCGTACTTCTCGCTGCGCGTGCACCCCTGGAAATGCGACGCCGGGCCATGGTTCCCGGCGGCCTGGGCGCTTTCGCGATCGCCCTCCCTGTCCTCCTGGCCTTCGTCGGCGCCGACTACGTCATCGTCCGAAACACGATCCTGGCGATCGTGCCCGCTGCGATCGCTCTCGCCGCAGGGTATGCCGCCAACCGGCTCGGCCTCGTCGCAGCGGGCACGTTCTGCGCCCTGTTGCTGACGATCACGCTGTCGGTTTCCATCGATGCGCGCTATGGGCGCACCGACTGGCGCGGAGCGGCCGCGCGGCTCGAGACGCCGAAGGTGGAGCGAGCCATCGTCGTCACGCCGTACATGAGCCGCTCGCTCTGGAGCCCGTACCTCCCGGAGCTCACCGAGCCCCAAGTCGAGGCGCCCACCGTGCAGGAGATCGTGGTGCTAGGGCTCGCGACCGAGGGCGGCTTCTCCGGAGGCGCCGTCGAGCCCCCGGACAGAGAAGCGCCGGCTCCGCCGAGCGGGTTCCAGCTCGCAGCCGACGAGCGCACCTCGACGTACACGCTGTTTCTGTATCGCGCGCCGACACCGACCCCCGTTTCGGCAGCGGATCTCGTCGACATGCGGCTCACGGACATCCAGCCCGGGATCCTCCTCCAACACCCGTGAGGCGAGCCACCTCCACCCGCGGTCCTAGACGCGGGCTAGCATCAACCGCGTGACCTCGAGCAAGCTCGAAGCGAGGGACGCCGAAAGCGCCACGCGGCCGCCCGTTCCTCAACCGGACGTTCGGGTCGACCGGACGGTGGTGATCAAGCCCGCGTCGCGGTGGCCTCGCCTCGATATCGCGGAGCTCTGGCACTACCGCGAGCTTCTCCAGACGCTCGTCTGGCGCGACGTCGTCGTCCGCTACAAGCAGACCTTCCTGGGGGTCGCCTGGGCAATCCTCGTCCCCGTCTTCACCGCGGTCGTGTACATCATCGTCTTCGGCAAGTTCGCGAACTTCCCGGCGGGGGAGGTGCCCTATCCGGCCCTGGTGATCGGAGGCGTCCTGCCGATGCAGTACTTCGCGTCGTCGCTCACGGGATCGAGTTTGAGCCTCGCCGGAAACCTCCAGCTCGTGACGAAGGTCTACTTCCCGCGGGCGCTCCTTCCCCTCGCGTCGGTGATCGTGCCGATGGTCGATCTCTTCGTC
Source organism: Actinomycetota bacterium (assembly GCA_030857225.1). Classification (GTDB taxonomy): domain Bacteria; phylum Actinomycetota; class Thermoleophilia; order Gaiellales; family Gaiellaceae; genus GMQP-bins7. The sequence goes on from JALZOK010000001.1 coordinate 67,907, forward strand.
GGGCTTCCCGTGCTCATCGCGCTGATGTGGATCTACGGGACGTGGCCCGGTGGCGTCGAGGTTCTCATGGCGCCCGTCTTCCTCGGGCTCGCGCTCATGGCGGCGCTCGGAGCCGGCTTCTTCCTCTCGGCGCTCAACGTCAGATATCGCGACGTGCGCTACATGATCCCCGTCTTCCTCCAAGTCATGCCCTTGCTCTCCGGGGTCATGTATGCGGTGGAGGAGATTCCCGTGAAGTGGCAGTGGATCCTCTCGTTCAACCCGATGACCGCCGTCATCGCCGGGTTGCGCTGGGCCGCGCTCGACGCGAATCCGCCGAACCTGGAGCGGACCGCGATTGGTGTGGCGGTCACGCTCGTCCTGTTCTTTGGGGGGCTCGCAGTGTTTCGCTCCTCCGAGCCGCGCTTCGCGGACACGATCTAGCAGATGGCCGTCGCGATCCAGGTCGAGGGGCTCTCCAAGCGCTACCGGATCGGCGAGCTGCAGGCCGCGTACGGAACCCTCCGCGAGTCGCTGTCCCACGCGGCCAAGCGCTTCACGGGGCAGGAGCATCGCGGCGGGTACGAGGAGATCTGGGCGCTCAAGGACGTCACGTTCAGTCTCGAGGAGGGCAACGCGCTCGGGGTGATCGGCCGCAACGGCGCCGGAAAGTCGACCCTCCTCAAGGTGCTGACCAGGATCACGACCCCCACGGAAGGCAGGGCGGAGATCCGCGGCCGCGTCGGGAGCCTGCTCGAGGTCGGAACCGGCTTCCATCCCGAGCTCACCGGCCGCGAGAACATCTTCTTGAACGGCGCCATCCTGGGCATGAAACGCCGCGAGATCCACGCGAAGCTTCCCGAGATCTCCGAGTTCTCGGGTGTCGAGAAGTTCCTCGACACACCGGTCAAGCGCTACTCCAGCGGCATGCACGTTCGCCTCGCATTCGCGGTGGCCGCGCACTTCGAGCCCGAGATCATGCTGGTGGACGAGGTACTGAGCGTTGGCGACGCCGAGTTCCAGGCGCGCTGTCTCGGCCGCATGGAAGACATCGGCGCGACGGGACGCACCGTCGTCTTCGTGTCGCATCACCTGCAGGCGGTCTCGCAGCTGTGTGATCGCGCGATCCTGCTCGACGACGGGCAGATCGTAAACGACGGGCCAAGCGAAGAGGTCGTCGCGCAGTACCTCCAGACCGTGACCGGGACGAGCTCCAGCCAGTCCTGGTCGGAGGAGGACAGCGCACCGGGCGACGACCTCATCCGGCTCCACTCGGTTCGCGTGACTCGGAGCAACGGTGAGACAGTGGATTCGGTGGACGTTCGGGAGCCGGTCGGAGTCGAGCTCGCGTTCAGCGTTCTCCGAGACGGTCCGCCGATCCTTCCGAAGCTCAAAGTGGTTTCGGGCGGCACGATCGCTTTCAACACGATGGACGTCGATCCGCGCTGGCGCGAGCCGTCCCCACCTGGTGACTACGTCACGACAGCCTGGATTCCGGGAAACTTCCTGAACGAAGGGCTGGTTACAGTCGATGCGGCCGTCTGCTCGATCGACTCGCCTAAGCTGCATCATCACGTGAGCGTGCACGAGGCGGTCTCGTTTCATGTTCACGATCCTCTCGAGGGCGACTCGGCCCGTGGCACGTTTACGGGGCAGTGGCGTGGCGTAGTTCGACCACTCCTCGACTGGACGGTCGAGGAGAGCTGAGGGTGCAGTTCGTCGGAGTCGTCCTCGTACGCAACGAAGACGTTTTCGTCGAGCAGGCGGTGCGAAACGTCGCGGCGTTCTGTGATCGCATCCACGTCGTCGATCACGTCTCGACCGACCGGACGCCTGAGGTTCTGGGACGTCTGGCGGCCGAGCTCGACCACGTGACCGTCGTGCGCTCGAGCGATGCGGGCGACTCGCACCGTGCGATCGAGGCCCACGCCGGCACGCCGACCTGGGCGCTCGGCGTCGACGGCGACGAGCTCTACGACCCGAATGCTCTCGCGCGGCTTCGCGGCGAGCTCGAAGCAGGTGGGCACGCAGACGTCTTTCGCCTCAAGGGCCATGTCTTGAACTGCGACGAGCTCGACGCGGGGGAAGGGCTCGCGTCGGGCTACCTGGCCCCGCCGTCGCGACCCGTGACCAAGCTCTTCAACATGGGAGCCGTCGAGACGTGGACGGGGTGTCTCGAGCGCCTGCACGACGGGACGCCGGTGTTTCGCCCCGGCTTCGGCTGGGATTCGCTCCGGTACCTGTCGGAAGGCACGGACTGGGACTCGGATCCGTTGAGGATGCTGCACACCTGCTTTTTCCGGCGCTCGAGCGCAGACACGGGCGAGCATCCGTCGATTCGGCTGGGTCTTCCCGAGACAGGCGCCTGGAGGAGGGGCCCTCGGGGGCTACTCCATCGGCTTCGTCGCCGGAGGCAGCTCGATCCACGGATCAAGGCGTACGCCCGTGCGGGGTCCTCCTGGAAGCAGGAGTGGTACGCGCGCGGACCGCGAGTCACGGTTGACGCCCGATCGTTCTTGGAACCCGCCCTGCGGCATCGGGCGGTTGGCTCCGTTTCGTCAAGATGAGAGGAATTCGCCGGCGCACGCATCGACAGACGCTCGCGGAACCTCGTCGAGGCGCCAGTGACTGACATTCCGTGGGTCGACCTGACGGACGAAGAGGTGAGTCTCGCATTGCGGAACCCTCTTGCCGCCCAGGAACATGTCGCAGCACGGAACTTGACCGACGAGGTCGCAGCGGTCGGCGGCGAGAGTGCGGTCAGGGTTCACGTGCGCCCTCCTCCCGCGCCGTTGCGAGTTCCTCGCGCTGACAGCCTCTGGTGTGGCGTCATGGAGAGAGTCGTGCTCGGCGCGGCCGAGGACATCATCGAGAGGCTCGCCGACTTTCGGTCCGCAACGCTCGAGCCCCACGTCGCCCTGCTCCCGGACGAAGCGATGCGCTCCTACCTGCGCATGAACGTCGTGCGGGTCGTTCGAGCGGTGGAGTTGATGCGCCGTCGCGGGTTCGAGGGCGGCGACGTGCTCGAAGTGGGCGCCTGGTTCGGGTCGTTCGCGCTCCCGCTTCGTCGGCTCGGATACGAGGTCGTCGCATGCGATCGATACACGAGCTACGGCGATGCCTTCGAAAGCCATCTCGAGCTTCTTCGTGGTGAGGGGATCCGCATCGTCTCAACGACGCGTGAGGGCGAACTCGAGCAGATCGGCGCTCTCGGCAGATTCGACGTCGTGCTCGCGGGTGCTGTGATCGAACACGTCCCGCACACGCCGAGGCATCTCCTCGAGACCCTGTTCGATGCAGTCCGACCGGGGGGGCTTCTCATGCTCGACACCCCCAACGTCGCTCGCTACTGGAACAGGCAAACGCTTGCCCGAGGTGAAACCGTCTTTCAACCGCTCGAGGATCAGTACTTGTGTGAGCCGCCGTGGGAAGGGCACCACCGCGAATACACCGCGGGTGAACTCCGCTGGATGCTCGAGCGCGTCGGGTGTGAGGAGGTCGAGGTTGAGTTCCTCGATTACAACATGCTCCAGTTCGAGGAGCTTTCGGCGGAACACACGGAATGCCTTGCCGCGATCGTCGAAGACCCCGGCCAGTCGGACATCCTCCTCGGTGCAGGACTTCGGCCGTTCGGCGAGTGAGGCGGGTGTTGCTGAGCTAAGTCGCGACTAGACTCGCTCTAGGAGGGTTTGACGAAACAATTGGCGAAACGAAGCCGCGACGGTACGCTCGGCGCGATGCCTGCCCGCCGCGCGAATGCAAGCGACTGGGGTCGCGTAGAGCCGCTGCTACGCGCTATGGGAGGCGCGGAAGGGCTGGACTCCAAGGAATTGAAGGCACAGTTTCACCGCCTGTCCGCAGCCGATGACCACTTACTCGTCGTCTTTGAGGAGACCGGCGAGCTTTTGGGCTACGCGTGGGCGCAGGACTATGGGCCTCATCTCCGCTCTGGTCAGCGGACGGTACGTCTCAACGATCTCTATGTACGGCCATCGCACCGGCGTCGAGGAGTCGGAAGGGCGCTGTTCGCGGCAGTTCGGGGGTGGGCTCAAGATCGGCGTGTGCGATGGCTCCAATGGCAGTCGGGCACCACTACGGAAGCGTTCTATGAGCGGCTAGGACTATCTCCGACGCCGAGAGACGACGCCGAGCATCCCTTCTACGAGATCGACTTCCAGAACTGAGTTTCGTGCGCCGTCAGGCCGCAACGGGCAAGGCCCTTGCACGTGCAAGGGCCTGCGACAGCCGCGCGAGCATCGTGAGGTCGGCGTGAAGCTGCACGCGAACCAAGCCGCGCACCCGGAGCGGAGCCAATCCGTACTCATGCTTCAAGCGACCGAACTCACGCTCGACGGAGGCACGACCCCGGTACAGATCGCGCCACCGCTTCGTCTCACGCGGGATGAGCGGGTGCAGGCGCGACGACTTCCGCCATACCGACTTCGGCTGACACTCCCCAGTCGGGCAACGCCACTTGCTCGCGCCGCGCTTGAAGTCGGCTCCTGCGAACGTCCAGCGGCCGTGCGCGCACGTCGGGGCGAGATGATCACCGCGCTTGACGGCAGGCGTCTGGCGGAGCGGGAAGATCGCCACGGCTCCGTGGTCAGCGCAGGCGTTGTGCATCGCGCCGTTGTCATAGCCCTTGTCCATCGCCACCGTCTCGGGAGCGAACCCACGAGCGTCGAGTGTGTCGAGGAGGGACGGAACGGCCGTCGTCTCGTGCTGGCGCGCGGTCTTGACTTCCCACGCCAGCGGCAGCCCGGTCACGGCGCACACAGCCGCGTGAATGCGGTACCCGTAGAAGCCTCCGCCCTTGCGAACGCTGATCGCGGAGCGGTGCCCCCACGAGGCATCCGGATCGGAGAATCGCTCGCGCTCCGGGCCGTTCTTGCTCAGGAACCTTTGCCCGTTCGCGTAGGCGGGCATGTCGGAGGCATCGATAGCAACGTCGCGCCCCATGTCGGGAAGTTGCTCGCGGAGGGAGTCGGCAACGCGGGAGAGGCAGGCATCGAGCAACGGCTTCTGCTCGCGGAGCTTCACGGAGAAGCGATACATGGCCCAGTGCGAGGGCGCTCCACCGATAGCCGATTGGAGAACCGAGTGCTCCGCGATCAAGCCAGCAACGCGCGTCCACGTCGGGATCGCGTACAGCGACTTCACGAGGCACGCGCCAACGAGAGCGCGAGCGCCGTAGCCCTTGCGACCCGTCCACTGGAGGGCGTCAAGCTCGGAGACGAGCGCCGCCACTTCGGGAGAATCCAGGATTTCGGCGATTTCCGCCGAGGGTGCTACGGTGCTGACTGCCAAGCGAGGGTTCCTCTCGTCTGGTCACGCCCCCGGAAGCGACAACTTCGCGGGGGCTCTTTTTCGCTTATCTCTGCCGAATTCTACGTAGGGCGTCGGACGGACAGGAACCCACGTTCGTCCCCCAAACGGGGTATCTTCGGATAAGAATTCGTCAACAGCGTAGATTGCGCCCGATAGGGTTGTTACCCTCCGCCTTAGCAGTCGGGAGGGCCATTGGTCCGCGAAGTCTTGAAGATTTCCCCGGCTGCTTCCTTTCGGTCCAAGGGCCTCCCGCCTACTATCGGCCTGTGTATCTCCTCTATGCGGACGATTCCGGCGACCTCAACGACCCAAACGTAGGGTTTTTCGTCGTGGCCGGACTTGCCGTTCACGAGGCGGCGATCCGGCCGCTTGCCGCAGAGATCAACAACACACTCAACGAGTTCGTGAGCAAGAAACTCGGTAAACGGCTTGAGATTCACGGCAATCCGATGCGAAGAGGCGGAGACAGCTGGGAACGGGTCTCTGAGGCCAAGCGGCAGGCGTTGGTCAAGAAATTGCTACGGCATTGCTGCTGCGAGTGGACGCATGGGGAATCCGAGTCCGGCCCGCATCCGTTTCTCATCGTCATCGACCGCGGCCACTCGTTGTCGCCGTCGGAGGCCGCCTACGGGGAACTCCTGCACCTCTTTGATGCGTATCTTCGCTCTGGACGGCGGAAGGGGTACCTACACAACGGCATCCTTGTGGCTGATCGCGGGCGCTATCAGCGTGCGCTTGAAGCATGGGTTCAGATCGCACGTGCCCGTTTTCCATTTCCTCGACAGGACTACCGACGCCTCTATTCGCTCGCGGAGACGCCCTTCTTTGTGGACTCAAGTCCACTCGGCTCATACAGCTTGCTGACCTTCTGGCCTATTCGTTCTACCGGGGATTCAGTGCGAACGATTGGGAATGGGCCAATGAGGTAGTCCCGACTCTGCAAGCGGCAGATCCCTCCCAGTTCGTTCACCTCACGAGTAACAAACGGTGCGGGTGCGCAGCCTGCGCAGCCTAGACGTGGGGTACAACCCGCCGATAGAAGGGGTACCGATGCAAACCTCCGACCAGCGAACCCGCATGGCTACGGGCCTAGCGCGTTTCGCCAATCTCTCCTAGGTGTCGCCGGAGTCGTTCGAGTTGATGCATCGGCTGGTCGATTCGCCCCCGCTCGACTTTCCTCTCGAGGAGTGGTCGAAGCTGTACGTGCTCACGGTCACGTTCCGACCCGATCTCGTGCTCGAGCTGGGTCGTGGTTGGGGAAATTCGACGTGCGTCTTCACCGAGGCGGCGAACGCAGTGGGCTGCCGTGTCGTCAGCGTCGGTTTTGACTCAGAGCGAGCCTGGGAGACGCGTACGGCACCCCGGCTCGAGCGTGTCGTCGACGCGAACTGGTTCGCTCCCCTGACCATCGTCCAGGACAACATCACGACCCTGGCTTTCCGCCCGCTCCTCGAAGGAAGCACACGCACGCTTGTCTTCTGGGATGCCCATGGCACCGACGTCGCCGAGGCCCTCTTTGATCGACTGTTACCCGAACTCCCTCCGGAGAACAGGGTCGTCGTTGACGACATGTGGGCGACACCCGAACGCTACGGCCTCGAAGCCGCGAATCGGGCGGGGCCACTCTGGTCGCTGTTCGACGAGGTACGTCCGCTCTGGAACTATCTGGCCGAGCGGCAGATCGAGTTCGAGATCGCCGATCGCTGGATCAGCTTCACGGCCAAACGCTGACTGCAGGCCATCCGCGTGCCGTGAAGGGAGCAGCATCGCCGTCCTTAGCGGAGAAGCGAGGTTAAGCCACGTCGTCGGAGCGGACTGCGGGAAGCGACGAACACAGCTCGGAGCAGGCTTCCGTGCCGCGCGGTATCCATGTTGTCGAGCCTGGAGAAGCGATAGTCGGGATGGTCGGGTGGATCGGTCGCCGCGTAGACGAACTCGAAGCCGACACGGTTCAAAGCCGTCGCGAGATAGGACGGGCTCGGGCGGTGCGCCAAGCCGCGCAACGCTTGATTGGAAGACATGGTCTCGTCCTCAAGGCGCAGTACTGGCAGCGGCGAATCGCACACCATGGTTTCGATCAACAACGTCGCCGCAGACACGCCTGCCATGTTGCGTAGTGCGCGAACGGGGCTCTCGAGGTGATAGAGGACGCCATAACAGAAGACGATGTCGAACCGCCCCAAATGTTCGAGACTCTCCTCGACGTCAGCCTCTCTGGCATCGACTGTAGGTAGCCGCCGGCGAAGTTCGGCGACATTTTCCGCGCGAGCCTCGGTGGCGATTACGGAGCAGCCGCGGTCGATGAAGTAGCTGGTTAGCCGACCGACCCCTGCGCCTACTTCGAGGACAGTACGACCATCCAGGGGGAGATCAAGCGATGCGAGATGCTCGAGTCGTGCCTGGTTGAGCTCGATCGCGGCATTAGTGTCGAAGCTCTCTACGCCGCCACCCTCCGGGCGGGACTCCGCAGCAACATCGCGACGCCTGGATGCATCGGACATGCCCCGGAAAGCTAACGGCTCGCTACGCCAAGCCGTCTCGCTCTTGCAAGCGCCGCGCCGCTGGCGTGCGTCCGCTGATGGCGATGGTCGGCCACGGCCGAACTCGGGCGTAACTGCTTCCTGATCACGCCCTTGCCAGGTCGAAAATCTTAACCCAAACCTGCAGATCGCCGTTCGCAAACCGGGGCTCTGCGCGAAAGCGGATCGGAACGGCCCTACCGCGGAGGTTTTCAGGTCCGCCGGCGCAGGTCGGATCGGAACAAAGCAGCACGATGGCCTCGGGGTCGATCGTCGCGAGCCTCGTCTTGAAGTCCTCATTCACATTTGGCATGTCGAGTCCAGGGTACGTGTACTCGTAGTAGTACAGCGACTGGATCCCAACATATGTGCCGCTGGCGCTGGTGCTGTCGTACCAGAAGGCGGGCAGTCGCCCGTCACCGAGCTCTTCCCTCAAGTACGGCACGATCCGCATGGCAACTTGAAAGGTGTCTGCGCTGGCGCTGCGACTGTGCGTGTCCCCGCGTGTGAGTGTGCCCAGGCTTCCATTGAATGCGTACGCCGAGCCACCGGCGAATGAGAGCAGGGCAATGAGCGCGGAGGCCGGTCCGAGGAAGAAGCGGCGAGAATGAAGGACGTGCTTAAACATCGAGATTGCGGCGACGCCTATCAGCGTGCCTCCGGCCCAGTAGGCACCGTCCCGACCCTGCCTGCGTCATCGTCCCAGTAGACGTAGAAGAGCGCAGCCTCGACCGCGACGATGACGGCTACGAGCGAGCCGGCGCCAACCGATCGAGGCAAGTCGCGGACGAATAGAAGCAGAGCGCCCCGAAGCAGAACGACATTGCCGGCAAGAGTAGGTTGAAGTAGTAGAGGTACTCCATGAAGTAGCCGCCGAACGCGAACTCGTGGAGTCCGAGCAAGAAGCACAGCCCGCCTAGGTAAAGGCATCCGCCGAGCGCTGCTCGGCGGGGAGCCTTCCACCCTCTCTCTCCTCGCCAGACGAGCGCTCCGACGAGCAGCACAAGTACGAGCGGGACCATCAGCCGCGGCTCCTGAGGCAACCATGTCGAGTACTGCTGGTTGTAATCACCGGATAGGACGGATGGTTCTCCTCCTCGGCTCCGCTGTTCCCGCGCCCTCCGGCTCGGCGAACGCTTGGATCTCGCTGGAGCTCGCGATTGCCTGGCCGTACCACGCCTCTGGCTCCCCCATGTGAAACCAGACAACACCGTCCTCTCGTGCGACCGCGGCGTTTGATCAGCTCGACGCGATCAGGCTCGATTGCGTTGTCGAGCATGTGCTGACGCAGCCATCTGAAGTGAGTCGGCTCAGCCTCCACGCCGACGAGGCAGTAAGCCATGTCATCGGAGCGGTGATGCAGTGCCGCCGCCGCGTTTACGAGCCAGCGCCCCCAGCCTGCTCCGAGCTCCACCATCGTGAACCTGTCTCGCGCGTTTGAGACAGCTTCGAGCACATCGATCCACTCGAGGTACTCCTCATCTGGGCGTGGGAGGTTGCCCGCGTCCTGTCGAGGTTGGTCCCCGCCAATCCAGAACATTCGGCGCGTGCGCACGCCGAGAAAGTTGACGTCCCAGTCGTCTCCGAGGTCGACCTGAAGCGGCTCGAAGGGGTCGAGAACCGGATGGTGTGTCACTCGGCGCACCTGCGGAGCTCGAACCAGTTGAATTCGGTCCCGCCGACCCCGAAGCTTCGCTCGAAGACGACTTCGTATTGGCTTCCGAAAAGCTGTTCCACTCGCTCGCGATCGAGCCATTCACACCACGGCGTGCGTTCGCCGTCGGTCAGCATCCCGAACTCGTGCCCATTACGAACGCCAAGCTCTTCGAAGCGTTCACGCGGGTAACCAAGCAGCAGGAAAGTGCCGCCGGGCGAATGCCATCGGAGCAGAGAATCGAGCTGTCGTTGAGTAAACGTAAGGGGTGCGTTGATCAGACTGCCGATTGCCAGGATCACGTCGAAGGGCTCCTCGAAGGAGTAATCGAAGAAGTCTTCGATGAAGTGCGTCTGGATCGACAGACCTCTCTTCTTCGCCACGCGACCGAGGATCTCCAGATTCGACCCAACAATGTCCGCAAAGGACACGTCCGCTCCGTTCTCGGCGAAGAAGATGCCGTCGACGCCGAAACCGCAGCCGAAGTCGAGAACGCGCTTGCCGCGAAGTTCGCCTCGGTACCTCGTCTGATACCAGCCACGCACATCTGGTGAACTCGTCTCCCGGCGATGCTGCTCCCAGCGGTTCAACAGCTCGACGTCATCGAGGCGCGCCAGATCCTCCGAGAACGCGCGGACTGATCGCGACACAGGAACCTCACGCCACTTCTCACGAAGAGCTCGCGCAAAGTGCGTAGCGGGATCCTTCGGCGCTGGCACGTCGATCTCCACGGTTCCAACCGCCGTCTCGCGCACGGGAAGGACGCCGTGCTCGAACCGAAAACCCTCGACCGCGCATCGAGCGTCTGATCCGTCTGATGCGTTTAACACGGCAATTCGCCCGCCAGCTCGCACCGACCGATATGCGTCGGCGAGAGCGACTGCGGTCGCGGCATACGTGTCACCTTCGACAAGAAGAAAGCCCGGTTCGCGACGGAGGCGGGCGACGAGCGCCCGCCCACGAAGAGCGCCACGCTCGATTGGTCCGAGACACCGGAAGTTGGTGCCGGCGGAGATCATCTAGGACGAACCTCCTTCTGGCGATCGCAGCTGCACGAAGGCCGTCACGAGAGGCGTTTCGGAAGCCTTGCGCGGGCGGTGTCAAGGATCGTGCGCATGCCGTGTCGCTGACTCTTCTCCCCGAGCTTGAGCGACTGCAGCCGGAGCCCACGGCGTCGATCGTCGGACCAGTTAACTGGTTCCTGTACGGCGAGCGTGAGCTCGACGTCGCCGTCAGCAAAGACCTGCTTTGGGAGCATGACGCGCCACGTCAAGTTCGGAGTCGCGATCGGGCCTGCAACTAGCCGGCGTGCCCACCCGATTGCAGCGTCGACACCGGGTACTCCGAGAGCTCTTGCTTTTCGCACCAGCGCCGCTATCGGTCTCCTGAGCGCCCGTCGAGAAACGTCGCGAATGTCATCGATGGACCGACGCTGACCGCGCTCCCTATGGACTTGTGGGAACTCGCAAGCAGCAACCCGAGCGCCGCCTGCCAGTAGGACGACCCGTAGGTAGTCCTCCGAGCGAACGCCGATCTCATCGAAGGCCAGCGTGAGGAGACACGACCCCTGGCAAGTCTCGTCGAGGGTAATCGAGAGCTCGGAACGCGGCCCTCGCGTCCAGACAGCCATCTTGTCTGGATAGGCCCACCCTTCTCCGAACCCGGCGTAGTCATCGAGTTCTGCTACCTCGACAGTCTCGCCGAAGCGAACGTGGAGCCGGCCTTGATCCAAGTCGCGCCGAGCCATCCAGCGAATGAGCCTCAGAGCGCGCACGTTGGCAGCACGGGTCGCATCGTCGTCGTTGGGCTGCAGCTTTACGGTCGCGTGCCGCACGCGAGAGTGAGGAGTCGCCTGGCTGCAGTTCAGATGTGCCAGGGCGTAGGCGTTCCAGAACACGGCCGAGCTGTTCACGAGCAGGAGTCTGCGCGGATGCTCTCCGGACTCGAGGCGCCTCCGCTCGAGTTCGACGAGTTGCCTGAACGTATCGAAGCTCCTGATGAGCCCCGCTCGCGCAAGCGCGGCTTCTGAGCCATCCACGACGTCGAGCGAGATGTCATCGAGCGAGTCATCATCGAGCGAGACGTCGCCGAACGCCGCGTCGAGGCCGAGATCGACGACAAAGACGTCGGCGATCCGATCGATCTCGCTCGCGGACGTCGAGTCCTCGAGCCGTGCGCGTACCAGCGGCCCTCCGAGATCGAGCTCGGCGACGAGCGAGGCGAGCATCCCCTCGAGCACGGAATTGGTTCCGATGTAGGCGATCTTTGCGTCAGGTGGGGAAACGATCAGCGAATCCGCGATGAACGGCAGCACATGACCCGAGTCGTACTCGAGCGCGAACTTTGCATCGCGCGCATCGAAGGGCGGACGCCGCGGCGAGGCCTGAGCGGCGGCCGATAACACAGCCGTGGCGAAGCCGGACTCAACGCCGCGCCGTGCGTTCACCTCCTCGAGCGCGACATCCGCCAGACCCCAGCTCTCCCGTTGAGCCGGCACCTCTGGGCGATCGATCGAATAGAAGAAGCGATCGAGATCGTTCGCCGGCGTCTCCGCTCCGTGGTAGATGGTGGGTGTGCGGCTGTGGTTGCAGTGATAACCGGCGATCCGTTCTTCCAAGCTGTCGATCGAGCCACGGCGCATGAACATCCGCCGGCTGAGGTTCGAGTCCACGTGCCAGCCGACGAGCATCTCTTCGTCGAAGCCATCGATAGCGAAGAAGTCTTCGCGGAGGATCAGCTGGAAATCGCCCGGGGCGTCGAAGCGGATCCATTCGTGACTGAGTGTTGTCTCGTCCAGGCGAAGGCCTGGGCCGAGGCGCTTGATCTCAGCTAGCGCGGCGATCGGATCGCTCCTCGGGAGATACTCCCAGAGCCACTCGGGAAGCTCGAATCGCGGCAGTCCATAGAACCCGTCGGGAAGATCGCGGCAGATCTCGCTGAGGCTTTGATCCACGAGCGGCAGGAGGATCATGTCTGTGTTCGTCGAGAGCAGCCAGCGGTTCTCAGGGTTCGCACGCCGTGCCGCGGCGTTTCGGGACACGGGCTCGACAAGCGGTAGGTGCGTTCGGGCGCCGTACCTCTGTGTATGCAGGGCGGCGGGCACGCGCAGCACGCGGAGGACGTCGAGGCAGCGCTCGGTCAGCGTGTCAGAGAGCGCCTCGACGAGCGTCGGCAGCTCGCCCGGTGTCCCGTAGTCGACGAAGAGGATCTCGTCGTCGGGGTCCGTGAGGACCTCCGCCAGGCAGTTCAGGCTCAGAGCCACGCGGCGATGCAGGTTGTACCCGTGCGCGTCGTTCCTCCCGTAGAGGAGGATCGAGATCACGGGCCCACAGCCCCGCGCGCAGCCCTCGGACGACGCATCAGTGGGACGCGACGGCGCGACGAGGCAGACGCCCGGAGGCCGTCATCTCGTCGTAGATCCACGAGTACGTCTTCTCGAGCCCAACCGCGAGAGGCGTGCTGGGCTCCCAGCCGAGACACTCCCGAATCCGGGTGTTGTCCGAGTTCCGGCCTCGAACGCCCTTCGGCGCGTCGAGGTCGTACCGGCGCTCCAGTCGGACACCGGCGATGTCCTCGACGATGTCGACCAGCTGGTTGATGGTCACCAGCTCGGAGGAGCCAAGATTGATCGGATCGAGGATGTCGCTCTCCATGATCTGCAACGTCCCGAACAGGCAGTCGTCGATGTACATGAAGCTGCGCGTCTGCTCGCCGTCTCCCCAGATCTCGATCCCGTCCTCGCCGGACAGCTTTGCCGCGGCGACCTTCCGGCAGATGGCCGCCGGCGCCTTCTCACGACCGCCCTCGTAGGTGCCGTGCGGCCCGTAGACGTTGTGGTACCGAGCCACCCGTGTCTCGATTCCGAAATCGTCCTGGAAGTTTCGGCACATGCGCTCCGAGAACAGCTTCTCCCATCCGTAGCCGTCTTCGGGTAGAGCGGGATATGCATCCTCCTCGCGCAGAGCCGTCACGTCCGAGGTCTGCTGGAGATCCACGTTGTAGATGCAGGCGGAGGACGAGTAGAAGTGTCGCTGGACGCCCGCGTCTCTCGCGGCGATCAGGAGATGGGTGTTGATGAGAACCGACACCATGCAGGCCGCCTTGTTCGCCTCGATGAAGCCCATGCCGCCCATGTCGCACGCGAGGTTGAACACGTGCGCAACTCCGCGGACGGAGTCCTCGCACGCCTCGAGCGAGCGCAGGTCGGAGACGCGGTTGTCGACGTCCGGAAGCACCTGATACCAATCGGCGAGCGGCTTGATGTCGACCGCTCGGAGCTCCGTGAAGCCGTTCTCGGAGAGGTAGCGCACCAACCAACCGCCGATGAAGCCGCCGGCGCCACTGATGAGAATCGGATCGGTGCGCGAGATCGTTTGGTCCATGATCAGCCTCCTGCCACGCTCAGGCTCGACGTCTCGAGCGATCGTCCGAGCTGTACGATGTCGACGGTTTCGCCATAGGTCTCTTCGGAGAGAAGTCTCCAGCAGTCGATGACGACGGGTCGTCTCCCCTCTCGCTCGAATGCTTCGAGCGGAAGCTCGGCGAACTCCGGCCATGGCGTTGCGATCACCGTGACGTCGGACCGTTCCAGGAGGTCCGAGACGGACTCGGAGCCGCGCGCGAAACCATCGAGCGCACGAACCGCTGCCTCCGTGGACACCGGATCGTAGACGTGGATGTCGTACCCGGCCTCGCCGAGAAGTCGGGCGAGCGCGATACCGGGGCTCTCCTCGACGACGCCGGTATCCGGTTTGTACGCAAGTCCCAGGATCCCGACGCTCATGCCGGGCTCGAGTCGGGACTCGACGATGCGCGCGAGCCGGCCCGTCTGGGCGACGTTGACCGCGTCGGTCGCCTCGGCGAGCAGGGGCTCGGCGCCGAGATCGCGAGCGAGCGTCGCGAAGGCCTTGTTGTCGCGCGGGAAGCACGGTCCCCCGTAGGCGATCGCGCCCTGGAGGTACTTTCGTCCGATCCGCGTATCGAGCCCGAGGGCTTCCGTCACGATCTCCACATCGGCATCGGGAAGCCGTTCGCACATGTCGGCGAGAGCGTTCGCGTACGAGATCTTCATGGTGACATAGGTGTTCACGGCGATCTTCGCGAGCTCGGCGTTCACCAGGCTCATGCGCCTGAATGGCGGATCGTTCTCGCACAGGCCGGTGTAGAGCTCCTGGAGGATGTCGCCCGCGCGATGGTCGGACTCGCCGATCAGCACCATGTCGGGCTGAAGCAGATCGCGAATCACACTCCCTAGGGCGATGAACTCGGGGCTGTAGCAGAGTCCGAGCGTCTCTCCGACGCGGCGGCCAGACGCCCGCTCGAGCGCCGGACGAAGCTCCGAGTCGCACGAGCCGGGCATGACCGTGCTCGAGACGACCACGAGGTGGTAGTCGGTATGTCTCGCGAGCGCTTGTCCGATCTCCTCGAGCGCGGACAGGACGTGCTCGTTGGAAAAAGCTCCGCGGTCGTCCGACGGAGTCGGGACGAGCACGATCGAGACCTCTGCGCCGGCCGCGGCGCCGAGATCGGTCGTTGCGCCGAGCCGGTCGCCCAACGCGGAGACGAGCTCCTGGAGACCCGGCTCTTCGACCGGGGCCCGTCCATCGTTCAGGAGCAGGACGGTTGCGGGATTGACGTCGATGCCCAAGACCTGATTGCCCTTGCTCGCGAGCACCGCGGCGAGCGGCGCCCCGAGCTTGCCGAGACCGACGACTGCGACGTGCATCAGCTCGGCGCCACCGCGTCCACGAGCAGGTGCCAACCGAGCCGGCGCTCGAGCGCTCGGAAGATCGGCTCGGGCAGCCAGCGGAAGTACGGCTCCTTCACGTAGCGATACCGGACGTAGTCGCGGATCTTGTACGGGAAGATGTGATCGACCTGGATATCTTGTACGCGAAAGCCGGCCCGCTCGACTAGGTCGCGCCCCTCGCGACGGGTGTAGCTGAACGTCACCGGGCAGCCGGTCTGAGCCTCCGAGTGCTTCGCGACGAGCTCGTCGGTCTTCCAGAACCGTCCGCGCCCCTGGGCGGCGACGATCCAGAAGACCTTCCACGAAAGGCGGTGGTAGATCATCAGCTTCAAGGTTCCGCCCGGCGCTGTCAGCGCTCGCATTTCGGCCAATGCCCGCTCGGGTCGGGGTGTGTGATGGATGACGCCGAATGAGTAGACGAGGTCGTATGGCTCGTCGGGGACGGCCGACGTGAGCTCCTCCGCATTCGCTTGGACGAACTGGATGCCGTCTGCGACGCCCATCACCTCCGCACGTTGGGCGGCGATGCGAAGCGACTCGCCGGACAGATCCACAGCCGTCAGACGAGCACCGGCGCGGGCGAAGTTGATCGAGTCGGTGCCGATGCCGCATCCCACCTCGAGAACGCGCTTGCCGCGCCAGCGTTCGAAGTCCGCGAAACGAGGTATATGAGGTTCTACCAAGTACTTCCGAGCCTCGACCTCGTCGTAGTACTCGCGCGATCCGACCGGCTGGGTGGAGTGGCGTATGTTGCAGGGGCGCTCATCCCAGTAGCGTCGAACATCGGCGATTGATGCGCCTTGTGAGATGCGGCTCATGTGTGTACGGCGATTCTGACGGCCGAGCATGACGACGGTGTCCTTGCTGGACAGTACCCGTCGAGACGTGTCCGCAATCTCAGATCACGGAAGCCAGCGCATCTGGTTGCGGAGACCGTCGTCTGCGGAATGTGAGGCGAGCAGCTCGTCGAGCACCGCCACGTACCGGCCGATTCCGGCCTTCGTACGCGGCAACGACCGGTCGCTCGTGAGCAGCAGACCGGCGTGACCCATTCCCTCGGCGGCCGCCCGCTGAGAGAGCGGCACGAAGTCGGCAGCGTTGTTCATGACGATTGCGCGGTCCTCTGCCGTCATTGCCGAGAAGAGCTCTTCATCGCTCCTGCCTACGAGCTCGGGGCGCTCGGTCACCGAGACGACATCGTGGTCGCGACTTCGGAGTTGACTGGCGATCTGCGGCGAGTACATCTCGTCGAGCACCAATCTCAAGCGAGGATCTCCTGCTGGCGGCGCCAGTTCGCCTCTTCGCGCTCGGCGATCGCTGTGGTGCGCTCCATCCACTCATCGACCTCGTCCTGGTAATCGGCGTAGTAGCGCAGACACGCCTGCACTCGCTCGGCCGGAAGACCGAGATACTCGGCAGCGCTGCTGACCGACCTCTCGTTGTCGCGGACCGTCCCGACCACCAGCGCGACGTCGAGACGGGTTCCCGCCAACGCAGGCCTGCGGCCGCCGGCGCCCTCGCGGAAGTGGATGAGCGGATGGGAGTCGATCCGAAGACCCTCCTCGACGTACCGCTCGACGAGCGCTGTTTGGGTCTGGCCTGCCTCCCTCGAACGCTGGTCCAACCGCTCCACGGTCTCGGCTCGCACGCGAAACGACAGCGGTTTCTTCCTACGCGTGGCCATCACTGTCATCCTTTGTCATACACGGTAAGCCAAAGATAGCAGCGAGCCTGCAAGTTGGCGAGCCGACGGCGTAGTTAGGTCAGCGCGAACCGCGTCACTGCGTCGAGCTCGCCGAGCTCGCCCTTGAACTCGTAACTCCGTTCGGTCAAAGACGCGAGCGAGGCGGGCGACGAGTAGGTGACGGTCGCCAGAATCCGGGGATCAGTCGTCGAGAGGCCTCCGCGGTGGAACCCCGCGGTGTTGCAGAAGATCAGCGTCGCCTTCGGGGCGACGAAGGTGTGCACGGCCGAGGCGGGGATCCGCTCCTCGAGCTCCTGTTCGGTCGGGTAGTTCTGGCCGAGCGGAGTCCACGCCCACGCGTCCGCGTACGGGCCGCCGGGCTGGCTGCCGGGCACATACTGGAACGGCCCCATGTCCTCGTCGACGTCGACGAGGTAGAGGAACGCCTTCAGCAGGTGCTTGTCGTTGTAGTCGCGATGCCAGCGCTGCGACGAGATCCGCTCGGAGCCCTCGGCCTGGGGTACCGAGTACCAGACGTCGATGTACTCGAGCTTCGACCACATCCGCAGGTACGCATTGGCAACGTCGAGCATCCGGCGGGAGATACACGCTTTGAACCAGGGATCGTCGAGGCCGAGCTCGACCTCGTAGCTGTGCAGCCGGATCACGAACTCCTTGCCCTGGCGGACGCGGACGTTCTCGCCGCCGGCGGCGAGGTCGGCTTCCGTCTCAGCGACGAAGTGGTTTCGTTGCTCTTCGATGTCACGCCAGAGCTCTGCGTCGCGAAAGAGCTCGCCGAACGGCAGCACGGAGTACCCGTCGGCGTCGACCTCGGAGACGATCCGTCGCCGGACGTCGTCCAGCTCGGGATGCTCCTGCGAGAAGAGGCGCCGGCTCCTGCGGTTCGAGAGAACCCGGTCGTGGAGCTCGTAGGTCGCGCGGATGCCGCGGCGCTCGAGCGCGCCTGCGACCCTGTTCACGCGGTGTGAGAACTTCGTCTTCAGTCTGTGCATCGTCGTCGTCGGCGTTTCGACTGCCGGTCGCCTACCTTACCCCCCAAGATGCTTGACCGAGAATTCACGGCGGGCCGGATGACGGCCACGACACGGCGCCGGATCGCCACCCTCCCTCGCCGTCCAGGCTCACCAGCCTGCACGACGAGTGAGTGCGTCGCCCGGCTTGGTCGTGACCGCCCCCGGCGGCGCGTCAATTCCCGGTCAAGCATCTGCCCGTGACGACCGTCTTCTACACCTTTCGCGACTCGCCCCAGCGGCGCCGCGCGCTACTCGCAGATCCTGCAAGCGCCGAGCGCTACATGCTCTTCGGCCTGGATCAACTGGCCGAGCGTGGGTTCGTCGTCGGCCACAACCTGGAGCGTCAGGGAGCTCCGCCCCGCTGGGCTCACGTTGGGGGAGAAGCTCTCAAGCGAGGCCTCGAGCGTGCCGGCGGCTACGGCGGGGATTTCGCGACCGTGCTCGCGTCGCTACGACGGGCGAACAGGGCCGACGTGGTCATGTCGACGGTGGACACCGTGGGCATCCCGCTGCTGCTGCTCGCGCGAGCCGGACGCCTACGACCGCCGCTCGTGTACGTGGCGATCGGGCTCCCGGAGCGCCTGGCACAGCTCCGTTCGGAGCGGATGCGACGCCTCTATGCGTCGGCTCTCGGCGCCTGCGCCTCCGTCATCGCGTACAGCCGGTATGAGGCGGACGAGCTTCGAGGCTGGCTCGCGCGCTACGGATTCGCGCCGCGGGTGGAGTTCGTCCCTTTCGGTGTCGATCCTGTCGCCTTCGGGCCGCAACTCGAGCCCTCGACGATCGACGTCGTTTCGGTCGGCGTCGACCCGCACCGCGACTTCGAGCTCCTGCTGCGCGTGGCAACACGCGTGCCTGACGTCAGCTTTCGGATTGTCACCAGCGGCGACCATCGACGCGGTCTGGCCACGCTGCCGGAAAACGTGGCCGTCGAGACCGACATCCCGTTCGCGGAGATGCGGCGAAGGCTCGCCGAGGCGCGCGTCGTGGCCCTCCCGGTGCGGGAGAACAGCTATTCCGGCGCGACGACCGTCCTGCTGCAGGCGATGGCGCTAGGCAAGCCGGTGATCGTCACGCGCACCAACGCGATCGCCACCGGATACGGGCTCGTCGACGGGGAGAACTGCAGGCTCGTCTCGCCCGGCGACGCCTCGGGGTTCGAGCGCGCGCTGGCGACCGTGCTGCGGGACGACTTCCACGCTCGCGCGCTGGGTGCGAGCGCAAGGGTCACCGTCGAGCGCGGGCTCACCTGGGAGCGGTACGTGGATCGGATCGAGGAGCTTCTTCGCGACGCAGTCTCAGCACCCGGGCCATCTCCGTCGGGATCTCCCTGAATCCAAACGGGGTGAGGTGCGCTGCGAGCTCGGCTGCATCGCAGCCTGCCCACTCGTGCGTCTCGACGAAGAGCTCACTGACTCCTGTCCAAGCCTCGGGCGGGGTCCCGAGGACGGTGTCGCACTCCTCGCCCTCGGTGTTCACCTTCACGACTAGTCGCGAGCCTTCGCCTGCAAGTGATCCCGCTTCGTCGAGGATGTCTGCCATCGCCTCGACGGGGACGCGCTGCATGCCGACCTCGTACTGCGCCCAGGCGTCCGGCGGGTGCAGCGAGTGCGCCCACGACCCGCCCATCAGGTGCAGCATCGCCTCGCCGCGTGCAGCTCCGACAGCCGAGGAGCGAACGCGCCAGTCAGCGCCGCGCAGGCGGTAGGCGGCCGCGGCGCGCTCGAGGAGCTCGAGATTCACCGTCTCCGGCTCGAACGAGATGACGGTGCGAGCACCGCGCGCGAGCGCGTATGCGCCGTAGTAGCCCTTGTGCGCGCCCAGATCGAGAACAACGGCTCCGGCGTAGCTCGTCGGATAAGCGTGGTCAGCGACAACCCACGTGAAGGACTTCCAGTCGACCTCGTAGTCGGCGTGCGAGAGGAAGACGTCTCCTGGCCCGTACCGCAGCGCATACGCGTCTTTCGGCCGGATTCGCCGACGGGCCTCGGCTCGGGCGAGGCAGAAGCGGGTGCCGAGCGGAACTCGTCGCCGAAGGAGCACGCTTGCAAGACGGCCTGGGGAGGGCATCGATCAGCGCGCGACGTTACCGTGTTCGGCGTGGAGCTTCGCAGCGTTCCCCGGCGGGCTCGTCGTGCCGGGCGCGGGCTCGCCGATCGAGCCCGCATCGAGGCGGACTGGCTCGCCTCGCGCCGCAGACGGTCAGATCTCGCTCTCTTTCACGAGTTCGCCCCACCTCCCTCGGGGGGCGGGCATCAGTTCCTCCGAGCGCTCTCTCGCGAGCTCGGGGAGCGAGGGGTCGAGATCGAGAACAACCGTCTTTCGGCGGAAACGCCCGTCTGTCTCTTCAACTCCTTCAATTTCGACTTCGCGCGACTTCGCCGGTTCGCGCGACGCGAAGCCAGGATGGTGCACCGCGTCGACGGTCCGATCGGGGCCTACCGGGGCTTCGACGACGGCACAGATCGCCGCATCGCCGAGATCAACGACGAGCTCGCCGACGCGACCGTCGTCCAGTCGAGATACAGCCTCGAAAAGCACCAAGAGCTCGGCATCGAACTGCGAGACCCGGTCGTGATCACGAACGCCGTCGATCCCGCGATCTTCCACCAGCCGGAACGCCGTGAGCCGCTCGAGGGGAGAAAGGTGAGGCTGGTGGCCGCCAGCTGGTCGGACAATCCACGGAAGGGCGCCGAGACGCTCGAGTGGCTCGACCGGAACCTCGACTGGGACTCCTTCGAGATGACCTTCGTGGGGCGCGCTTCGCCTCGGCTCGAGCGGATCCGCACAGTCGGGCCGGTCGGCTCGGCGGAAGTCGCGGAGCTCTTTCGCAGCCATGACGTCTACGTGGCGGCGAGCCGCGACGACCCCTGCTCGAACGCGCTCCTGGAGGCGCTCGCGTGCGGACTGCCGGCCGCGTTCGTCGAGAGTGGGGGCCATCCCGAGCTCGTCGGCGAGGGCGGGCTGCCGTTCCGTACGGACGAGGAGCTTCCCGACGTGCTCGGCCGGCTCGTGCAGGAGCTCGACGGGAGGCGTGCCTCGATCACCGCTCCGACGATCTCGGACGTGGCGAACCGTTACCTGGACGTGCTGGGCCTGAGTTGGGGTCAGACTTCAGTCTGACGTCGGTGTAAGGCGTCTCCGGACAATCGAAAGACGAGGTCAGGCTAAAGCCTGACCCCCATCCTCTCTAAGATCGCGCCGCGTGGCGAATCCTTTCCGACGGACGAAGAACGCGGTCGAGTTTCGAATCGGTCGCAAGCTCGACAGGGCCGCGATCTCGCGGGCGCACGACGTCTTCTACGCCTCCAACGCCTGGACTCAGGCGACCTGGCTCGGGAGCCAGGCGCTCAAGAACCCACTCGACCTCTGGATCTATCAAGAGATCATGGTCGAAACGCGACCCGATGTCGTCATCGAGACCGGCACCTATCGGGGCGGGAGCGCGTACTTCCTGTCCTCGGTCTGCGACATGCTTGGCTCGGGCGAGGTGGTCTCGATCGACATCGAGCCGCTGCGTGACGACTATCCGCAGCACCCTCGCATCACCTACCTGGCAGGCCGCTCCTCCACCGATCCGGAAGTCCTCGATGAAGTGCGCGAGCGCGTGGAGGGCCGACGCACCATGATCGTGCTCGACTCCGATCACTCGCAGGGGCACGTCGAGGCCGAGCTCGAGGCGTACGCGCCGCTTGTTCCGGTCGGGTGCTATCTCATCGTCGAGGACTCGAACATCGGGCAGATCCGTCCGGACCTCATGCCGGGGCCCTTGGAGGCGATCGAGACATTCCTCTCTGAGCGACACGACTTCGAAATCGATCGCGAGCGCGAGAAGTTCCTGCTCACGTTCAACCCGAGCGGCTATCTCAAGCGGGTGGGCTAGGCGCAATCCGCAGTGCGGACGTCTGCTGTCGTCTCTGCGCCAACCACGCTGACCTCGCCGTTCGTCTGCCAGAGGACGAGGCCGGCGGCCGTCCCGGTCGCGAGCTCTCGTCCGACGAGCTCGATGCCCGGCTGCGTGTAGACGAAATCGGCGACGAACGGAGCGCCGTCCTCGAAGACCAGTCGCCCGCCCTCGACCTCCAGGCGGTCGAGCGGGATCCCGTCCGGGATCGAGTCGCCGATGTAGGCGGCACGGTCGACGGTGACATTGAAGAACTCGGTCGCGAACAGCGCGTGACGGGTGATGCTCGACGAGGGGCAGGCCTCCGACTCGAGGTAGAGCTTCGTGACGCGCGCGTCGTTCGGGAGGAGCGCGTCGATCCACGCGGGCTCGAACCCGCCTTCGAGAACGGCGTTCTCCGGCGCCTCGATCATCCGGTCCCACGCGAAGATGGCGGTCGCCGCGAACACCGCAAGCACGGCCGCGGGGGCGGCCAGGCTCAAGCGGCGCGGGAGGAGGAGCCCTGCCAGAAGAAGACCCACCACGAATACGGCAAGCACCAGGCGCCCCGAGATCGCGCCAGGCCCGGCAGTCTGGTTTTCGATCCACACCCAGAGCGCTCCCGGAACGGTGTCGATCCCCGCCTCGTTCGCGAGCTGGCCGAACGGGAGGATCGCGGGAAGGGCGAGCGCGAGGACGACGCCACTCGCGGTCGCGACGAGCGGGCGCGGCAGCCCGTCGGCGAGCCAGGCGACGAGCACGATGAGCCAGAGTGGGATGAGATAGAACGCGTAGCGATCGTGGAGCCGGTCGTAGGCGTACGGCGTGCTGTTGAAGGCGGCGACGACGAGGAGGCCGAGCGCGTTCGCGGAGAGGAAGAGCGCGGCGAAGGCCGCGGACGCGTCCGATCCCGCCCGGGCGCGGCGTATGAGGGCAGCGAGGACGATGGGGGTGACCGCGAGCGGCACGACCGCGAGGTAGATCTCGAAGTCGGCCAGGTGGTACGCGAGCCACTTCGCGACCTGGAGCGGGTCGTAACCGCGCCAGAGCTCCCAGTACGCGCCGAAGGAGTCTCTCGGGGAGCTTCCGGAGACGAGGCGGCTTGCAAGGACTCCCACGGCGAGCACGAGCGGGACGGCGCTCGGCCACAGCCGAACGACGTCCGTGCGTGTCCGCGGTCGTCTCGCCGGAACGATCCACCAGACGAGCGCAAGGCCGAGGAGCCACGTCACGTACAGCGCGCCGAACTGCGGACGGGTCGCGAACGCAGCCCCTACTGCGGCGAGCAAGGCGAGTTGGCGAGCAGTGGTCGGGCTCTCGAGCGCGAGCATGATCGCGTAGAGGGCCCACGCTGCGGTGAAGAACGCGAGGCTCTCCGTCATCACCGTCGCGACCGAGATCGAGGAGGGGATCGCTACCGAGAGCGCTGCCGCGAGAACGGCCCACCACTCGGAGACCAGTCGCCTGGCGAGGAGGTAGACAGGAACCGCCGTCAGTGCGAAGAAGAGCGCGTTCGCGGCCTTGAAGAGGTCGTACGCGGCGGCAAGACCCGAGGTGAGGAGGAGGATCCCCGCGAGGACGAGCGCATACAACGGCCCGAATCCGTACTCGCCGCCGCGCAGGCTCAGCCCTTCACCCTCCGCGAGCGACGAGCCGGCGATCGCGTAGCGAACCTCGTCCGGGTGTACGCGAGGAACGTCGACGAGCGACGCGAGCAGGGTGTAGAGGCTCGACGCGAGGAGGATCGTCGCGGCCAGGGCCAGCGATGGCCCATGTCTTTGCCACGACGGCATCGGCGCGATGCTACCCCCGCGCCGGGACGCCCTCTGGTCGTCTCTGTGGAACGATCGACGCTCACTTTTCACGCTTACAGGGACAGGCACTGTTAAGAACGCCCTCGAACGCGAGACGCGGCGACGTCCTCCCGCACGCGGTTGCCTCCGACAACCGCGGTAACGTCCCGTGCGTGCCTTCGAAGCGCGCGTTGATCATCGGCATCTCCGGGCAGGACGGCTCGCTGCTCTCGGAGCTCCTGCTCTCCGAGGGCTACGAGGTCATCGGGGTCGTCCGCCAGTCCACGTCGACGCGGTTCGAGAACCTCGAGCCGATCCGCGCTCGGATCGAGCTCCATCAGGCTGACGTCTTGAGCGAGGTCTCCCTCGTGGACGTGTTGTCGGCCTCCGAGCCGCACGAGGTGTACAACCTCGCGTCCCCATCCTTCGTTCCCATGTCGTGGAAGCAGCCAGTTCTCACTGCCGAGTTCGCGGCGGTCGGCGTGACGGCGTTGCTGGAGGCGATCCGCCGGGTCGACGACGGCGTCCGCTTCTACCAGGCCTCTTCGAGCGAGATCTTCGGCGAGTCTCGCGAGGTGCCGCAGACGGAGGAGACGCCGCTCGCGCCGCTGACGCCGTACGGAGTCGCCAAGGCGTACGGCCACTTGATTACGCGGAGCTATCGCCGTCAGTACGGCTTGTACGCGTCGTCGGGGATCCTCTACAACCACGAGTCGCCGCGACGACCGCTCGACTTCGTTACGCGAAAGATCTCGCACGCGGCTGCCGCAATCAGCCTCGGTCTCAAGAGCGAGGTCCTTCTGGGCAACCTGGACGCGCGCCGTGATTGGGGATACGCGGGGGACTACGTTCGAGCGATGTGGCTCGTCCTCCAACAGGACGAGGCCGACGACTTCGTGATCGCGAGCGGGGAGACCCATAGCGTGCGGGACCTCGCAGCGGCCGCTTTCGCGCATGTGGGGCTCGACTGGGAGGACCACGTGCGCGTGGACGACGCCCTGATCCGCGGCAAGGCGGAGCTCCACGACATCGTGGGCGACGCGACGAAGGCGCGCGAGCAGCTCGGCTGGTCGCCGCGCGTCGACTTCGAGGGCCTCGTACAGCTGCTCGTCGACGCAGACGTCGAGCGGCTCCGCTCACGGCTCGAGCCGGTCGAGACTCTCGCCGACATCTAGCGAGGGTGACGTGACGCGTAAGAGAGCGTTGCGGGCGCGAAGCGCACGCCTTCAGGGATTTTCGCGCGACCGGAATCTGCGCGAGCGGATTCCGGTCTTGCGCCAACAGGTCGGTCGGCCGCTTCGCCGCGCGGTAGTCGGTCTCCGGACACGCGGCTGGCCGCCTCACTCTCGGCTCTTCCTCGCCTACGACGTCGAGGGCTGGGTGCTCGAGTACGAGGCGCGCCAGCTGGAGCGGACTGCGCGAGCGCTGGACGTGGCGATCGGGCCGGACCGTTGGATGAAAGGGGTCGACCGGCAGTCGATCTTCCACCTGAGCCAGTTCACGCTTCTCCTGCATGACTTCGAGCGGCGGGACAACCGGCTCGGCTTCGCCTACTTTCACGGCCGCCCGGGCACGCCGGGCATGCCCGAGTTCGACGTCTGCTTCGAGACGCTCCGACGGCGGCATGCGGAGATCGACCGGGTGCAGGTGACGTCGAGCGCGATGGAGGAGCTCGTCCTGGAGACCGGTATCGCGGTCGAGAAGCTGCACCGGATTCCGATCGGGATCGACACGGAGGCATTTCGGCCTCGGACTCCGGAGACCCGTGCCGCCGCACGTCAGGCGCTGGGTCTGCCCGAGTCGGCCTTCGTAGTCGGCTCGTTCCAGAAGGACGGTGTCGGCTGGGGGGAAGGGCTCGAGCCCAAGCTGATCAAAGGCCCTGACGTGCTGCTCGCAGTCGCGGAGGGTCTTCGCGAGGAAGTGCCCGAGCTCGTCTTCCTGCTCACCGGCCCGTCGCGCGGGTACGTGCGAGCTGGGCTCGAACGACTCGGGGTTCCGTACCGTCACGCGCTCCTCCCCTCGGTCGACGCGGTCGCGCAGGCGTACGAGGCCATCGACGTCTGCCTCGTCACGTCGAGGGACGAAGGCGGGCCGCGCGCCGTTCTCGAGGCGATGGCGACCGGAGTGCCGCTCGTGACGACGCGTGTCGGGCAGGCGCTCGACCTCGTGCGTCACGGGGAGAACGGCTGGCTGGTGGACGTCGAGGACGTCGACGGGCTGGTCGAGTGGACTGCTCACGTCGCGCGAGCGCCCGCGGGCGATCTCGCTGTCGTGCTCGCCGCCGGACAGGCAACTGCCGCCGCGAACGCGTACGACGCGCTGCGTCCTCGCTGGCGCGAGCTCTTCCGGGGATTCGTCGCGATGCCCGAGCGCTGCGGATGAGCAGATGGATCTGAGCCCTGCGCGGGGCGGGCGCTACACGCGCGCTGGGGCGCGCTGGGCGCGTCTGCTCCTACGAGGACGACCTGCTCCAGGTGTCCGCGTCTTCTACGGCCACGACCAGGTTCCAGCGCCGGGCGAGCGCGCGGCGGGCGGAACCGCCAAGGCGCAGAAGCTGGGTGAGCGCTTCCCGAACAGCCCCAGTGACTTCTCGGTCCTTTACCTCGGATCCACGTGGCTTCCACGTGATCTCGAGCCGCTGCTACGACTCGCCCGACGGCGCCGGATTCCCGTCGTGGTCAATCAGGACGGCGTCGGCTATCCGGCGTGGGCGGGAGATGGGGCCGAGGCGTTCAACCGGCCGCTTCGCCGGGCGCTTCTCGCCGCGGATCAGGTCCTCTACCAGAGCGAGTTCTCGAAGCGCTCGGCCGATCTGTTTCTCGGCGAGCCGCGCGGATCGTGGGAGGTGTTGCGAAACGCGGTCGACGTGAGCCACTTCACGCCTGCCCGGACACCGACTCCGGGTGGGCCGGTGCTCCTCCTGGGCGGCGACCAGACGCAGGCCTATCGACTCGAGCTCGCGGTGCGGACGCTCGCTGCCCTCCTTCCCCGCCATCCGGATGCGCGCCTGCTCGTGACCGGTCGCCTCGTGTCTCCAGTGGAGCCCCTCGTCGCCGAGCTCGGCCTGCGCGATCGAGTGGAGCTCTTCGGCGAGTACCGGCAGCGAGATGCGCCTGAGGTATTTCGGCGTGCGCACCTGCTCTTGCACACGAAGGTGCTCGACCCGTGCCCGACACTGGTGCTCGAGGCGATGGCCACCGGGCTTCCAGTCGTCTATCCGGCCAGCGGTGGGACGGTGGAGCTCGTCGGTGACGAGGGCGGGGTCGGCGTTCCGCATCCGGAGTCGTGGGAGCGCGACGAGCCGCCAGAGCCGGAGGCGCTCGCGGATGCCGTCGATCTCGTACTCGGCGACCTGGCGGGGTACGCGGGCAGGGCGAGAGCAAGGGCGGTCGAGCGCTTCTCGCTCGAGCCCTGGCTCGAGCGTCACTCGGTCTTGTTCTCTGAGCTCGCTTCCCGGTAGCCGCGGACTCGTCCGCGGAGGGTCGCCGCCTGGAAGCGGACGTGGCCGAGGTCGCGGCGGGCGAGGGAGGCGAGCACGCCGCCGGCCGGGCGAACGAGCATGCGCGAGACGGTCCGCTTCGGGTAGCGGTGCTTTCGCAGCAGATATCCGACGCTGGCGCCGTCCCGCGACCCGATCCCGTGGCCGCTGTCGTCGTGACGAACCGTGAGCGACGGGTCGTAGCGGATTCTGGCCCCACTCCGCACCGCGCGAATCAGGTAGTCGATCTCCTCTCCCGAAGACCACGGCTCGGGCGAGCCGAGCCCGAGCCGCTCGTCGAACATCCCCACCCGGTCGACAACCTCGCGCCGGAGGAAGATCGTGTACGAGATCGCGCGATTCCAAAGGTTGTGGTCGGTCAGGAGGGTCGTGTCCCGCCTCCACGAGGGCGAAGAGCGGCCTCCACGGTCGACGCTCCGCCCGGTGATGCCGTCCAGGGAGTCGCCCGCAAGGAGCCCGCCGACATGAGCGAGGAGACCCTGCTCGTAGGCGCAGTCGTCGTCGGGAAACGCGACGATGTCGGCGGTCACATGGGCGAGACCCGCGTTGCGGGCTTGCGATAGCCCGAGCTCGGACCGAAGATGCAGGATGTCGAGACTCGTGGCTTCCAGCACGTCGTCCAGCCGGTCGTCCGGGTTCTGGTCGACGAGGATCAGCCGAAAGCGCTGATGGGTCTGGAACTCGAGTGTCGTGAGGAAGTGCTCGAGCTCCTGCACGCGACCGACCGTCGCGACGACGAGGTCGAACGACGGAAGCTCTTGGTGCACGGGCCGTAGGCTACGGGAGGTCCGTGCCCGCCGCCCCGCTCGTGTCCGTGCTGCTTGCTGTCTCGAACGGCGAGCGGTACCTGCGGGAAGCGTTGGAGAGCGTGCTTCGGCAGACCGTCACCGATCTCGAGCTGATCGTGGTCGACGACGGCTCGACGGATGCGACTCCGGAAGTCCTGTCCGCCGTCGACGACGCGCGCCTGCGCGTGCTTCGAAACGACGAGCGAGGGGGCTTGGCCGCGTCGCTCAACCGCGGGCTCGACGAAGCTCGCGGGCGCTACGTCGCCCGGCTCGACGCCGACGACATCGCTCTTCCGCGAAGGCTGGAACGTCAGCTGCAGCGGATGGTGTCGGGCTCCCAGGTCGCCGTTGTGGGCAGCGCGGTGGTGGATCTCGACGCGTCTGGGAGTCCGGGTGCACTCCATCTGATGCCGTCCGGCTCGGTGGCCGTTCGCTGGGCGGCGCTCTTCAGCGCCCCGTTCTTCCATCCGAGCGTGCTGATCGACCGCGAGGTGCTCGAGCGGCACGACCTCAGCTACGACCCGGAGTACCTCGAAAGCGAGGATTACGACCTGTGGACGCGGTTGCTCGCGCACGACGATGGCGACAACCTGGCCGAGCCGCTCGTTCTCTATCGCGTGCATCCCGGCCAGGCATCGCGGGCACGTCGCAGTATTCAGCTCGACTTCCAGCGGCGTGTTGGTTTGCGCGAGATACGCGGCGTGGCGCCCGAGCTCGATCCCGAACGAGCCGAGCTGGCCTGGCGCGTCGGCGCCGGAGAGGAGATCGCGCTGGATCAACTGGAGAACGGCGCATTCGCGTACGTCGAGCTCATGCACGCTTTCGAGCAGACCTCGCAGCAGACTGTTGCAAGGTCTCACGGCGCGAGGGAGGCGGCAGGGCGAGCGGTGGCGCGGCTGGGCGTCCAAGCTCCAGTCGCGACGCGCCTGCGGCTCCTACGCCTGGCTACCTCGCTCGACCCGCTCTTTCCAGCGCACGTCGGCATCCGTCGCGCTCGTCGCGCCGCGGCTGAGCGGAGGGCGAGGCAGGAAGCGACCCAATGGCTGAGGGAGACGCGCGAACAGAGCTTGCAACAGACCGTTGCAAGCTCGCTTGGCGCTTCCGACTCCAGAACGAGCGCGATTCGGGTCAGCGCGGTCTTCCCCGAGCCAACGCCGTACCGGTCGCCGCTGCTCGACC
Organism: Actinomycetota bacterium; assembly: GCA_030857225.1. Lineage (GTDB taxonomy): Bacteria > Actinomycetota > Thermoleophilia > Gaiellales > Gaiellaceae > GMQP-bins7. The sequence continues at coordinate 96,996 of JALZOK010000001.1, forward strand.
GCGTTGCGGCTCTGCGCGAGATCGACCTGACGGTGTTGTACGCCGCGAGGACGGTGGCCGGAAGAACGTGGCGTGTCGATCTCAGGCACCGCGCCGTCTTCCTGCGCGGTGCTCGTCTGCCGGGCGCACAGAAGCTCTTGCACCACGACTACCCGGTCACTCCGGGCATCACTCGCGCGCTCGACGCGGGGCGGCCGGAAGTCGTCGTCGTATCCGGCTGGAGCACGTTCGCCGCACAGGCGGCGATCGCCTGGTGTCGGCTTCGGCACGTTCCGTACGTGCTCGTCGTCGAGAGCCACGACGAAGGCCCGCGTCCGGGTTGGCGGCGCAGGGTGAAGGGGGCGGTCGTGCCGCGGGTGGTCGAAGGCGCCTCGGGCGCGCTCGTCACGGGGACTCTCGCGCGCCACTCGATGGTCGCTCGCGGCGCGCGGCCGGAGCGTGTGCGCGTGTTTGCGAACACGATCGACGTCGACGGATTCGGTGAGCAGGCCGACCGGCTGGCCGGCCGCCGGGCTGCGCTGCGCGACGAGCTCGGGGCAGGAGCCGACGACGTCGTCGTGCTCTCGGTCGCGAGACTCGCGCCAGAGAAGGGTCTCGACGTCCTCATCCATGCGGTTGCCGAGACCAGCGATCCGCGGCTGCTGCTCGTTGTCGCCGGCGATGGCCAGGAGCGCGAGCGGCTCGAGGATCTCGCGCGCGTTCGTGGTGTTCGCCTCACGCTGACGGGGGACCGTGAGTGGGAACGGATCGTCGAGGTCTACGCCGCCGCCGACGTCTTCGCGTTGCTCTCGGAGCGTGAGCCATGGGCGGTCGTCGTCAACGAGGCGGCCGCGTGTGGGCTGCCGCTCGTCCTCTCGGATCGTGTCGGCGCTGCCCACGATCTCCTGCACGACGGCGAGAACGGATTTCTCGTCGCGGCCGGAGACGTCGACGCCGCGTCGACCGCGCTCCGGCGCCTGGCGGCGGACCCGACGCTGCGGTGCGCGTACGGAACGCGTTCGCGCGAGCTCGCGCAGGACTGGGGCTACGGCCCGAGCGTCGCCGGCTTTCTCGCCGCGGTGCGGGAGGCAGTCGACAGGTAGGCGAGCCGAGCAAAATCGTCGTCTGTGGAACAATCGGCGCGAACTTTCACGCTCACAGTGCCAGTTAACGCGGGAGCCAGTTCGCCAGCAGGCAAGCCGAGCGGAGTCGCGGCCTGTGGAACGATCGGCGCGAACTCTTCACGCTTACAGTGCCAGGCACTGTAAAGACGGACGGACGGCCTCCGGCTGCTTCGACGAAGGCAGGAGGCGGGGTCGTCTAGCCTTGCCGCGTGTCTCCCGACGCCCGAAGGCGGCGAATCCTCGTCCTCAATCAGTACTACTGGCCCGGTGTCGAGGCGACCGCGCATCTCCTGACCGAGCTCTGCGAGGCGCTCGCGGAGGACTACGAGGTCGAAGTCGTCACCGGAGTCCTGCACGGCCACGAGGATGCGCCGCGCGACGACGAGCACAACGGCGTCCGGATCGTCCGCGTCTCCTCCACGTCATACGAACGGTCTGAGCTCGTCCGGCGTGCCGTGAACTACTTCTCCTACCTCGGCGCCGCGCTCGCGTACGCGCTGCGAGGCCCCGCGCCCGACCTCGTGCTCTGCATGACGGACCCGCCGATCGTGGGCGACCTCGGGGTCGCGGTCGGCCGCCGCTTCGGGATCCCCGTTCTCGTCATCAGCCAGGATGTATTTCCGGAGATCGCCACAGAGCTCGACCGGCTCCGTAACCCCGCCGTGGTCGGCGTGCTCGGCGGGCTCGTGGGCGCGTACCTGCGCCGTGCCGACCGGATCGTCGCCATCGGGGAGACCATGCGCGACCGGCTCGAGGCCAAGGGCGCGCCTCCAGAGCGTCTTCGCGTGATCCCGAACTGGGTGGACACGCGCGCGATCACGCCTCAGCCACGCGACAACGAATGGGCGGTAAACCACGACCTGGTGTCCCCGTTCGTCGTCATGCACTCGGGCAACGTGGGACACGCCCAGGACCTCGACAGCCTTGTCCGCGCAGCGACGTTTCTCCGCGACCGGGATGACCTGCGGATCGTGATCGCCGGCTTCGGCGCACGTCATGCGGAGATGGTCACCCTCGCCGACACCCTCGAGGTCGACGACACGGTGCGTTTCCTCCCGTACCAGAAGCGCGAACGTCTGCCGCTCTCGCTCTCGAGCGCCGACATTCACGTGGTCGGCCTCGCGAAGGGTCTCGCCGGCTACGTGGTCCCGAGTCGCCTGTACGGGATCCTCTCCGCGGGCAGGCCGGTGATCGCGGCGGCGGAGGACGAGAGCGAGACCGCGCGCCTGGTACGAGAAGTCGGCTGCGGTGTCGTCATCCCGCCGGGCAGGCCCGAGCTCCTCGCGCGCACCATTCGGTCCGCAGCGGACGGCGAGTACGACCTCGCGGAGATGGGGCGAAGAGGTCGCGACTACGTCGAGGAGGAGGCGGATCGCGTGGTGGCGATGGAGCGATATCGCGCGCTCGTTCGAGAGTTGCTCGCCGCGTGATCGCGAAAGCGCTCTTCTGGGGATCGCTCGGCGCGCTGGTCTGGACGCACGCCGGCTATCCCGTGGTAATTGGCGTTCTCGCCCGCGTGCGGTCCCGGCCGGCGAGACGGCAGGACGTGACGCCGTCGGTCGCGCTCATCGTCTCGGCTCACGACGAAGAGGAGGTGATCGGCCGCCGCTTGGCCAACCTGCTCGAGCTCGACTATCCACCCGAGTGCCTCGAGATCGTCGTCGCCTCGGACGGCTCGACGGACCGCACGGACGCGATCGTCGAGGACGTCTCCGCGCGAGAGCCGCGTGTGAGACTCCTCCGTTGCCCGCGCGAGGGCAAGGTCGCGGCGCAGCACCGCTCGGTGCGGGAGACGACGAGCGACGTGCTCGCGTTCACCGACGCCAACACCGAATGGCGACCCGACGCGCTCCGCAAGCTCGTGCGCAACCTCGCCGATCCCGGGGTCGGCTACGTCTGCGGGCAGCTCCGGCTCGAGAGCCCGGATGGCGCGAATCTGGAGGGTCTCTACTGGCGCTACGAGGTCTGGGTGCGCGAGCAGGAGTCGAAGGCCAGCTCGATCACGGCCGGCAACGGAGCGATCTACGCGGTGCGCCGCGACGCGTATGTCGAGGACGATCCCAAGTTCGGCCACGACTTCGGGTTCCCATACCTGATGGAGCAGAGGGGCCGCCGGGCGATATACGACCCCGAGGCGGTCGCGGTCGAGAAGCCGGCCAGCGAGCCTGAGGACGAGTACGGACGCAAGGTGCGTATGAACGCACGCTCGTGGGGGCACCTGATCACGGGCCGTATGTTCCGCCGCACACGACCGCTGTACATGATGGAGCTCGTCTCCCACCGCGTGCTCCGCTACTCGAGCGGCCTTCTGCACATCGGACTGCTCGCCTCGAACATCACCCTGGTCGGCCGCGCGCCCTTCTACCGGCTCTTCCTCGTGCTCCAACTCGGAGGGCTCGGGCTGGCGGCGGCAGGCCGCGCACGGATGCCGATTCCGGGAGCCCGCCTCGCCTACTACTACTACGTCGTCACGAAGGCGACCGCCGCCGGCCTCGTGCGCTACCTGCGCTCCGGCACGCCGCAGACGTGGGACAAGGCGAAAGGCACGAGGTGAACCGCGCGGCCGACGTTGTCGTGGCGGGCGTCGGACTCGCTTTCGCGAGCCCGATCCTCGGTCTCGCCGCGCTCGCCACGAAGCTCGAGAGCGGGGGCCCGATTCTGTACCGCCAGACGCGCGTGGGAAGGAACGGCGAAGACTTCGAGGTGCTGAAGCTCCGGTCGATGGTCGTCGGGGCCGAGAGGCTCGGCGCCGGGTACGCAGTCGACGAGGGGGACGCGAGGATCACCCGCTTCGGCCGCATCCTCCGGCGCACGTCGGTCGACGAGCTGCCACAGCTCTGGAACATCCTCCGCGGCGATATGAGCGTCATCGGCCCGCGGCCGACGCTCCGCTACCAAGTCGAGCAATACGACGAGCGCCAGCGGCGGCGCCTGGAGATCAGGCCGGGGCTGACCGGTTGGGCGCAGGTGCAGGGCCGTGCTTCGCTCCCATGGGCGGAGCGCATCGACCTCGACGTCTGGTACGTCGACCACCGCTCGCCACGCGTCGATCTCGAGATCCTGCTGCGAACGCCGCTGGCGCTCTTCCGTGGGACGTATCGCGGCGCGACGGGAGGCTGGCGCTAGTAGAGACCCTTCGCTGCGAGCAACGAGCGATACAGCCGGTCGACGTCGTCGACCAACCTGTCGACCGAATAGCGCTCTAGCACGCGTGCTCGACCGGACTGACCGAGCCGCGCGCGCAACCCGGGATCGCCCGCGAGCTCCCCGAGCCTCGCCGCCGCGGCGTCGACATCTCCAGGCTTGACGAGAAACCCATCCACTCCATCGCGGACGACGTCGGGGACGCCTCCGACTCGGTTCGCCACGACCGGTGTTCCCGAGGCGAGGGACTCGATCGCGCTGACGGGAGTCCCCTCGTTCACCGATGGAAGCAGGAACGCGTCGAACAGCCGGTAGTAGCCCGCGACATCCGACTGGTAGCCCACGAAGTAGCAGTAGCGCGCGATACCGAGCTTGTGCGCGAGCTGCTCGAGAACCTCGCGTTCGGGGCCGTCCCCGACCATGCACAGGACTGCGTTCACACCCCGTTCGCGCACCGCGCGCACGATGTCCACCACCGCGCCCGTGTCCTTGATCCCGGTCATGCGCCCGACCCAGCCGACGACGAACGCGTCCTCGGGAATCCCGTACAGGCGCCGGTAGTCGGAGTCGGCGGTGGGATCGCCGAGACGCTCCTCGAGCGGGATGCCGAGCCGGATCACGACAAACTTCTCAAACGGCGCGACTCCGAGATCTACGAGCTCGTCTCGCACTTCGGGGCTGACCGCGACGAGCACATCGCATGCTCGTGCGAGTGTGCGTTCAACGTGGCGGAAGAGCGCCGTGCGGCCGGCGTCGAAGTATCCCTTGAGGACATGCCCGTGGAACGTGTGCAAGACGACGGGCGGTCGGGCGCCGCCCGCGAGGCGAGCGGCGGCGCGGGCGATTGCGCCCGCCTTGGCCGTATGCGTGTGCAGGATGTGCGGGCGCTCGCTCCTGATCAGGTCGGCAACGCGATGAACCGAGCGTGCGTCGTGCAATACCGAAACCTCGCGCTGGAGCTCGGCGACGCTTACGACGGTGACGCCCAGTCGCTCGGCCAGGAATGCCATGGAGTCCTCTCCGCGCGCGAGCGAGCCCGCGACGAGGGTCGTGTGATAACCGCGCGTCTCCAGACCCGCTGCGAGATTGGCCACGTGGATCGCCGGACCGCCCATGTTCAGCCGGGCGATCACCCGCAGGATGCGGATCGGTTGAGAAGAGTTCGGTTCCGAATGAACGGCCATGTCGCGACGCGGTGCTGGGCACCGCGATGCTGCGTCCTCAGTCGCGCCCATATCCGGAGGATATGAACGCTCCCTGCGTCCTTGCCTCACGGCGTCCATCATCCGCCTCGCGACGGGCGATCATCCTGAACCAAACTCCGGAAGACACCGCGTCTCACGTTAGCGAGCTAGCTGGCGACTCCTCCGAGTACGCTCTTCGACCGTGACGGTCGTCCTCTTCACCTGCGCCGGTCAGCGGGTGGACATCGTCCGGGCGTTCCGCGCCGCAGGAGCTGTAACGCTCGGAGCGGACGCGGACCCGCTCGCGCCCGCGCTGTATCACGCTGACACGCAGGCGATCGTGCCACGCATCGCCGACTCCGGCTATGTCGCCGCGCTCGCCGGGCTCGTCCGGGACCATGACGTCCGGCTCATCGTTCCCCTGAACGATCTGGATCACCCCGTGCTCTCCCGCGCGCGGGAGGAGCTCGAGCCGGCTGTCCTGCTCCTCCCCGACGCCGAGGTGTGCGACCGCATGTCGGACAAGCTCGAGGCGCACCGCTTCTTCGTCGAGCGTGGGATCGCATCTCCGGAGAGCTGGGCACCGGAGGACGTCCCCGAGGAGGCGCGCTACCCGCTGCTCGTCAAGGCGCGCCAGGGATTCGGCTCGCGCCACATCTACCGCGCGGCCGATCGCGCGGAGCTCGACTTCTTCCTCGGCTATACGACGGCGCCCTCGTTCGTGCAGGAGCAGTGTCTGGGCGAGGAGTTCTCGATCGACGTCTTCTGCGATCTCGACGGACGTTGCCTGAACGCGATCCCGCGCACGATGCTGTTGTCGAAGGGCGGGGAGTCGATCAAGGGCGCGTCGCTCAAGGACGCTGAGCTGATCGAGTACGGCCGCCATGTCGCGGAGACCGTGGGCATCAAAGGACCGGCCAACGTGCAGTGCTTTCGCGAGCCCGATGGCAGCCTGCCCGTCACGGATGTGAACACCCGCTTCGGCGGCGGCTTCCCGCTTCCGCTTGCCGCGGGGAGCCGCTACCCGGAGCTCGCGCTCGCGCTCGCGCGCGGGGAGAGGCCAGATCCGCGGCTGGGGGAGTTCGAGGAGGGCGTCTACATGACGCGCTTCTTCGGCGAGGTCTGTCTGGAGCGGGACGGCGACGGCTTGTTGCGTCCGCTCGAGGCGTTCTCGTATCCGCGCCCCGATCCGGTGCAGCGGTGACGGAGCTCGCGCCCTCCGACCACCTCCGCGACGTCTACGAGCAGCGGGGTGAAGAGGAGTACGGCGAGCCCGTCGTCCCGGATCCCGCGTTCGACCGGAAGTTCGAGGTGCTCACGGAGGAGATGGCACGTTTGCTCCCGGCTAGGTCGTTCCTGGACGCGGGTTGCGGCGACGGCCGCTACCTCGCGGCGCTTGCCGCGGTCGGCCCTCTGCCCGAGCGGATCGTCGGCGTCGACATCGCGGAGAGCATCCTCGACACGGCACGTCGTGCCACAGCCGTCGCCGGATTCGAGCCCGAGCTCGTTCGCGCGAACCTGGAACGGCTGCCATTCGGCGATGCCGAGTTCGATTTCGTCATCTCCGTCCAGGTCCTCGAGCACCTGCTTGATCCCGTGGGCGGGCTCGAAGAGCTCGCGCGCGTCTTGAAGCCCGGCGGCGCACTGCTCCTCTCGACGGACAACAGCCGTAATCTCATCACCCGCACGCTCAACGCTCCTCGGTGGGCGCTCGCGCGCGCTGCGCGGAAACGAAATTCTCGCGTGCGCTTCAGGTTCCCGCACGGGAGCTTCGACGAGCGCGGGCTCACGGAGCTCATGAACGATGCGGGCCTCGTCGTCGACCGGACGAGAACGTTCCGCTTCAGCGTCGTGGGTGCACCTCCGAGAGTGCGACGGGTGTTGAATCGCGTCGACCGACGCCTGCCGGATGTCGGGATCGGCGACATCCTGCTGGTCGTCGCGCGGCGTCCGCTGGCCTAGAGTCCCTTCCCAATGCGCTATGTCGTCACCGGTGCGGCCGGTTTCATCGGCTCGCGACTCCTCAGCACGCTCATCGAGCGCGGTCACGACGCGGTCGGCTGGGATGCGTTCACCGACTACTACGACCCGGCCCTGAAGGAGGAGAACGCTCGCGGGCTGCCGGTGAAGCGGGTCGACCTCGCGGCAGACACGCTGGACTTCGGTGGGGTCGACGGCGTGTTCCATCTCGCGGGTCAGCCTGGGGTGCTCAGCTTCGGCAGCGTCTTCCCGGTCTACGTCCGTCAGAACGTCCTCGCGAGCGAGCGGCTCTTCGCCGCCGCCGCGGCTGCCGGCGCCCGCACCGTTCTCGCGTCCTCCTCGTCTATCTATGGCGATGCCGAGACGTACCCGACGCCCGAGGACGCGGTGCCGAAGCCGCTCTCCCCGTACGGGATCACGAAGCTCGCGTGTGAACATCTCGCCTACGCCTACGACCGGGAGTTCGGACTCGACCACGCGGTTGTCCGCTACTTCACGATCTTCGGCCCGCGGCAGCGCCCGGACATGGCGTTTACGCGGATGGTGATGTGCCTCGCCGAAGGGAGGCCGTTCGAGCTCTACGGAGATGGAACACAGTCTCGGAGCTTCACGTATGTCGACGACGCGGTCGAAGCAACGATCCTCGCGATGGAGCGTGCGGCGCCGGGTGCTGTCTACAACGTGGGTGGCGGCGAGGAGGTCTCGATGCGGCACGTGATCGCAGCTCTGCAGGGGATCTCCGGGCGATCGCTCGAGCTCGTCGAGGCGGGTTGGCGCGAGGGCGACGCCAAGCGCACCGCCGCCGACACGTCGCGAATCCGCGCGGATACCGGCTGGGAGCCGAGAACGCCTCTTGCAGAGGGCCTCGAGGCTCAGTGGCGCTGGGCCGCTGATAGGGTCGCGACCCGATGAGCGACCGCCACGCCGTTGCGGGGCTCGAGGACGAGCAGGAGGTCGATCTCGCCTCAGCCTGGAAGCGCATCGAAGCGCGCTGGTGGCTCCCCGTCGGAGGACTTCTCATCGGAGCGGCGATCGGGCTGGCACTTGCCGTTTCCGGAGGCACCGTGTGGCGAGCGGAGACCATCGTCTACCTCGGCCAGCCATTCGCCCCGTTGGGAGGCGGACAGATTCAGAGCCTCGCCACGAACCCACGCACCGTCAGCGAGATCGTGCGCTCCGAGGCTGTTCTGAAAGCGGTGTCGAACAAGACGGCGATTCCCGTCTCCAGGCTTCGCTCATCCATCTCGACGAAGGAGCTGACCGCGACCGGCTCGACGCGCGGCGGCATCATCCCGTTGATCGAGATCGCGGTCAAAGGGGACGCGGAGCCGCGCAAGATCGAGGACGCGGCGGATGCCCTCGCCGCGCGAGTCGTGGAGCGTGTCTCCGTCTTCGTTGCGAAGAAGATCGAGCTCCTGGAGACTCAGGTCGCCGTTGCCGAGTCCCAGCTCCAGGCGATCGAGGACCGTATCGAGGCCGCCCAACGTCAGCAGACCGAGCTCCTCGGAGACCAGTCGATCCCCCTCGAGCAGCGGTTGCTCGTGAACCTGAACCTGAACTCGACGATTACGACCGCCGATGCCAGGCGCGCCGCGTTGCAGGGCAGCCTCGTCGAGGCGAACCAGCTCCTGAACCTCGCCGAGAGCGTCGAATCGAGTCGCGTCGTCGAGCCCGCTGCGGCGGTCAAGACGACGGCGCGCTCGAGCCAAACGTCGCTGATCATCGGAGCGCTGTTGGGACTGCTTGTCGGTGTCGTCGCGGCGCTCGTCGTCGAGCCCTTCCTGGCGCGACGCCGGCGCGACGCGACTCCGAGCTGATGTTCGAGGGGACGCGGGTGGCGGTGGTCGTGCCCGCATACGACGAGGAGCGCCTCGTCGTGGAGACCCTGAGCGGGATTCCCGAGTTCGTCGATCGCATCTACGTCGTGGATGACGCGTCGCGGGACGGGACGGCCGCGGCGGCCCGCGCTGTCGGCGATGACCGTGTCGAGGTGATCCCGCACGAGCGGAACTCCGGCGTCGGCGCGGCGATCGTGACCGGCTACCGCCGAGCGCTCGAGGAAGAGATCGATGTCACCTGCGTGATGGCGGCCGACAACCAGATGGATCCCGTGGAGCTCGCAGGGCTCGTCGGGCCGGTCGCGCGCGGCGAGGTCGAGTACGCGAAGGCGAACCGCCTCGTCTCCGGCGAGGCGTGGACGGTGATCCCGCGTACCCGCTACCTCGGGAATGCCGTGCTCTCGCTGCTGACGAAGATCGCGTCCGGCTACTGGCATGTCGCGGACTCGCAGGCGGGGTACACAGCGATCTCGCACGATGCGTTGAAGGCGCTCTACCTCGACGAGCTGTATCCGCGCTACGGATTCCCGAACGACATGCTCGTCCACCTGAACGTGCAGAACGCGCGCGTGCGCGATGTGCCCTCGCGTCCGATCTACGACGTGGGCGAGCAATCGGGCATCAAGCTGCGCTCGGTCGTCCCGCGCATCTCGTGGCTCCTGTTCAAGGGCTTCTGGTGGCGGATGGGCCACAAGTACGTGATCCGGGACTTCCACCCGCTCGTCTTCTTCTACGCGTTCGGCGTGCTGATGACGCTGGCGGGCTTCCTGCTCGGCGCGATCGAGGTCGTACTGCGTCTCGCAGGCAACGAGATCACGACGCCGACGATCGTCTTGGTTGCCGTGCTCTTCATCGCGGGCCTGCAGATGACGCTGTTCGCGATGTGGTTCGACATGGAGGCGAACAAGGAGCTCCGCTGAGGCCGCTGGTTACGGCAGCTCCGGCGCAGGCCCCTCCTCGGGCTTCGAGAACCTGGCGTACGCCTCGGCGGGCGAGTCTGTCGCCTGTTCGACGCCGGCGCCGTGACGCACCGCGGCCTCGTCGAACGGGTAGGTCGCCTGGCCTTTTCGCGCTCCGACGGCCAGCACGAGCGCGGGCTCCGTGCCGGCGCCGACGATCACGTGCTTCGTCTGAGGCGGGCAGTGGATGAAGTCCCACTGCCGTAGCGCACGCTCCTCGCCCGCGACGATCAGGAGACACTCGCCATAGAGGACGAGGAAGTCCTCCTGTCCCGGCTCTTGGTGATACATCGCCATCGGCTTACCGGGAGGAAGGACGTTCAGGTTGATCCCCAGCTGGTCGAACGCCTCCTCACCGTCCCCTTCGAAGCCGCAGTAGGCGCCGAGCTCGTTGTGCAACCAGCGCGACTCCCGCGCGTTGACCACGAACCAGCCGTCGCTCTGCGGGGCGCCGTTCGCGAGCTTGGTCTCGGGTACCACCGCTGAAGTATCGCGTCTCGTGGCAACGCAATAGACATGGCTTGAGTGGACACGATGACATTTAAGCGGCAAGATGTCACTATGACCGAGGTGTTGAGCGTAGCTGAAGCTAAGCGGAGGTTCTCGGAGCTCATCGAACGGGTCGGCCGTGGGGAGCGGTTCCTCGTCACCCGACGTGGGATACCTGTGCTGGCGCTCGTGGCGGCGTGGGAGGCTGCCAACGAACCACCGCCGAAGAAACGCGGCTTCCTCGCGATCATGGGTGCCTTGGAGGGCGTGGAAGGGGCTGACGAGTGGTACGAGGAAATGCAGCGGATCGTCGCGGATCGCAAGAACCAGCTACCCCGCGGAGACCCGTTCCTCGACGACGCATGATCTGCCTCGACACCGACGTTCTCAGCGTTTTTCTGAGGAGCGGCGCGCCACCTGCTGCGCAGCGCAAGCTCGCGGAGATTCCCGCAGACGAGCAGTTCACCACGACGATCACTCTCGGCGAACTCCTCTACGGCGCGGGGCGGCGGCGGAGTGCGGCACTTCAGCGGACGATCGAACAGTACGTCGAGGGAGATGTGTCGATCCTGCCTTTCGACGAACCAGCGGCTCGCTCGTACGCTGGGATCCGTGTCGATCTGGAGGCCGCAGGTCAGCGTCTCGACGATTCCGACCTGCGCATCGCTGCGATCTGCCTCGCGCACGACCTCACGCTGGTAACGGGCAACGTGCGGCACTTCGAGCGCGTGCCCGGGCTCCGCGTCGAGAACTGGCTCTCCTAGTCAGCGAAGGAGCCGCAGCCCACATCGCGTAAAGAGAGATCGCAGGTCTCTGGCTACCATCGACCCCATGCCCACGTCCCTCGTCACCGGCGGCGCCGGCTTTCTCGGCTCCCACCTTTGCGAAGCGCTGCTCGAGCGCGGCCACCGCGTGATCTGCCTCGACAATCTCGTGGTGTCCTCGCTCGAGAACATCGAGCACCTCCGGGACGACGGGTTCACGTTCCTGAACCACGACGTGATCGATCCGATCTCGGTCGAGGAGCCAGTCGACTTCGTCTACCACCTGGCGGCCCTCGCGAGCCCGATCGACTACCTGCGGATGCCGTTGCACTCGCTGAAGACGGGGTCGTACGGCACGCACCACGCGCTGGGCTTGGCAAAGGTCAAGCGCGCACGGTTTCTGCTCACGTCGACGAGCGAGGTCTACGGTGATCCTCAGGTGCACCCGCAGCCCGAGACCTACTGGGGTCACGTCAACCCGATCGGCCCCCGCGGCGTCTACGACGAGGCGAAGCGCTACGCCGAAGCGCTGACGATGGCGTACCACAGCCAGCAGGGAGTGGACACCGGGATCGTGAGGATTTTTAACACCTACGGCAGCCGAATGAGACCGAACGACGGGCGTGCGATTCCGACGTTCATGCGCCAGGCTCTAGACGGAAAGCCCGTCACGGTCTTCGGCGACGGATCCCAGACCCGGAGCTTCTGTTACGTCGACGACCTGATCCGGGGCCTCGCGCTGCTCGCGGAGTCGGACGAGCATCTTCCGGTCAACCTCGGGAACCCGGACGAGAAGACGCTACTCGAGCTCGCGGAGACCATCATCCGGATCTCCGCATCTTCGAGCGAGATCATCTTCGAGGCGCTCCCCGTCGACGACCCGCAGGTGCGGCAGCCCGACATCACCCGTGCCAAGCAACTGCTCGGCTGGGAGCCGGAGGTCGAGCTGAAGGACGGCTTGAGGAAGACCATCGCCTCACTCGGACACGGGACCGCCGTTAGCGCGACATGAGCACGTCTCTCGGCCAGCTGTACGAGGCGCATCACCGCCAGCGCCGAAACGCCGGAGACTTCGTCTTCGTCCCCGAGCGGATCCCGCTCTTCCAGGAGGCGATCGGGCAGGGTCGGCAGGTGCTCGACCTGGGCTGCCGCTCGGGCGCGCTGACCCGCCACTTCCTGGAGGGCAACGACGTCGTCGGGATCGATGTCGACCGAGCCGCGCTGGCCAAGGCCGAGCAGCTCGGGATCACGCCCGTCGTTGCCGATGTCGACGAGCCGCTTCCGGCGGAGAGCGAGACCTTCGATGCGGTCGTCGCAGGCGAGCTGCTCGAGCACGTTCGCTTCCCTCGCGCGCTCGTTGCCGAGGTGCGCCGCGTTCTCCGGCCGGGTGGCATCTTCGTCGGTTCGGTGCCGAATGCGTTTCGCGTCCAGAACCGGCTGCGCTTCGCCCGTGGCTTTCAGCCCGAGCGGGATCCCACGCACCTTCACATGTTCACGCCGCGCGACATCCGCGCGTTGCTCGCCGATTTCACGGGAGTGCGAACTGCCGTTATCGGCGGACGCTACCGCCGCCTGCACGCCCGCCTGCTCGCGCAGGACATCGTCTTCAGCGCTACTCGGCTCTAGGATCCGCCCGCCCGCCCGAACGCGGCGCGCCGCTCGATGTCGGCCTCGTCGACCATGTGTCCGTCGCGCTCCACGTAGCCGCCCTTGCCGCCGACGACCAGCAGCACGAGGTCGTCGGTCTCGCTCGCATTCGAGAGTCTGCGCGGCGTCGTCGACTCGACATGGACGAGCCCTCCCGGACCGAGGACCCTCTCCTCGTCCTCCACCTCGATGTGGGCTGACCCCGAGTGGACGAAGTAGAGCTCGTCCTGGTTGTCGTGGTAGTGGTGGAACCCCTGGAATCCGGGCGGGTACACGATGACGTTGGCGCCGAAGGCGGTCACGCCCATGGGTCCCCGGACCTTCCGGAAGCCGTACCCCTCGCCGAGCTCGTCGACCGATCCGAAGCTGTACCCCATTGCGGTTACTCCTTTCGTTCGAGTAGGAACTCCACCGTCCGTCGCAAGCCATCTTCGAGCGACACGGTCGGCTCGTAGCCGAGTGCGCTTCGCGCCTCGCTCACGTCCGCCCACGAGTCGCGCAGGTCACCGGGTCGCGGCGGTAGGTATCGGCGTTCGACCGGCTTGCCGAGCAGACGGCCGATCGTCTCCGCCAGCTCGTTCACCGAAGCCGGCGCTCCGCCCGAGATGTTGAAGATCCGCCCGCTGACGCCCTCGGCAGCTGCGGCTTGCAGGTTTGCCGCGACGACGTTCTCCACGTAGGTGAAGTCCCGGGACTGGCCGCCGTCGTCGAAGATCGTGACCGGCTCGCCGGCGGCGATCGCCGTGATGAAGAGCGGCACGACGGCTGCGTACTGCGACCGCGGATCCTGGCGGAGCCCGAAGACGTTGAAGTAGCGCAGGACGACCGTCTCGAACGGGTACACACGCGCGAAGCTCACGCAGTACCGCTCCGCCGCAAGCTTTGCGACGCCGTACGGGGAGACGGGATCGGGCGCCATCGCTTCCCGCAGTGGGAGCTCGGGCTGGTTGCCGTAGATGGAGGAGGACGATGCGAACACCACCCGCCGAACCCCCTCGTCGCGTGCCGCCAGCAGGACGTTCAAGGTCCCCTCGACATTGACCGCGCTCGACGTCAGCGGATCCTGCACCGAACGAGGCACCGAGCCGAGCGCGCCCAGATGGAAGACGACCTCGACCCCGCGCACCGCGTTGTGCACGCGCTCGTAGCTGCGGAGCTCACCCTCGACGAGCTCGACGTCTTCCGTGAGCCCCGCCAGGTTGGCGCGGTTGCCGGTCGAGAAGTTGTCGAGCACGCGCACTTGGTCGCCGCGCGCGAGAAGCGCGTGCACGACGTTCGACCCGATGAAGCCGGCGCCGCCGGTGACAAGGACTTTCACGCGGATACGACCGTACTAGGTCGTTGCATTGCGAAGATCCCTGAAGGCGACCGCTTCGCGGCCGCTGCGTTCCTGCCCTCCGTTAAACACCCGCTTCTTCCTCGACCGTGGCGCCTCCCGCGGCCGCGAGGCCGAGCAAGAGGCACGTTGCGGCCTGGAGTGGGATGCCCGCGACGATTCCCAGCGACGCCCACTCTCCTGCGAGGGTCAGGAGCGCGCACATCACCGCGAGACCGACGCCCGTCGCCCACGCGTTTGGCGCGTAGGTCACGGTGCGCAGCGCGAGAACCACCCCGCTGACACCCACGGAGAGCAGGAGCAGGAGACCCACGATCCCTGCATCCGCGAGCATCTGGATGTACAGGTTCTGCACGCCCCACTCACGACCCGCTGCAGGGAATGCGAAGTCGACAACGTCCGGGAAACGCTTGCGCGCGTCCTCCAGGTACGGCTCGAAGACGTCCTCGCGCGCTGACCGTTGCCAGCCGACGCCCACCACCGGGTTGTCCTCCCAGACTCTCAAGCCGATGTATGCGAGCACCGTGCGCTGCGAGTAGGTCTCCACGCCCTGTGGCCGCTCGTCTCCGCGGACGCCGAGGAAACGAACGAACTGCTCGAGCGAATCGGCGCGGATGGCGGTTACTCCACCTGCGACCACGAGCACCAAAGCGAATACGGCGAGGAACCGGCGGGGCGACGGCTCGAAGCGACCACGAGCGGCAAGCCCGAGCACGAGCGCGCCGAGGGCGAATCCCCCGGCCGCCGCGACGGAGCCCGCCAGCATGAGCCCGACCGCGCCCGCGACGAGGGCCGTGGCCCAGAGCGCTGGAGCGGGTAGGCGTGTGCGCAGGCAAAGGATCCCGGTCGCTGCGAGCGCCGCGGAGACCGCGCTGAGCGCGGCAAGGTCGTGATGCCCGAGGAACGAGGGCTGGCGCCAGCCGGCGTTCCAGGCATCGAACACGTCGAGGCCGAAGAACTGCGCGAGCGCGACCGTCGAAGCGATGGTCGACCAGAGAACGAGACTCCCGAGCACGATCGTGAGGTCTTGCGTCCGCCGTACCAAGAGGGGCACGGCGACGGCGAGCAGCGCGTACTCGGCGAGCTTCACGTAGCTAACGAGATGATCCTCGAAGCGTGCATCATCGACGGAGGCCGGGCGCAGGGCCTGGAAGGCGAGCCAGACGAGGAGCGCCGTGCCGGGGATCCACAGGATTCGACCCGGCCCCAGGCGAGACCTGCCCTTGCGCGCCGCGTAGATTCCCGCCGCGAGCAGCACGACGAGGACGGCGAGATCCGAGAGGCGGATGTCCGCCGAGGTCGAGCCGAGATCGACTGTGAGCTCGAGCTGGTACTTCTCGTGGAAGAAGAGAAACGGAATCGCGGACGCTAAGAGGAGCGCGCCCGTGGCGTCGCGGTCGACGAGATCGCGGAGGGCTCGCACTCGGGCGCTGACTCTAGACTCATCCAGATGCTTGATCGGGAATTGACGCGCAGCCGGGGGCGGTCACGACCAAGCCGGGCGACGCACTCCCTCATCGTGCAGGCTGATAAGCCTGGACGACGAGGGAGGGTGGCGATCCGGCGCCGTGTCGTGGCCGTCATCCGGCCCGCCGTGAATTCTCGATCAAGCATCTAAAGATGGCCTCCCGCGTTTTCTGGCGTCGGTCGGCGACGGCCGCGTGGGTCTACGCCGCGGTCGTCTTCGGGATCCTGGGCACGGTCGTCGCGGCCCGTGTCCTCGGCTTGCGGGAGTTCGGCATCTATGTGACCGCGCTGGCGGCGGTCGGCTTCTTCCAGGTGCTCCTCGATCTGACGGTGGAGGAGCCGCTGACGAAGTTCGGGTTCCGCTACGTCGTCTCGGAGGAGTGGGGAAAGCTTCGCCGGCTCTTCGTCAAGGCTCTGCAGGTCAAGTTCGCGGGCGGAGTGCTCGCGGCGCTGGCGCTCGCGCTCCTCGCGCCTGTGGCGGACACGATCTTCGGAGCCGAAGGGCTTACCGTCCCGATTCTCGTGGGCGCGCTGATGCCCCTCGTGCAAGCGACGGAGAACGTCGGCGCGACCGCGCTCCTGCTCCGCGGCCGCTACGACCTGCGGGGGGCGTACCAGACGTTCGCGATGGTCCTGCGCCTTACGGCGATTGCCATCGCAGCCCCGTACGGCGTCACCGAGACGCTGGCGGCGATGGTTGTCGCGCAGGCGATCGCCACCGCGGCCGTGTCCGTCGTCGGCCTGCTGGCCTTCCGGCGCTTCCCTGCTGCGCCGTCTCGCGCGCTCGGAGAGGACCGCCGTGAGGTGATCTCCTTCACTCTCGCCTCGAGCGTCGGCACAGGAGTCGTCTCGTTGCGGACGACGCTTGTGCCGCTCATGCTCGCAATCGTCGCGGGCCCGACTCAGGTCGGTCTCTTCCGGATCGCCCAGACGCCGCAGACAGGCCTCTCGGCGGCGAGCTCGCCTGCGCGGCTCATTCTTCTCACCGACCAGACGCGTGCCTGGGAGCGCGGCAGGCAGCGAAGCGTTCTCGCGGGCTTGCGTCTGTACACGCTCGTCGCCGTCGGCCTGATGGTCGTCGCGGTGCCCGTGCTCCTGCTCACGATGCCGTGGCTCGTCAGGACGATCTTCGGGAGCGAGTACTCGGGCTCGGTGGACGCCGCTCGCGTCGTTCTCGTCGCGGGTGCGATTCAGTTCGCGCTCGGCTGGTCGAAGTCGCTGCCGGTGACGATCGGACGCCCGCGCCTTCGGATCGTGACGCACGGGCTCGAGGCGCTGGTCGTCATCCCGCTGGTCGCGCTCCTCGGGGCGGAGTGGGGGGCTACCGGCGCCGCTGTTGCGGTGCTTGTGGCGACCTTCGTGTATGCGCTCGCCTGGGGTGTGGCCATCGCGCGGCTTCGGGTGGATGTCGCGGAGCACGAGCTCGGCGAAAGTGCGGTGACGCCGTGAGGGTGCTGATCGTGTCCGGCATCTGGCCCCCCGATGTCGGAGGCCCGGCGAGCCATGCGCCCGAGCTGGCCGAGTTCCTGCTCGGCCGCGGGCACTCGGTCGAAGTCGTGACGACCGCCGCCGCCCCGCCTGCGAAGCAGCCGTACGAGATCCGCTGGGTTGATCGCGCGGCCCCAGCCGGCTTGCGACACACGCGTGTCGCGGCCTGGATCCGGGAGCGAGCGACCCATGTGGACGTCGTCTACGCGACGAGCATGCTCGGCCGCGCCGTCCTCGGATCGGCTCTCGCCCGCCGACCGGTTGTCGCCAAGCTCGTCGCGGACGAGGCGTATGAGCGCGCCCGGCGGTGGGGGCTGTTCGAGGGAGACCTCGACGCATTTCAGCGCTTTGGCGGCGGCCTTCGGGTTCGAGCGCTTCGGCGTGCCCGCGATCGTGCGCTGCGACGCGTCGCACACCTCGTGTGCCCGAGCGGGTACCTGGCGGCGCTTGCCGTCGACTGGGGTGTTCCGCGAGAGCGGGTCACGGTGCTGCCGAATGCGGCGCCCGCGCTTCCGTCCCTTCCAAGTCGCGACGTGGCACGCTCGCAGCTCGATGTCGGGGGGCCGCTGCTCGCGTTCGCGGGACGCGTCACGAAGCAGAAGGCGCTCGAGCTCGCTCTCGATGCGCTCGGCCGCGTCGACGGTGTCGTCCTCGCGATTGCAGGGGACGGACCTGACCTGGCGGCTGTCCGGCGAAGGACGGCCGAGCTCCGACTCGACTCGCGTGTGCGCTTCTTGGGTTCGCTGAGCCGAGACGACGTGCTCACACTTTTCCGCGCTGCGGACGCATCGTTGCTCACCTCGTCCTGGGAGAACTTCCCGCACACGGTGGTGGAGGCGCTTGCTGTAGGGACACCTGTGATCGCGACGAGCGTCGGAGGAGTGCCGGAGCTCGTGCGCGATGGCGAGAACGGCCTGCTCGTCCCGACAGACGACCGAGAAGCGCTGGCCGCCGCGATTCGGCGCTTGGTCGGCGAGCCGGGACTGCGAGAACGCCTGGCGGCGGCGGCGGCTCCATCGGTCGACCACCTGCGGCCCGAGGCTCTCTATCCGCGCCTGGAGGCGATCCTGCACGAGGCGTCTCGATGACCGGCCAGAGAATGCCACGCGTGCTCTTCGTCGGGCGTGGAAGATTCCGCTTTCCGCTCGGCCGCGGCCTCGAGCGGCGCTTCGAGGCGCTCTCGGGTGAGCTCGACTGGCGGCAACTCGGCACCGCGGCCGACGGAAAGCCATCGGCCGACCCTCGCCTCGTTCTCGGGCGGCCGTTCCCGCTCAGGCTGCTCGACGGGCCGCTCTACTACCTTCGGCTTCCTCGCCGGATCGCACGGGAGCTTCGGCGCTTCGAGCCCGACGCAGTCATCGCGCAAGGTGCTCAGGAGACGGCCATTGCGCTTCTCGGTCGCCGCTTGGCAGGGTCGAAGACCGCCGTCATCCTCGACCTGCACGGCGACTGGAGAGCACCAACCCGGCTCTACGGGTCGAGGGCACGACGCGTGCTCGATCCGCTCTCCGATGCTCTGGCGCGAAGCGCGCTTCGGCGTGCGGACGGCGTGCGGACGATCAGCACGTACACGACCGAGCTCGTGCGGGCGGAAGGGATCGAGCCCGCGGCCGAGTTCCCAGCGTTCATGGATCTCGAGCCGTTTCTGGCGAATCCGGTGGTTCCGCTCCCAGAGGCGCCTCGAGTGCTCTTCGTCGGTGTGCTCGAGCGTTACAAGGCGTTCGACGTGCTGGCCGACGCGTGGCGCCGGGTCGTCGTGTCGGTACCCGAGGCAGAGCTCCACGTCGTCGGCCAAGGCGCACTCGCCCCGGTCGCCGAAAGTCTGGTGGAGGAGTTGCCGGGGCGAGTCGAGTGGAGCCCGTCCTTGACGGCCGAGGAGGTCACGGCCGCGCTCGATGCGTCCACGCTGCTGGTCCTCCCGTCTCGCTCGGAGGGAATGGGGCGGGTCGTGATCGAGGCGGGTTGCCGCGGCCGTGCAGTCGTGGGAAGCCGTGTCGGCGGGATCCCTGACGTCGTCGCGGACGGAGAGTCGGGGCTTCTCGTTCCGCCGGGCGACGCCGGCGCGCTCGCGGGCGCGCTCATCCGCGTGCTCTCTGATCGACGTCTCGCGGAACGTCTCGGGGCCGAGGCGCGTATACAGATCGAACGATGGCTCGCAACGCCAGAGGAGTACGCTCGAAGGGTCCGCGACCTCGTCGGAAAGGTCGTCACTTCGGGCACGATCGCCTGATCACCACTCGTTTCGGAGTATTGGCGCTCGGCGTAGCGCTGATCGCAGCACTCGTCGCCTCGTCGGCGTCTGCTGCCCTCTTCTTCCTGTTCAAGCCCACGACCGCAAAGACCGGTGAGCTCGTTACTGTTCGGCTTGGCGAAACCCCTGCGAGCTTCACGGTCGACCAGCGCGAGAAGCCACTCCGGAATGGGATCCGGCTCTACCTCGTTCCGAGCCGGGTCGCCGGCGAGGTCGAGTCGCGTTTCGACCGGCGGCTCCACTTCATCGGCCGGATCATCCCGGATCGGAACTCGAGGGGAATCCTGTCGTTCACTGTTCCGCCACTCGACAGCGGCGCCTATGCCCTCGCGGCATGGTGCCCGGCGTGCGCGAGGAACAGCTTCGGTCGAAGCTTCTTTGTGCAGACGGTCCCGCGGGTTTCCCGGTACGGACTCTGGATGGGGCTCCGTGTCCGGCTGCCATCGGCGAGGGATACGTGTCCCGTCTCCGGAACGGGGTCGTACGGCAACGGGTTGTTGTCGACGACACTGCCCGGCCGCGGCGTTCTCATCGCACGGGCAGATCCTGACGGACTCTTCCAGAAGCTTGGCTGGCTCCCGCATACGACGCTTCCGGATGCGCTCACGGTCCGCGGCGAGCGACTCGATGCGGCATCGCCCCCGATGCGCGTTCTCTCGGTGAACTGGGGATCCTCGATCGCTCCAGGCCGGCCCCAGATCGGCAGCTGGAGGAGCGCAGTCAAGTTCCCGAGCGAGGGGTGCTGGAGGATCACCGGACGAGTGCAGGACCTCACGCTCTCGTACGTCGTGAGGGTCGTCGCAGGCTCGTAGATCCCTACACTCCGGCGGTGCGGGCGGACCGGGCGAAGCAGCTTTTGAAGAACGGGGTCTACCGTGCGATCGGGGAAGCAGTGAGCGGAGCCGGCGCGCTCGACTCTGCCTTTGGCTGGGACGCTGATCGCACTCTCCGCGTGCTCATGTACCACAAGGTCAACGACCTCTGGCCGAACCCGACGACAGTTCCCACGGCGGTCTTCGACGAGCAGATGAGCCTTCTCGGCCAGCTCGGCTATGCCGCGGTCTCACTCGACGCCGTCCTGCAGCACTACTTGCGGCGGGCGCCTCTCCCCCCGAAGGCGGTGCTCCTCACCTTCGACGACGGCTACCGGGACAACCTCGAGAACGCGCTTCCTATCCTGCAGCGTCACGGGTATCCGGCAGTGCTCTTCGTCCCGATCGGGTTCCTCGACGACACGCGGCCGCTGCCGCACGAGGAGTCGCTGCGGTTGCTCGGGATCTCGAACGAGACGGTCGATTGGGACGAGCTTGCAGCGCTCGAGGCTGGGGGAGTCCGCATCGAGTCGCACGGGATCGGCCACAAGCCGCTTTCCGAGCTAGAGCCTGCGGAGGCTACGCGCGAGATTGCGCTGTCCAAGCTCCGACTCGAGGAACGGCTCGGGCGCGAGGTCGAGGCGTTCGCGTTCGTGAAGGGCTCGCTCGCGGACTACCGACCCGAGCACGCGAGCCTGGTCCAACAGGCTGGGTACAAGCTTGCATTCACCTCCGTCTCCGGTGCGAACACTTCCTCGAGCGATCGTTTTCGCCTCCGTCGCTACAACGTCGAGCCGTACCCGGCGCGTACCTTCGAGCTCGTCCTCGCGGGCGCGTGCGACCTGATCTCGGTCAAGGACACGGTGACGGGCACGCACGTGCGCCGCGCGTTCAACGCCGCGCTCGGCACTGCCTCGAGGTGAGGTGACCGGGTCGTACGAGCTCGAGCCCTTCGACTCCTCGAAGCGAGGCGACTACCTGACGCTGCTCGGCGACGCGTGGGGCGGAGGGGCGCTGGGCGGAGAGACTTTCGACTGGTGGTTCGACGGCAATCCCGCCGGCAGCCTGCGGTCGGTCGCCGTACGCGAAGGAGAGGTGGTCGGCGCAGCAGGTCACAGCCTCGCCCGGGTAGTGATCGACGGGCGAGAGCAGCTGGCGCAGTTCTCGGTGCACGCGGTGACCGCACCGGAGGCACGCGGCCTCGGCATCTTCCGCGCGCTCGAGCGGCGGCACGAAGAGCAGGGGTGGGCACAGGACTCCGCCTGCGTGCTCGCCTTCGCCAGCGCACCGACGCGCGCGCTTTTCCTCGAGCCGCTCGGCTGGACGCAGATCGATCGCAGGCGCGTGTGGGCGAGACCGCTTCCCTTCGGTCGCAAGGGATGGCGTGCGCTCGAGCGGTTCGAGTCTCGGCACGAGACTGTCTACGCAGAGCGGGCGCGCTTTTTGCGCAATCACGTAATCCGCGACAGCCGCTACCTGAACTGGCGCTACGTCGACTCCCCGCGCGAGTACCGGTTGCTCGAGGCGGGCCGAGGCGACTTCGGAGTTGTCGGCTTCACACGCCGCCGCGGGTTACGGCTCGGGCTTTTGATGGAGCTCGTCGCGCAGGAAGATGCCACGGCGCTTCTCCGCTCCGCGCTAGCCGCCGCCCGCGGATCGGCCGCCTTGCTTGCCGTACCCTCGCCGTCCTTGACGCGCGCGCGACTTCTTCGGCACGGCTTCGTGCCGACGACTTACCGCCTCGACTTCATGGGCAAGGGCCTCGCGCAGCCGCTCGACTCCCGTTCGAACGCGTGGACGGTTTCCTTCGGCGACACCGACTTCTTCTGAGCGATGACTCGCGTCATCTTCATCACACAGCAGGTCGATCCCGACCACCCGGCGCTCGCGGCCACGGTGCCCAAAATCGCGGCTCTCGCTGCGCTCGTCGACGAGGTTGTAGTCCTTGCGGATGGCGCGGTCGACGGCGTCCTGCCGGCGAACTGTCGCGTCCGCGCGTTTCGGTCCGGTCGGAAGGTCGGCCGCGGAGCGCGCTTCGAGGCAGCGCTCGCCCGCGAGCTCCCCGGGCTGCGCGGCGGCGCCGTCGTTGCGCACATGTGTCCGATCTATGCAGTGCTTGCGGCACCGCTCGTTCGACCGCTTCGTGTGCCCCTTCTCCTCTGGTTCACGCACTGGCGCGCAAGCCGGCTTCTGCGGGCAGCCGAGCGCGTCTCGACCGGTGTCGTGTCGGTCGACCGCCGCTCGTTCCCGCTCCGCTCGGGGAAGGTCAAGGCGATCGGGCACGGGATCGATCTCTCGGAGTTCTCGTGCTTCGACGGGCAGGCGAAACACACCTTGCAACGGTCTGTTACAAGGCTTGATCTCCTGGCGCTCGGGCGCTACTCGCGTGCGAAGGGCCTGGAGGTCGTGCTGCGAGCTGTGGCTGCGCTCGGCGACGAGGTCAGGCTCGACGTCTACGGCCCCGCACTCTCCAAGGACGAGCGCTCGCATCGCGTGGAGTTGGAGTTGCTCGTCCGAGAGCTGGGCCTCGCTGAGCGAGTCACGCTGGCGGACGCCGTGCCTCGCTCGCAGGTACCCGAGTTGTTCGCAGCCCACGACGGGCTCGTCAACAACATGCACGCCGGAGCGCCTGACAAGGTCGTCTACGAAGCCGCGGCGAGCTGCCTGCCCGTGCTCGCCTCCAACCCTGTCTTCGACTCGCTTCTCGATCCGGAGCAGCGCTTCTCGCGGGAGAGCAGCGATGAGCTCGCGTATCGGATCCGCGGGCTCGCTGCGACCGACGCGGTTGCCCGGGCCGAGCTCGGCAAGCGGCTCCGACGACGAGTCGAGGCCGGACACTCGGTCGAGTCCTGGGCACGCGGAGTGCTCGACGCTGCGGGGATCGCGCGATGACACCGCCCGCTGGCCAGGTCCTGCACATGCAAAAGGTGGCGGGGATCTCCGGCTCCGAGGCGCACCTGCTCCAGCTGCTTCCCGCGCTGCGCAGACGGGACTGGGACGTGGAGTTCCTCATGCTGCACGAGGACGAGCCGGGCGCCTGGGAGTTCGCGCGGGAGCTTCGAGCGCGCGGCGTGCCGCTCGACGACGTCCGCCTGCGAGCTGATGTCGACCCCATCGCGTTCGCGGAGGTCGCGGCGCTCTTCGCACGCCGCCGGCCGCGCATCCTGCACACGCACCTCGTCCACGCCGACGTCTACGGGCAGATCGCAGGTGCCATGGTGGGGACGCCGCTCCGCTTGTCCACCAAGCACGGCTTCAACTGGTTCCGCGAGGGACGCTTCTTCGGTTTCGCCGATCGTGCGGTCGCCTCGCTCGCGCATGTGCACATCGCCATCTCGCAAGGGCTCGCGCGCTACCTCGCCGAGATGGAGGGGTTCGACGAAGACGGTTTCGAGGTCGTCCACTACGGGATCGCAGCCCAAAACGGCGTCGAGCCGTATGCCGGCACTGAGCCGCACCTCCTCTGCGTGGGACGGCTGATTCCGGTCAAGGGCCATCTCGTTCTGCTTCGCGCGCTTGCCCAGGCGCGTGCGCGGGCACCCGCGCTCGTCCTCGACATCGCGGGCTCGGGACCGCTCGAGTCGGCGCTCCGGGCCTACGCGCGCGAGCTCGGGCTCGGCGAGGCGGTTCGCTTCCTCGGCTTCGTCTCGCCGGTACAGACGGCGATCGAGAGTGCCTCAGCCGTCGTCGTGCCCTCGCTCGGGGAGGGGTTCGGGATGGTCGCGCTCGAAGCCATGGAACGAGGCCGACCCGTAATCGCGAGCGCCGTCGGCGGCCTTCCCGAGATCGTCGCCGACGAGGAGACGGGACTCGTCGTCTCGCCCGGAGACGCGGAGGAGCTCGCCGAAGCGATGGTCGCCCTTGCGTCGGATCCTGCTCGCGCAGCCGCGATGGGGGAAGCGGGGAGACGACGTGCGCTCGAGTCATTCACGCAGGAACGCTCCACGGAGGGGATCGAGAACCTCTACATCCGGGGGCTCGAGAGAGCTTCTTCGTAGATCGAGGCTGTTCGCTCGGCCATACGCGCGACCGAGAACTCGGCGAGCACTCGTGCGCGGCCGGCTTCGCCCATCGCTGCCGAGCGTGCGGGCGCGTCGAGCAACTCGTTCACCGCATCTGCCATTCCGGCCGGATCGTCGGGAGGAACGAGCAGCCCGGTCTCCCCGTCGACGACGATCTCCGGAATCGAGCTGACCCGCGCCGCGACAATTGGTCTTTCGCAGAGCATCGCTTCGAGCAAGGCGAGGCCGAAGCCCTCCCAACGCGCGGGATGGACGACGACGGCCGCGCGACGAAGCCACCACGCGACATCTCCGACTCGCCCTGGAAAGCTGACCCCGTCTGCGACCCCGCGCCTTGCGGCGAGGTCGATGAGCTCGGCTCGCAGCGGCCCCTCGCCGAGCACGACGAGGTGCGCAGCCGGGTGCCGCTCGCGAATCCGCACGAGGGCCTCGATCGCGACGTCCACACCTTTCTGCGGGACAAGGCGACAGACTGCAACGAGGACCGGCGCCTGCGGGGCCAGATCCGGACCTCCCGGCGGTCCCCAGGGCTTGGGTGGTGAATCGAGCCCGTAGTGGACGACGCGAAGCTTTTCCTCGGGAAGACCGACCCTGTCGCGGTTGAAGCGGGCAAGGGCCTCGGTGATGCAGATCACCCGAGCCGTGCGCCTGGTCAGGAGCTGCTCCAAGTAGCGGCCCATTCCCGATCGAAACGGATCGTCGTTGTGCTTTGTGGAGACGAGCACGGCGTGGGTGCGTGCGGAGGCAAGCGCGCCGTAGGCATCCGCGTGCACGAGATGGGTGTGCACGATCGTCGGCCGGACTGCACGGACGGAGCTGAGCACGCGGCGGGCGAGCAGCGGGTCGATGTCACGAGGGCAGGGGAGTCGCTCGAACGGAACGCCACCCTCGGAGAGAGCGTCATAGAAGGGCTGTGGAACGGCCTTCGTGTCGTCGAGACCGAGGAAGCTTGCCCCGATCCCCCGTGTGCGAAGCGCGGGCAGGAGCTCCAGCACATGGCGCTCCGAGCCGCCGATCCCGCCGATCCGCTGGATGTGGAGGACGTTCACCGGTGCAGCACGGGCCGCGATCGGCGCTCCCGAACCCATGACCATCCTCCGACGATCGCTCGAGCGGCGAGGAGTGCGAGCAGGAAGTCGAAGGGCGCTCGATAGCGGACGGTGCCCGCGAATGCCATCGCAACCACGGTGTTGTAGCCCACGAGCAACACAACGAGCGCGACGAAGCGACGCGGAGCGAGGAGCGCGCCCACGATCGCCAGAAGGTAGACGGCGATCATGAACACCGGCTCGACGACATCCCGTCCGAGCTCCGCCACACGCCCACGCCCGGCGCCGTCGGAGTCGACGGAAAAGGTCGGGCTCCAGAGCATTTGCACGGCCTGTGCGGCCAGGCGGCCCTTCTCGTCGGGATCGTCCTGCCAGAAATCGACGACGAGCCTCCGGTAGTAGCGCTGTTGCGCGCACTCGTCGATCTCCGTCGGTGTGCCCGCGAGCGTGAGGTCGGCGGCCAGCTCGGGCCAGGGCGGCCCACCCCGCGGCTCGGGCACGTCGTCGATCCAGCCGCCACGGTCGAGTGTCTCCCGCGTGTTCTGGTTGTTCGCCTTCCAGAGCGCACGCGTGTCGGTCGTGAGTGCGAAGCAGCCGACGCTGATCTGGTTTCGAGCGATCCAGGGCGAAACGACGACGGCGGCCCCGGCAACAACCGCTGCGGCGAGCAGCAGGGAGCGCCTCGAACGCTCGAGCGGGAAGGCGACGAATGCCGCGAGAACGAGCGGGAGCAGCGCGAGACGCGCGTTCCCGAGGATCGCGAGCCCCGCCGCGGCCCCGAGGGCGAGCGCCGGCAGGGCGCCCTTCCACTCAACGACGACCAGGGCCAGCAGCGCCACCAGAGCGACGAGCAACCCATCCAGGATCTCCCGATTCAGGTGCATGTCGTGCCAGACGAGGAACGGATGCAGCGTGGCGATCATCGCTCCCACGAGGCCGACCTCGAGCGACACGACGCGGCGACCAATCTCGAGCACGATCACGGCGGTGAGGGCGGCGACGGCGATGTGGGCGATGCCCACGACCAGCCAGTTGCGCTCGAAGACTTGGTAGAGCCCGGCCAGGAACCAGGCGTAGAGGGGTTGGGTGTAGCCCGAAGGCCGCCCTGGTAGGAAGCCGAAGGTGCCGCTGGCGACGAGCGTCCGGGCGAAGCGGTCGCTCTTCTCGACGAGCTCGTCGAGGATCGCCCCGCGCTCGGCGAGCAGGACGGCGACGCGCGGCAGGATCGCAGCGGCGAGAACGATCGTGAGGGCTCGCCGTCGCGTCATCGGGCGGCGGCGGAGTGAGGAGCCGGCGAGAGGGTGGCGTCGAGCCACGAGCGCTGCCAGAGCTCGAGCACGAGCAGGCACCAGAGCCGGTGGCCGTGATCCTGTTCACCACGCGCGTGCGCGGAGAGCATGCGCTCGACCACGTTTCGTTGCAGCTGCCCGCGTTCTCGTGCCCGTGTGCCGAGGAGGGTGTCTCCGGCGAGCTCCCGAAGCGGTCCGCGGAACCAGTCGCCGAGGGGAATCCCGAAGCCGGCCTTTCCCCGCGACGCGAGCTCTGGCGGGATCAGGTGCGCGAACGCGCGCCTGAGTGCTGATTTCCCACGGCGTCCCTCGAGGCGCAGCGAATCCGGAAGCGAGATGCCCAGCTCGAGCACCTCGTGGTCGAGCAGCGGCGATCGCAGCTCGAGCGAGGTCGCCATCGATGCCCGGTCCGCCTTCACGAGCAGGTCGTCGGGGAGGTACGTGCGCGCGTCGAGCCGCTGGAGCCCGGCGATCCCGTTTGCCGGCGGATCGCCGAGCAGCGCCCACGCGGGAGTCGGGACGTCGAGGGCAGCGGTCAGACTCGGCGTGTAGAGGTCGGCACGAAGCCCGGCGGGAAAGACCTCCATCAGCGCGCCGTAGCGCTCCCGCGGCGATCGTGACGCAGTGTCCAGCAGGCGAGCTGCGCGAAATACCGCCGAACGCGGATGACGTCTTCCCGCGGGCAGGGCCCGAAGTGCTCGAGCGCCGAGGCTTGGCAAGAGAGGAATCGCGCCAATGCGCCCGGCAATCTGCATCGCCGCGTAGCGCTCATAGCCGGCGAACGACTCGTCGCCACCGTCCCCGGTGAGCGCGACCGTGACGTGCCGGCGCGCGACCTCCGAGATGAGGAACGTGGGCAGGATCGCCTCGTCTCCGAGCGGCTCGTCGAGGAACGACGTCAATCGCGAGACGAGTGCGACCGCATCGGGCTCGACGAGCAGCTCCTCGTGCACCGTGCCGAAGGCGCTCGCCGCGATGCGAGCGGCCTCGCGCTCGTCGTAGCGCTGGTCATGCACGCCGACCGTGAAGGTGCGCACAGGCTCACTCGACGCCTCCGCCATGAGGCCGACGACGATCGTGGAGTCGATCCCGCCCGAGAGAAGAGCTCCGAGTGGAACGTCGGCCACGAGCCGGCGCCGCACCGCATCCGTCACCGTCGTACGCACGAGCTCGAGCCAGTCCTCGTCGGCCAGCTCGCTCGGCTCGGGCTCGAGGTCCCAGTACCGCTGCGTCCGAGTGTGGCCGTCCTCCCAGACGAGGACGTGTCCCGGAGCGAGGCGGCGAATGCCCGCGACACCGGTCTCGACGCCGGGGACGTATTGGAGCGCCAGGTACGCATCGAGGGCCTGCGGTGAAAGCTCACGTCGCAAGCCGGGCAACAAGAGCAGTGCCTTCAGCTCCGAGGCGAACGCGAGCGACCCGTCCGGCAAGCGCACGTAGTGGAGCGGCTTCTTTCCGACTCGGTCGCGCGCGAGCACGAGGCGCTCGCGGGCGCGGTCCCAGAGCGCGATCGCGAACATGCCGCGCAGCGCGGTCGGGAAGCCGAGCCCTCGCTCCTCGTAGACGTGCGGGATGACGGCGGTGTCGCCCGTCCCCGGCACCAGATGCCCCCGCTCGTGGAGGCTGCGGCGAACGTCCTCGAAGTCGTAGAGCTCGCCGTTGAAGACACAGACGACGTCGCCGGACTCGTTCGTTGCGGGCTGGCCTCCGGTCGCGAGGTCGACGACACTCAGGCGGCGGTGGCCGAGGACGCAGCGACCAAGAGCAGTGACCGCCCCGGAGTCGGGTCCTCGATGGACGAGCGCCTCGGTCATGCGGGCGACGACGTCCGGGTCGGCCGGAGCGGAGGGCGATACTAGTCCGCTGATGCCGCACACGACGCCGAAACGGTACGCGGTCGTCTCATGTCACGTCGAACGACCTCTCGACGACCAGATCTGGGGGCGGTTCGCCGCACTGCAGCGGCGTCGGCCGGGCGGATTTCCGATCGCCGCGCTGATGCGCCCTCCCGACGCGGCAACGGGAGAGGACGAGGGGACGTGGCTCGTGCGGGCGCGGGAAGCCGCCGCGCGCGGTCCGCTCGGGCACCACACGCACTGGACGGCTCCCGACCACGCACGGCCCACCGCGGGCGAGACGGGCGAGCGAGTGCTCACCGAGGGCCGGCGGATGCGAGAGCTCGGGCTCGAGCCGTCGCTTTTCTGCGGCGGCGGGTGGTACACGGACATCGAGGTCGCCGAGGCGTGCGCCGAGCTCGGCTACATCGACTGCACGCCTCGCGCTCGGCGACCCCCGTATCTCGCTGCGAACGAGGCCTGGGCCTCGCTCGTCGAGCCCACTCGCATCCGGCTCCCATCCGAGCGCCTTCTCGCAGCGATCCCTACGACGCATTCGCCCGGCGACCTTGCTCGCGATCTCCTGCGCTGGAGATCGCTGCCGCGAGCGGTCCACGTCTATTTCCACGACACCGACCTCGCGGATCGCCGCCGAAGCGTCGGCTTGGCAGCGCTCCTCGTCCTTCTGGCCCGTCTCGCCGAGCCGACAGACCTCATGAGACTCGCCGACGTGACGGAAACCGCTCCTGAGGTCTCGTGGTCCACGGTCGCCCAGACGTCCAAGTAACAGACTGTTACTAGGGGTGAGGCTCTGCATTCTGAGGCTGGCTCTAAGCTTCCCTTCGTGTCCAAGGCCGCTCCTCCGGCCGAGACGTCGCAGCCTGCCCCGGTGCCCGCACCGACCGGGCGTGACGTTCGCGCCTCTCGCGTCTACCTTCTTTCCCGCAGGCCGATCCTGGGCCTCGTTCGGCGGGCCCTCTCTGTGCTTGCCCTCGTCGCCCTCGACATCGTCGGTCTCGCGCTCGGCATCTACCTCGCCCTTGTCACGCGCGAGCTCGTTCGCGGCGACGGAAGCATCTTCTGGGGGTTGCTCTGGAGCGAAGGGCCTGCGGAGTGGCTCAAGTTCGCCGCACCCATCACCGTTCTCGTCTTCGCCCAGGCGGGGCTCTACCGGCAACGCGAGCTGCGGCCGGGCGCCGGACGCATCGTCGCCTCGCTGATCGTCGTCGCTCTGATCGTGCTGGCGTTCGGCATCGGGACGGGGTACGACTTCGCGACCTCCGGGCTGATCCCCACCTCCGTCGTGGTCTCGGCCCTGGCGATCGGCCTCTTGCGCGCGTCCTACGAGTCCGTCTCGCTCGAGCTGATGCGGGCGGTGGGAGTCAGGCGCCGCGTCGTGCTCGTCGGGGAGGGAAAGGCACTCGCCGAGCTCCGAAACACGCTTGCCGCCGCTCGCGGCGGGCTGGCGTACGAGTTCGTCGGAGTCGTCGCCCAAGACGGGATTCCGGGCCTGCGCCTGCTCGGAACGCGGGAGGAGCTGAGCAAGGTGCTCGAGGACGTGCGCCCGGACGAGGTGATCCTTTCCGAGGCCCACTTCGACGAGCGGACGGTCCTCGAGGTCGTGGAGCAGGCTCACCGGCAAGGGATCAAGGTTCGGCTCGCCCCCGACACGACCGAGCTCTTGGTGCAGCGGGGCGAGTATGTGCCCGGCCAGGGCGTGCCGCTCTTCGAGCTCCGCCCACCCGTTCTGACCGGGTGGGACTGGGTGGTCAAGCGCGCCTTCGACATCGTCGTCAGCGTCCTCGTGGCGATCTTGCTGCTCCCTGTCTGGCTCCTGATCGCACTGGCCATCAAGCTCGGCTCGCGAGGCCCCGTGCTCTTCGTCGACCGGCGAATCGGGGTCGGCGAGCGAGCGTTCGAGATGCTCAAGTTCCGGACGATGGTCGCGGAGGCGGCCGAGCTGCAACCCAGGTTCGAGGATGCGAACGAAGCCGAGGGAGCGCTCTTCAAGATCCGCGACGACCCACGCGTCACCGGAGTGGGCCGCGTGCTCCGCAGGCTCTCCCTAGACGAGATTCCACAGATCGTGAATGTGCTCAAGGGAGAGATGAGCCTCGTCGGGCCGCGCCCGCTGCCGCTTCGCGACTACCAGCTGCTCGAGGACTGGCATCGGGCGCGCTATGCCGTCTTGCCGGGGATGACGGGTCTCTGGCAGATCTCCGGGCGCTCGGGCCTCACGTTCGACGACCTCGTTCGGCTCGACTTCACGTACCTCGAGAACTGGTCGATCTGGCTGGACATCACGATCATCGCGCGAACCATCCCGGCCGTGATCGCCCGGCGGGGGGCTTACTGATACGGGCTAGCCACGCTCGGCATTGCCCGCGCCAACGATAACGACCGACTCGAGCAATATATGGTTGGGGATACGAATGGAGCGTCCATCGCCTGCCTCGAGCACGGTGGTGGCTGACTCGATGCGGCTGATGCGACCGCTGAATCCGGCCACTTCGATCTGATCGCCGACGCGGTAGGCGTTGCCGACATAGCGTCCCGCGCTCAACTGTCGGGCGACGTCGCGGCCACCAAGTCCGAACGCCAGCGCGAACGTCAAACTGACGGCGACGATGATCAGCGCCATCAGGCCCGTCAGGATGGTCGTCCGGACGCCGATCTGCGCAAGCGCGGTCAGCAAGAAGAGCGCGATGATCGCCGCCTCCACTACCTGCCGGAACGGACCCGGCAGATCCATCTGCGTCGCAAGTCCCTGCACTCGTGCACCGACGAGCTCCGCCACCACGAAGCCGGCCAGGACGAGCACGAGCGCGATGAACAGGTTCGGCAGGAAAAGGATCAGCTCGTTGAGCGCGGTCGAAAGGGCCGCGAGGCCGAGCAGAGAAAGCGCTGCGACAATGGTCACGACGAGGATCGCGATCCGGATCGCGATCGCAACCAGAGCAGAGAGGGGGCGCTCGAACCCGATGCGAGCAAGAACCCTGCGTGCCCCGAAGCGCTCCCCAAGCCGATCAAGCCCCGCTGAACCCAACGCGTTCCGAACAAAGCGCGCAACGATCGGGGCGAGCAGGAGACCTATGACGAGCAGCACGAGCGCACCCACCAGCCGGGGCAGCGCGTCACCGAACGAGGCTGTCGCCCGATCGATGATGTCAGCTAAGAGCATCAGCGACTTTCTCTGCTCTGTGCGGAGCCAAGCAGGATCGCGAGAGCCTCGCGCACAGCCGAGGTGAGGCCGCCAACCGCGCCGAGCAGCTCGCGCAGCAAGCTTTGCACGCGTACCTGTCGCATCACCGATCCGACGAATGCGCCGTCGCCGCCTTCGGTCTCGCCGCGAAGTGCGTCCAGCAGATGCAGTAGGCGCTGCTCCGCGGGACTGATCTCCTGTTCAGGCGGAAGCTCGCTCATCGGGCAACTCCCAGTCATAGGTGTTGTGGCGAAGGACCTCGATCAACTCTTTGCGGGCACGAAACAGCCGGCCTTTGACGCTGCCGAGTGGCGTCTCCGTGACCGCAGCGATCTCCTCGTAGCTCAGTCCCTCTAGGTCGCGCAGCACGATCACGGTGCGGTGTGCTTGTCGTATCTGCTGAAGCTTGAGGGTGAGCCGTTCGCGGCGCTCGCTGTCCTCGAGCGCGTCGGCCGGCGTGCGGCTCGAGCTCGGCACGCTCTCAGCGACCTCCTCGAACAGCGCATCGTTCTCGCTGCCCCATCCAGCACGCGAGCTCAGGGCGGTGTTGTGTGCGATGCGAAGCAGCCACGCGCGAAACGGCGCGTCTCCGCGAAACTGGCTGAGGCGATGAAAGGCGCGCAGGAAGACATCCTGCGTCACGTCTTCGGCGTCGTTGCGGCCGATCACGCGGGCGACGACGCGATGAACGAGACCCCGGTGTCGTCTCACGAGTGTCTCGAAGGCGGTCACGTCACCGTTCAGTGTTCGCGCGACCAGCTCCTCGTCCGGGTCCATGAAGGTCGAGAGTCTAGTGCGGCAAGCACGTGAGTCAGTCTCACGCGTGAGAGGGGCGCCCATACTTTGTATGACCTCTGCGCGTGCCCTCCGGTTACATCCCGTAACTTTTCGCGCCTGACTGCTGTCTTGCTCTTTCGACCGGGTGTGGTGTGCCCGATGCGAAGAAAGAGGGGTATCTCGATGGTCTTGGCGGATTTGAACATCGGCGACAGCGTCGAGCGCGCATTCACCGTGTTCTTCGAATGGCTTCCGGCGCTGATTGGCGCGCTTTTGATTCTCGTCATCGGCTACATCGTGGCCAAGGTCGTGCAGAAGATCGTCGGAAAGGTGCTGGAGAGCGCAGGACTCGACCGGACGCTGAAAAGAGGCCAGGTCGGGATGTTCGTCGAGAAGGTGACGTCCAGCCCGTCCAAGCTCATGGGCAGAATCGCGTTCTGGTTCATCATGCTCGGGACGATCTCGCTCGCCGTGTCGGTGCTTGGGATCGAGGCGCTGACGAACTTCGTCGCCGCGATCTACGCATACCTGCCGAACATTCTCGCTGCGTTCCTGATCTTCCTCGTCGCGAGCGCGATTTCGGCGGGCATCGCAACGCTCGTCACCAAGGTGATGGGCGATACCGGGCTCGGCAAGATCGTCGCGACCGTCGCGCCGATCCTGGTCATGACGATCGCGACTTTCATGATCCTCGAGCAGCTGAAGATCGCTCACGACATCGTGGTCACGACCTACACCCTGCTGCTCGGCGCGATCGCGCTCGCCTCGGCGCTCGCCTTCGGGTTGGGTGGCCGCGAGGTGGCGGGCAGGATGCTCGAGTCGGCCTACCAGAAGGGGCAGGAGAACAAGGAGCAGATCAAGCAGGACATCGACACCGGCGTGAGCCGCGCCAAGGAAGAGGCGAAGGCAAAGAAGGAAGAGCTGGAGCAGGACGCGCCGACCGAGCGATACCCGCCGCCTGCAAGCACGAACGGCTAGTAGGTGGCGACGCGGCACGTCTGAACGCTGAGATTAGGTACGGCCCTTCTCTCGAGTTGTCGGTCTGCGGCACCACGTTCGAGAGGAGGGCCGCCGAGCTCGCGAAAGCTCGATGCCTGGGTGTTAATCCAGCAGGTTGCTGACATCAGGCCTGGGGTCTGACTCCGCTGCCTACACTGGGCGCCGAGTGAGATCCCCCAAGATCCTGGCGGTCGCCTCCGCGGTCGACCTCGACTTCCGCTACGGCTGCACGCCTGCCTGGTGGCAACTCTGGAAGGGGATGTACGAGGCCGGCGTCGACCTCGTCGTGACGCCCTACCGCGGTCGCCCTGTCGAGTCCCCGTGGTGGCGGGTCGCGCCGAACCCGACCTACATCGAGGGCGAGTCCTACCAGGCCCTGCGTAACGTGCTCGCGCGGGTGAAGGGCGATCGCTACCTGCGCCGTGCGGAGACGGAGCCCGAGGACAGCGGCCTCGACCGGCTCACGCGCGAGACGATCCGGCGACTGGTCACGCCTCGCTGGAAGCGGCATCTCGAGCGGCTCGTCGACCGGGAGCGGCCCGACGCGGTCGTCGTCTACACGATTCCGATGGCGCACCTACGTGGGATCCCGACCGCCCTGCGCGAGCGCTTCGGGATACCTGTCATCTTCTACGACGGGGATGTGCCCATGAGCCTGCCCGAGTACGGAGGGATGGACACCGGGTTCAACCCCTACCACGGCGCCGATCCGTTCGAGTACGACCTGATTGTCTCGAACTCGGAGGGTGGCGCGCCGCGGCTGCTCGAGCTCGGCGCCCGACGCGCGGAGACCCTGTTCTGGGGTGCCGATCCGGAGTTCTTCTCTCCCCAGGCGGTCGAGAAGGAGATCGACGTCTTCTTCTACGGCTACGGGGACAAGTTCCGCCGGGATTGGATGAAGCAGATGGTCGGGGAGCCCTCGCGCACTGCGCCCGACGTCGACTTCGCGCTGGGCGGGCTCGACTTCCAGGGTGACACCGGCACGGCCCGCCTCCTCGGAGACGTTCCCTTCAACGTGTTCGCGCGCGCGATCTCGTCGGCCCGCGTCAACCTCAACATCACCCGGCGTCCGCACGCCACGGTTCCCGGTTCCTCCACCGCGCGTCCGTTCGAGCTCGCCTCCTCGGGCGCGGCGATCGTCTCGAACCCGCACGCGGGGATCGAGCGCTGGTTCGAGCCCGGGAGCGAGCTCCTCGTTGTGGAGAGCGCGGACGAAGCGGTCTCCACGTACCGGGAGCTCCTGGCCGATCCGGGGCAGGCGGAGGAGATGGGAAGGCGCGCCCGCGAGCGGGTCCTCGACGAGCACACGTATGCGCATCGCGCGCGACGACTGCTCGACCTCGTCGGCTTGGGCGCCGGAGTGCCTGTATGACAGCGTCGCCTTCGCTGGGGCGGATCGTGGCTGTCGTCCCGGCCTACGACGAGGCGGAGGTCGTCGGCAAGGTGGTCGGCGAGATCCGCGCGTTCGATCCTGCGATCGACATCGTGGTCGTGGACGACGCGTCGACGGACGAGACGGCGTCGGTCGCGCAGTCCCACGGGGCCATCGTGCTCCGGCTCCCCCACAACGTCGGGATCGGCGGCGCCGTTCAGACCGGGTTCAAGTTCGCGCTCGCCGAGGGCTACGACACGGCTGTGCGCCTCGACGGCGACGGGCAGCACGACGCCGCGGAGCTCGGAAGGCTGCTCGCCCCGCTCGAGCGCGGTGAGGCAGATCTCGTCATCGGCTCCCGCTTCGTCGACCCCGGCGGCAGCTATCGGCCTCCTTTGGCGCGGAGGATCGGCATCCGCGTCTTCGCACGGCTCGTCTCGCTCCTCGGAGGCCAGCGGGTCACCGACACGACCTCGGGATTTCTCGCACTCGACCGCGTCGGCATCGAGCTCTTCGCCGCCGAGTATCCGCACGACTACCCCGAGGTGGAGGCGACCCTCGTGGCGCTGAAGAGCGGCCTCGCGCTCTCGCAGGTGCAGGTGGAGATGCGCGAGCGCGAGACGGGATCGTCTTCGATCACGTTCGTCCGCTCCCTGTACTACATCGTCAAGGTCATGCTTGCGCTGTTCGTCGCCAGCCTTCGCCGCTATCCGCGTCTCGAGTCCGCTCGCCGGTGACCCCGCTTCGCGTCTCCGTCATCGGCGTCGTCGCGTCGGCCCTTTTGATCCTGGTCGTGCTGGAGCTCATCCGAGGTCGGCGCTTGAAGGAGCGCTACGCGCTGCTCTGGCTCGCCACCGGCGCCGTGCTGCTCGTGCTCTCCGCCTGGCGCGATGCGCTGAACACAATTGCGAGCTGGCTCGGCGTCACCGGGTATCCACCGGCGGTCCTCTTCGCGGTTGCGACGCTCTTCATCCTCCTCGTCCTCCTCCATTACTCGACGGTGCTGTCCAAGCTCACGGACGAGAACGTGGAGCTGGCACAGCGGATCGCGCTCTTGGAGGAGCGAGTGTCTAGGGAGCCACAAAGGCCCGGCTGAACGCGAAGACATCGCCCTGCGTCTCGTCGTCGAGCCAGTTCGTCCCCACCCCGACGCGGTACCAGGCGCCCGGCGGCGCGTCGCGATCGAGGTGTTCCGTCTCGCGCGTCGTGGCGATCGGGATGGAGCGGATGAAGCAGTACACGGAGGTCGCCCCGTCGGTGTGCTCGCATTCGACGTCCTGGGTTTCGAGCCGGTAGATACGGTAGAAGACGTCCCCACGCCAGGGGCCGCCTGACGTCCACGAAAGAAGATTCCCGTCACCGGTGCGCTGGACCTCGAGCTTCACGTTCTCTGCGATCGAGGTCATGATGAAGTTGCCAGCGTCGTCCTGGAAGACCGCTCGCTTCGGACCGGTGCTCGGAGACGCGGCAGCGATCGCCACGGTCGGAAGCGCGACGGTCAGCGCGGCCGCGACCGCAACCCAGCGCCAGGACAGAGGCCTCACGAGCGCCGGCCGAAGACGGTCGCCGAGCCGGCGCGCGAAGGTCGGCACGAGCAGCGGAATCGACGCGAAGAGGATCAGATACGCCGGCCACGCGGGCATGAGCAGACGCCAGAAGGTGTTCGCCTGAATGTCCGCGCGCGTGGAGAATCCCTTCACCACGATGAAGGCGGCCAGCCAGCCACCGAGCAGCGCGGCAATGGGAGCGCGCCTGACACGAAGGACGGCGAGCAGGCCCGCGAACGGAGCCCACTGGGCGAGCCTCGCGCTCCAGAAGAACTCCCGGAGATTGTCCATCTGCACGCGCCAGTGCTCGAGATCCAGCTCGATGTAGCGATCGACGTCGAGCGCGGCGAGCCCCGCCCCGGCTGCCAGGCGAGCCTCCCCCAGCGAGAGCACCGGAAGCTGGCCGAGTCCACGCTCCTTCCAGAGCACGAGCACGAGCAGGCTGGGGACGATCGCCGTGCCGAAGACGAGCCCCTCGCGCCAGCGGCGAGCGACCAGGTACGCGAGCGCGGCGCCGGCTCCCAGCAGGAGGTTGGGCGGCTTCATCCCACCGGCCGCTCCGAGCAGGAGCCCGGCCAGCGCGGCGTCCGCGACCCGGCTCGCGTCGAGCGAGCGGACGACGAAGAGCGCCGCGGCGAGCACGACGACCAGGGACGGAAAGTCGGAGAGCGACGTCAGCCCCAGCGCCTGCGGGAGGAAGTGCTCGGTCCAGCGCTCCTGGTAGCGATCGACGAAGAGCGGGATCGAGGCGAACGGCGCGACGACCCAGAGAAAGGATGCCCAGTACCCGAGCAGCCGCCCGCCGATCTGCGCCGCGATCCCGTAGACGCAGAGGAGCGCGATCGGCGCCAGCACGAACAGGTTGAGCGCCATGATCGGCGGCAGCGCCTGGACGTAGGTCGGCCCCGTGACCAGCATGATCGGGGCGAGGACGAGCGACCACAGGTAGCCGAGCTCGGTGGGCGGAAGCTCCAGGTGCCCGAGCATCCAGCCCTGGGTCGTGATCCAGATCTGGTCGCCGTTGTGAAACCACACCCACCCGTTGTGCGGCACCGACGCGGCGAGGAAGATCGTCGCGACGACTTGCGTCGCCACTAGCGTCCCGAGGACGGCGCGGGGATGCTCGAGCAATCCGTCCAGCGTTCGGCTCGCGCCGCGGGCGGCTGCGACGGACGAGCTAGCTACTGACACTGGCAACGCGGTTCGCGCGGTACCAGGCGACGGTCCGCTCGATCCCGTCCCGCAGCCCGGTCCGTGCCTCGAACCCGAAGAGCTCCTGCGCGCGACTCCCGTCAACGCTTCGCCGCGGCTGCCCGCCCGGCTTCGACGTGTCCCAGACGATCTCCCCTCCGTAGCCGGCAACTTCGGCGACGACCTCGGCGAGCTCCCGTATGGAGATCTCCCGGCTGGCGCCGAGGTTCGCCGGCTCAGGGCCGTCGTAATGCTCGGCGGCCAGGACGAACCCGTCCACGCAGTCCTCCACGTACAGGAACTCGCGCGTCGGGGAGCCATCCCCCCAGAGCACGACCTCCTCCTCCGCCTCGACCATCTTCCGGATCAGCGCGGGAATCACATGCGACGTCTCCAAATCGAAGTTGTCACGTGGCCCGTACAGGTTCGTCGGAAGCAGGAAGACGGTGTTCAATCCGTACTGCTCGCGGTACGCCTGTGCGCCGACCAGGACAGCCTTCTTCGCTATGCCGTAGGGCGCGTTCGTCTCCTCTGGATACCCGTCCCACAGGGTCGCCTCGCGAAACGGGACAGGGGCGAACTTCGGATACGAGCACACGGTTCCCGAGATGACGAGCTTCGGCGTCTCGTGCAGCCGCGCCTGCTCGAGCACGTTCAAGCCCATGGCGAGGTTGGCGTACCAGTAGCGCCCGGGGTTCGCCCGGTTGGCGCCGATGCCGCCCACCTCGGCGGCCAGATGGAACACGAGCTCCGGAACGGCGTCGTCGAAGAGCCGCGCGGCGCTTTCGGGCGAGGTCAGGTCGTAATCGCTCTGTCGTGCGGAGAAGACGTCGTGACCCTCGCTCTCGAGTCGCTCGACGAGGTGGGAGCCGAGAAAGCCGCCCCCGCCCGTGACGAGAACGCGCGTCATTGCGTCGCGAGCGGCGCGCCCGTGGGAAGCCAGTCGACTCTGCCGAGCCAGCGCCGACGGTTCTCGGCGTACCAGCGAATGGTGTGGAGCACGCCTTCCTCCCACGAGACCTTCGGCTCCCAACCGGTCTCGCGGGTGAGCTTCTCGTGGCCGACGCGGAGCGCCATCACGTCGGTCGTGCCGGGCCGGTAGCGCGCAGGGGTGGAGACAACCTCGCGGTCGTCGGGCCAGAAGCCCTCCGCGGCGCCGATCCGCAAGATCAGGTCGACCCAGTCGCCCATCGAGATGTTCGCGCCCTGGCCGTAGACGTAGACGTCGCCCGGGAGGCCGTGGGCGGCGACGGTCAGGTGTCCGCGAACGCCGTCGGTACAGAAGCAGAAGTCGCGCAACGGATCGAGCTGGCCGAGCTCGATCGTCTCGCACGTGAGCGCTTGCGTGATGATCGTCCCGGTCACGTAGCGCGGGTTCTGCCGCGGGCCGTAGTTGTTGAACATCCGCGTCACGACGCCCGGCACGCCGAAGGCGTCGTGATAGTTCATCGTCAGGAAGTCGGCTGCGACCTTCGCGGTCGCGTAGATCGACTTGGGGTTGATCGGCGAGCGCTCGTGCAGGATCAGGCTGCCGGCGTCGTCGAAGTCGTGGTGCTCGCGGACCGACTCGCGGACGTTGCCGTACTCCTCCGACGTGCCGGCGGTGTCGAACTTCTCGAGCTCGAGACCCCAGTCGACCACCGACTGGAGGAGGTTGAGAGTGCCGATCGTGTTCGCCATCACCGTCTCGTACGGCCGGTGCCAGGACTCGCCGACGTGGGCCTGCGCTCCGAGGTGGAAGATGTACGGCCGGTCGGGCGCCGTCTCCTTCAGCTCTCGGATCAGGTAGTCGACGGAGGTTCGGTCCGTGAGGTCGGCGAAGTGCACCTTGAGCCGGCTTCGGAGGTGCCCGATGTTGTTCAGCGCTCCGCTCGACGTGGCACGCACGAACGCGTGCACGTTGGCGCCGATCTCGACCAGACCATCGGTCAGGTGCGAGCCCATGAAGCCGTCGGCGCCGGTGACCAGCACCGTTCGGCCGTCGTAGACGTCACCGAAGTCGCGGCGGAGGTCGTCGAGCGCGCTACCTGTCCAGAGACTGTCGTTCGGCATGAGACGTACGCTTCCGCGTCGGTGAGCAAGCGTACAGACTCCCCCGGCTTGGGCTCGCTCGGGAGCGGCGCGCTCACCGCGGGGTCGTTCCTGCTCGTGTCGGGGATCGCGGCGGCGATCGGGGTCGTGATCGCGCGCGAGTTCGGGCGCTCGGAGGCGACCGATGGGCTCCTCGCGGCCTACGGGCTCTTCGTCGTGATCGTCATCGCCTCGCAGGCGATCAGGGTCGCTGTGCTGCCGCAGCTCGCTCGCGCGCAGGAGGAGGGGCGCCTGGCGGGCGAGCTCGCGGGCTTCGCGATCGCGCTCGTGCTGATCGCCCTTCCGCTTCTTCTCCTCGCAGCCATCGGCTCCTCGCTGGTCGCGAGGCTTCTGACCGGCGACGGGTCCGAGATCGCCGAGGACACAGCGGCCGAGGTTCTCCGCTGGGTCGTGCCCGCGGGTGTCGCTCATCTGTTCGCGGCGCTGGCGGCGAGCGGCCTCGCCGCGATCGACGACTACCGAACCGCCGCGCTCGGCTACACGCTCGGGAGCGTGGCAGGGCTGGCGCTGATCCTCGCGCGCGTGGAGCCGGACGGGATCATCGCCGTCGCCTGGGGCTCGATGCTGAACGGCGCCATCACGCTCCTGGTCGTCGTGGTCGGGCTTGCGCTGCACGCGACACGCCTGCGTATGCCGCGAGGCGCCGTTCGTCCGAGTGGCCCGCCGGTGCGTGCGCGGCTCGGGGCGTTCGCGGTCGGAGCCGCCCTGCCGCTCGCGCTTCAGCTTCTGTACGTCATCTGCCTCCCGTTCGCGGCGCGGCTCGGAACGGGCGCGGCGACCAGCTTCGTCTACGCCTATCTCGCGGCCTCGTCCCTCGTGACCGTCACCGCCGGCTCTCTCGGGATCGTGACCTCCGTGCCTCTCTCCCGAGCGGGCGTCGCCCCGGTGCAGGCCGCGCGCCACGTCGTCGCGACGTCGTGGCTCGCGCTGGTTCTGGTCGGCGCAGCGGCCGGCGTGTTCGCGCTCGCGGGCGGCGTTCTCGTGGAGGCCGTGCTCGGCGAGGCGTACGCAGGTGACATCGGCGCCGACATCGGCCGCACCGTGGCTGTGCTCAGTCTCTGGATGGTCGCTGCCGTCGGCGTCGCCGTGACGTTCCCGCTGGCCTTCGTCGCCGGCAGGACGCGACGCCTCCCGTGGATTGCGCTGGCCGCGCTTGCGCTCCAGGTGCCGCTGGCCTGGGTGGGTTCGGAGGTGCTCGAGCTGGACGGACTCGCGCTCGCGCTCGCCGTCTCGACCCTGCTCGTTCTCACCGCGTTGCTCGTGGATCTAGGTGCGCTGGCAGGCACCGCTCGCCGACTCGGATCGGCGGCGGCCTTCGTGGCCGGTCTGAGCGTCGCGTCCTTCCTCCCACCTGCGCTCGTGCTCGGCGCGCTGGCGTCGGCCGTGGTCGGAGTGGTGCTCTACGCCGTGTTGCTGATGGTGACCCGCCCGCGCAGTCTCAGGGACAGCTGGCATTACCTCCGGGCGCTGGGCTGATTGTCTGTAACTTGACGGTTACGTAACTCAGACGTTACGTTACCGAGGTGACCGGAACGTGTGCGGTGCGCCTCACTCGCTACTACCGCGCGTCACCCGCCGAAGTCTGGGCGGCGCTGACGGAGACCTCTTCCATCGCTCGCTGGCTGGGACCCGTCCATGACCTCGATCTGGCCCCGGGCGGAGGTTTCGAGTTGAAGCTAGACAGCGGCGCGGGGCTCCTGGCACGAGTGCGGGCGGTCGAGACCGAGCGGCTCCTGGAGCTCGATTGGGCGGCGCCGGGAGAGAAGCCCTCCGTGGTCCGCTTCGAGCTCACGCCGAAAGGGGAAGGCACGGTTCTGGCACTCGACCATCGCCTCATCGACGCACGGGTGGGTATGCGGGCGATGAGCCGGTGGGAGACGCATCTCACACGACTCAACGTGCTCCTCGGCGAGGCCCAGGCGCGATGAATGCATTGGAAGCACTCGCCGAGCCCACGCGCAGGCGCATCGTCGAGCTCCTGGCCGAGCAAGAGCGAAGCGCGGGTGAGATCGCAGCACATTTCCCGACGAGCCGGCCCGGAATCTCGCGACACCTCCGCGTCTTGCGGGAGCACGGACTCGTTCGCACGCGTGGAGACGGTCAGCGGCGGCTCTACTCGCTCGATCCTGTGCCGCTGCAGGAGCTGGACGAGTGGCTCCAGAGCTACCGCGGTTTCTGGGACAACCGTCTCGACGCGCTCGACACCGAGATTCGACGACGACGGAGAACAACCTGACCAAAGGAGGCGACCGTGCAGACCATTACTCCATATCTGCTCTACCAGGACGTCGACGCCGCGCTCGAGTTCCTCGGCAAGGCGTTCGGCTTCGAGGAGGTGCTGCGCTACACCGGCGAGGAGGGGTACGTCAACCATGCCGAGATGCGCGTCGGCGACGGCAAGATCTACCTGGGCGATCCCGGCGAGCAGTATCGGAATCCGAGGGAACTCGGCCAGGAGACCGTGGGGATCTATGTCCTGGTCGACGAGGTCGACGGCCATTACGAGCGTGCCAAGGCCGCCGGTGTCGAGATCAGGGAGGAGCCCTCGGACCAGGAGTACGGGGAGCGGCGCTACACCGCCCGAGACGCTGAGGGCCACGTCTGGTTCTTCGCGCAGCCGACGCGTGAGGTCGCGCCCGAGGAGTGGGGCGCGACGGTGGCGGGAGCTGGCTAGCGCGGGCCTCGCAACTTGCGGACGACCCAGATCCCGGCTCGCGTCGAGAAGAGGCGAGTGCGTGCGGAAGCGACGAGGCGGCGTCGCGGGGGCAGGTAGGCGAAGCTCATCCGTCCGTGTGCTGCCTGGGCGTCCGCCTCGTTGGGCGGATCGTCGTCTCGCAGCTTGCGGATGCAGGCCGTGCGGAAGCTGACTGGCGCTTCGAGCTGCCACGCGTCGCTCGTACGCGCATGGTCGACGATCGAGGCGATCCCCGGCAGGTAGGCGTCGTCGAGAAGCATGCGGCCGCCCTTCCTGAGCCGCGACGCGAGATACCACCAGTCGAGGATCGGATACGGGAACCCATGGGCGCCGTCGACGAGGACGAGGTCGAGATCACCCGCCTCGAGCTCGGGGAGGATCTCGTGTGAGCGCCCGAGGTGGAAGGTGAGTCTCGAGGTATCTATTCCGCGCTCCTCGCACGCAGCGCGTATCCGGCGTTCCTCCTCGGCGTCCGGCGTGACGACGTGATGTCGCGCGCCACTCGCTGCGAAAACCATCGTGCTCGCTCCGGCGCCGGTCTCGAGCGTCGACATCCCTCTCTGCACGTTCTCCTCGAGCCACGCGAGCGCCTCCCACGCCAGACCCCAGTAGTCGGGGCTGTCGTGCAGGCTCGGCGGGGAACGCTTGAGCGACTCGGTCAGCGACCCGTTCACGGACACATCATCGCCGCGCACGCACTCAGCTCGCGAGCTCCTCGTACACCGCGTCGTGCGCCTGGGCGGTCTTCTCCCAGGTGAAGCCGGCTGCGCGGTCGAGTCCTCGACGCCGCCACGGCTCGGGATCGGCCAGAACATTCTCGACCGCGGCCACGATCTCCTCGGTCGACGACGGGTCGAAGAGGCGAGCAGCGTCGCCGACGACCTCCGGCAGCGAGGCAACGTTCGAGCACGCGACCGGGCAGCCGCAGGCCATGGCCTCCAGCGGCGGCTGACCGAAGCCCTCGTAGAGGCTCGGGAAGACGAGCGCAGCAGCGGTGCGATAGAGGCGCACGAGCTCGGCCTGCGACACACGGCCGAGCGAGCGCACTCCTTCGGGCACCGGACCGTCGTACGCGGTGAGAACCAGCTCGAGGCCCGGATGTCGAC
Source organism: Actinomycetota bacterium (assembly GCA_030857225.1). Classification (GTDB taxonomy): domain Bacteria; phylum Actinomycetota; class Thermoleophilia; order Gaiellales; family Gaiellaceae; genus GMQP-bins7. The sequence continues at coordinate 140,633 of JALZOK010000001.1, forward strand.
GCCGCAGCTCCGCAAACGCCTCGAACAGGCGCGCATGGTTCTTGTGCGGCCAGCTTCGAGCGGGGTATAGAAGGAACTCGCCCCTTGTCTCGTCGCTCGGCCGAAAGACATCGTGGTCGATCCCCAGATGGATCGGGCGAACCCGCTCCTCCGCCAACCCGAGTCGGTCGACGAGCGTCTCCGCTGCGTGCCTGGAGATCGTCAGCAAGAGACGGCTCCTACGGGCCGACCAGCCGTAGGCCCTTCGCCGGTACGCGAGCTCCGCGCGGGAGAAGAACTCGGGCAGGAGCTCGTGCTGAACGTCGAGGATCGTTGTCGTCGCAGAACGGCTGTCGACGCGCGGGACCATGACGCTCAAAGGGAAATGGAGCACGTCCTGGCCCGCGAAGCGTCGTTTCATGCTCCGTCCCGAGATCGAGGCCCGTGTCATCGCGACGATGCGGCCCCCGGTCGACCGCGACGCGCGGTATTCGGGAACGAGCTCCGCCGGAAGACCGTCCACGTCGGCTGCGACCGACGGCAGGAACACGCGGTACTCGAAGCGCCCGACGCGACCCAGCGCCCGGACGAGCTCCCGGGCGTACGTCTCGCTGCCGCCCGAGATCCCCGGCACCAGGGTCAGGAGACTGAGGCCAACTCGCACTACTGGTTGGCGGCGGCGATATACGCGTCTTCGTGCCGGCGGGCGGTCTCGTTCCAGGTGAAGGCGGCCGCTCGTGCGAGACCCTTCTCCCGGAGCTCCTCCGCGCGCGAGTCCGCATCGACGATGCCGGCTGCGATCGACTCCGGGTCCATGGGGTCGAAGAGGACGGCCGCATCGCCGCAGACCTCCGGAATCGCCGCGGTATCGGCCGCCGCCACGGGGCAGCCGGACGCCATCGCCTCGAGCGGCGGAAGGCCGAAGCCCTCGTACAGGCTCGGAAAGACCGTGACCGCGGCCCGCCTGTACAGCGAAGCCAGCTCCGCGGCCGGGACGACGCCCCAGCGCTCGACCCCGTCCGGGAGCGAGCCGAGGCGCTCGAGACCTCCTCCGGTGAGGACGAGGCGCAACTTGGGCTGCTTCTTCCGCAGCGACGCGAACGCCTCGAATAGGCGCGCATGATTTTTGTGCGGCCAGGGCCGGGCCGGGTAGAGGACGAACGGCTCACGTTCCTCGTCTCCGGGTCTGAAGAGCGTGTGGTTGATGCCGTGCGGGATCACATGGACGACCGCAGGGTCGAGCTCCAGGAGCTCGAGCGCGCGTCCTCGCACGAACTCGCTCGTCACGATGACCACCGATGCCGATTGCGTCGCCCGGTCGTAGGCGACACGCCGAAACGAGCGACGGGCGGGCCCGAAGAACTCGGGGAGATCCCGATGCTGCATGTCGTGCAAAGTCACCACCGTCGGCGCTTTCGTCGCGGGGACGGGCACGGTCAGCGCATAGTGCACCACGTCGACCGTCTCCAGCTCGCTCTTGACGGCGCGTGACCGGAGAGCCGAGAGAGCCATGCCGAGAACCCGCGCAGGGCCGCGGCGTCCCACCAGGGGCTCACCCACCTCGGTCGCCGGAAGCACTCCTGCGGCATCCTTCGCCCGCGTAGGCACAAAAACCGTGTAGTCGAGCTTCCGCACGGCCGGCAGCGCGCGCACGAGCTGGCGCGCGTACGTCTCGGAACCGCCGAGATCGCCGGGGGCGAGGGTGAGCAGCGAGATGCCGACGCGCACGGACTGATCGTAGTCGCGTCCCGGGGGTCGTCCTCATGCCACGGCTAGATGCTTGTTCGGAGATTGACGCGCAGCCGGCGCCGTGTCAGTGGCCGTCATCCGGCCCGCCGTGAATCTCCGATCAAGCATCTAGAATGCCGCAATGCCCTCTGGCGAAGCCAAAAACGGCGAATCTGCAGGGGGTTCGGTAGACGTCGACGAGCTCTTCCAGCGCCTTCGAGAGGAGGTTCGCCGGTCGGGATCCGACCCGGGCGGGGGGACGCCGAGCGAGGGTGACCGTCAAGCCGTGCGAGCCGAGGCCGAGCGCCTCTGGCCCGTCTCCGCCGATCGCTCGCTGCGCCTGCGACCCGGAGTGCGTGGCGGGGTCGGAACCCCGGTCAAGGGCGTCCTGCGCAAGCTCATGCGCTGGTACGTGGAACCTCTGGCCTACGACCAGCGGTCGTTCAACGCGGCCACCCTTCGGCTGATCGACGACCTCCAGCAGCAGGTCGAGCGACTGCAGGCCGAGCTCGACGAGCTCCGCAGCGGGCGCCGATGAGGATCCTCGTCACCCGGCCCCAGATCCCGTTCGCGTGGGGCGGGACCGAGGTCATGACCGACCGGCTGGTCGCCGAGCTCCGCGTGCGCGGGCACGAGGCCGAGCTCGTCACGGTTCCGTTCAAGTGGTATCCCGGAGCACGGGTCCTCACCCAGGCGTTCCTGTGGCGGATGCTCGACCTGGAGGAGGTGGACGGGGCTCGGGTGGACATGGTCGTCGCGACGAAATTCCCGTCCTATCTCGTCCGGCACCCGGAGAAACGCGTCTGGCTCGTGCACCAGTTCCGGCAGGCGTACGAGCTCGACAGGACCGACCTCGGGCAGTTCGACGAGTCGTCCGACGATCGCGCGCTCCGGCGGAAGGTGCATGCGCTCGACCGGATCGCGCTCGGCGAGGCGACCCGGCTCTTCGCGATCTCGCAGAACGTCGCCGACCGGCTCGAGCGCACTACGGGTCTCCACGCCGAGTTTCTGCCGCCTCCGCCGCAGGAGCTCCAGTACCGCTGCGAGGGGTATGGAGACTTCGTTCTCTCGGTCAACCGGCTGGATCGCGCGAAGCGCATCGACCTCCTGCTCGAGGCGGCGGCGCTCGACTCGTCGCTCGAGATCGTGATCGCGGGAGACGGCCCCGACCGCCGCCGGCTGGAGGAGCTCGCTCGCGCAAGAGGCCTCGACGGCCGCGCGCGATTCGCGGGTCGCGTCTCCGACGCCGAGCTAGCCGATCTCTACGGCCGCTGTCTTGCTGTGTACTACGCGCCCGTGGACGAGGACTACGGGATGGTGCCGTTCGAGGCGTTCCTCTCCGAGAAGCCGGTCCTGACGACGACGGACGCGGGCGGCCCGCTCGAGATCGTCTTCGACGGCCGGACGGGCCTCGTCGTATCGCCAGATGCCGCCGAGCTGGCCCGCGCCGCAAGCTGGCTCCGGGAGCATCGCGAGGAGGCCGCCACCTTCGGGCGCGCGGGAAAGGCGATCGCCGACGAGGTGACCTGGGAGCGAGCCATCGAGCGGCTGTTGGCATGAAGCTCGCGTACTTTTCGCCGATGCCGCCCGAGCGAACCGGGGTGGCGGACTACAGCGCGCTCTTGCTGCCGGCCTTGCGCGAGCGCCTCGACGTGACCGTCGTCAGGAAAGGGAGCAAGCGCGCTCCGCGCGGGACGGATGCCGCGCTCTACCACGTCGGAAACAACCCGGACGCGCACGCGTGGATCGTCGACGCGTTGCGCCGGCGGCCGGGAGTCGTCGTCCTGCACGACTTCGTCGTCCACCATCTCGTGGCCGGGATGACGATCGGCCGCCGCGACGGCCATGGCTACCTCGACACGATGGAGCGCGAACATGGAGTCGTCGGGAGGCTGCTCGCACACGGAGTGCTCGACAAGCGCATCGCGCCGTTATGGGAGTCGCGGCCGGAAATTTTCCCACTCGCCTGGTTCGTCCTCGAGCATGCGACCGGGCTGATCGTCCACTCGCGCGCTGTGCACGAGCTCGTCCGCCAGGCGGGGTACGAAGGGCCAGTCTGGGTCGTTCCTCACCCGGCTTGGCCCGTGCCCGCGGTCGAGTCGGAGCGCGTCGCTGCGGGCCTGGTCGTCGGCTGCTTCGGAGTCGTCAACGCGAGCAAGCGCATCCCGGAGCTCCTGCGTGCGTTTGCAAGCGTACGGGAGACCAACCCCGGGATCGTGCTGCTCCTCGTCGGACCGACTTCGCCAGGGTTCGACCTCGACCGCAGACTCCAGCGGCTCGGCCTCGACGACCGAGGGATAGTGCGCGAAGGCTGGGTAGACGAAGCTCGGCTCTGGGAGCTGATGGTCGGAGTCGACATCTCGGTGAGCCTGCGCCATCCGACGATGGGCGAGACATCGGGCGTGGCGATCCGTTCGCTCTCGCTCGGCAAGCCGCTTGTCGTGAGCGACGTGGGGTGGTTCTCCGAGCTTCCGAACGATGTCGCTCTCAAGGTCCCGGTCGACTCTCACGAGGTCGAGACGTTGACCGCCGCGCTGGAGCTCCTCGTCGAAAGGGATGACGTGCGGGCGCAGATGGGCGCGGCTGCGTCCCGCCTGGCGCAGCAGAAGCACGATCTCGGACGCGTGGCCGAGCTCTATGTCGCGGTGCTCGAGGAGGCTGTGGGTGGAGCGGCGGTGGGCGACGCGGTGCTGCGGGAGGTGAGCCGGGCCGCGGCGGATGTCGGGATCTCTCCGGAGGACGCGGAAGCAGGGGAGATCGCCAGGCGTCTCGCCGAGGTCGAGCTTGGGAGGTAGCGCCGTTCGGCGAGTGCCGGCGTGGGCATGGTTGGTCGCAATCGTCGCCGGCTCGTTCGCCGTCAGGGCCTGGCTCGCGCGGGGCATGCTCGGCCCCTTCATCATGGTCGACGAGCTCATCTACTCGGAGCTCGGCCGCAGCCTCGCGGAGTCGGGTCAGCTGCTCGTACGCGATGTTCCCTCTCCCGGTTACGGCATCGTCTATCCGCTGCTCATCAGCCCCGCCTACGCCCTCTTCGAGGGGCTGACCGATGCCTACGCGGCGGTGAAGGCGCTGAACGCGCTCGTGATGTCCCTGGCCGCGATCCCCGCGTATCTTCTCGCGCGGCGCGTCGTCGGCCAAGGGCTCTCGCTCCTCGCGGCGGTGCTCGCCATCTCGCTTCCCTCACTCGTGTACACGGGTTCGGTCATGACCGAGAACGCGTTCTACCCGGTCTTTCTCGTCTGCGCGCTCCTCCTCACGCTCGTCCTGGAGCGGGCCACACCTGCGCGGCAGGCCGCGCTGTTGATCGCGGTCGGCGTCGCCGCGGCGACGCGCGTGCAGGCCGTGGTCCTTCTTCCCGCTCTCCTCACGGCGCCGCTCCTTCTCGTCGTGTTCCGTCGGGAAGGGCTGCGCGTGACACTCCGGCCGTTCCGTTGGTTGTACGGAGTCGTGCTCGGCGCGGGCGCGCTCGTGCTCGTCGCCCAGGTCGCGCGCGGGAGGTCGCTCTCGGATCTCCTCGGCGCGTACAGCATCGTCGGAGAGTCCGACTACGAGCTCGGAGAGGTGCTTCGCTATGCGCTGTATCACCTTGCCGAGCTCGATCTGTACCTCGGGGTGGTACCGGTCGCGGCGACGATCGTGCTCGTGGGACGAGCCCGCTCGCTCGACCGGCCGCTGCAAGCACTGCTGGCGACAGCGCTTGCGCTGACGTTGTGGCTCGTGCTCGTCGTCTCCGCGTTCGCATCTGTGTTTGCGCAGCGCATCCAGGAGCGAAACCTCTTCGTCGTCGTGCCGCTCTTTCTCATCCTCCTGCTCGCCTGGGTCGACCGCGGCGCGCCGCGCCCTCGGGTTCTCGCGCTGTTCGCCGCAGCCGCGGCCCCCGCTCTCGTTCTGCTGATTCCATTCGAGCGCTTCATCGACACGTCGGCGCTCTCCGACACGCTCATGCTCCTGCCGTGGTGGTCGGTGCAGGATCACGTGGGGCTCGAATGGGTCGCGGAGCTCGCCTTCGGACTGGCTGTCGTTCTCGCCGCGGTGTTCTTTCTCGTCCCGGTGCGCTACGCGCTCGCGCTGCCGCTGATTGTTCTCGCGTACTACGCGGCGGTCTTCCACCCGATCTGGGCGGGCTCGCACGGCGTGAAGCAGGCGTCAGCCGGTGCCGTTTTCCAGGGCATTCGCGGAGTCCCGCGCGACTGGATCGACGCGGCGCTTCCCGACGAGGCCCGCGCTGCCGTCCTGTGGACAGGACGCGCGGACCGGTTCACGGTCAACCAGAACGAGTTCTTCAACCGCACCGTCGGACAGGTCTACTACCTCCAGCAGCCGACGCCCGGAGGCGTGGGAGAGACGCAGGTACGCATCGACCCTCGCGACGGTCTCGTGCGCGCTCCGGGTGGAGGGCCCCTCGCGGTCGACTACCTCCTCACCGATGGGTCGGTCACCCCGGACGGCGAGGTCGTCGCTCGAGACGACCCCCTGGGAACGACTCTCTGGCGGATCGGCGGCGATGTCGTGTCGACGACGTCGGTCAGAGGCCTCTACCCGAACGACTCCTGGTCGGGAACGACAGTGACCTGGAAGCGGCGCCGCTGCCGCGGCGGGGCGCTGGTCGTGTCGCTCTCGAGCGATCCTTCGCTGTTCGCGGCCCCTCAGACGGTGCAGGCGTCTGTTGGTGGAAGGCGTGTGGCTCGCGTGCGGCTCTCACCCAACAAGCAGGCGAGTCTCCGGGTGCCGCTCGAGCAAGGACGGGAGACTTGCGTCGTGATGTTCCAGGTGGCTCCCACAGCGGTACCCGCCGATGTTCTGCCGGGAAGCACCGACCGGCGCGAGCTCGGCGCCCATTTCAACGTGTTCGACTACCAGCCTGCCTCGTGAGGATCGCGTTCGACGTCTCGCCGCTCTCGCACCCGCCGCTCGGGATCGGGAACTACGTTCGTGGCTCGCTCGGTGGACTCGTCGAGTCCGCCGGGGCGGAGCACGAGATCGTCGCCTTCGCGCCGACGAACCTGCGCGGGCCGGAGACGATCCGCACGGCGCTGGCAGGGATCGACGTCGAGCTCCGCACCTGGCGCCTTCCTTTCTCGCACGCGCTGCGCACCGCCTGGAGCGCTGCCGGCCGCCCAAGCGCCGAGCGCCTGCTCGGCCGCTTCGACGTGCTGCACTTCTCGGACTGGATGTTCCCGGCGCAGCGCGCCGGAGTGCGGGCGACGACGATCCACGACCTCGTCCCGCTCCACCACCCCGAGTGGACGACGCCGCGCACCCGCTCGATGCACGCCCGCAAGTACCGGAACGCCGCCCGTACATGTGACGTCGTGTTCGTGAACTCCCGCTTCACCGGTGACGACGTGATCGCGACGCTCGGCGTCGCCGCAGAGCGAGTGCACGTCGCGCATCCAGCCGCGCGGGACGAGTTTCGGCCGGGCGGTCCTGCCGCCGATCTCGGAGCGCCCTACCTTCTCACCGTGGCGACGCTCGAGCCGCGGAAGAACTTGCAGACCCTCGTCGACGCCCACCGGCTGCTCGGGGGCGATCTCCTGCTCGCAGTTGCCGGCGGCGAAGGCTGGGGAGACCAGCCCGAGCTCGGCTCCGGGAAGATTCGCAGGCTCGGCTTCGTGTCAGACGACGAGCTTGCGCGGCTTTACCGCGGCGCGGCTGGCGCCGTCTACCCGTCGCGCTTCGAGGGGTTTGGCATCCCCGTTCTCGAGGCGATGGCGTGTGGATGCCCGGCCGTCGTCTCCTCTCACCCCTCACTCGACGAGGCGAGTGGTGATGCAGCGGTGCGTGCGGACCCGGACGACCCGGCCGCGCTCGCGTCGGCGATCGAGCAGGCATTGCGAGAGCGAGAGCGTCTCGCTGCGGCTGGTCTCGAACACGCGGCCCGGTTCACGTGGCGCGCGGCCGGCGAAACCTTCTTGCGTGGATACGAGGAGGCGACGCGGCGATGAGAGCGCGCGAGGAGGTGCTGCTCGTTCTCTACCGGCCGGGGCCGAGCTTCCTGGTCCTGCTGCGCTCGCCGGAGAGCCACGGCTACTGGCATCTGGTCGCGGGGGGAATCGAGGAGGGAGAGGCGCCCGACGCGGCGGCTCTGCGCGAGCTCGGAGAGGAGACGGGTATGACGCAGCCCGTTCGGTTCGCGCCGATCCCGCTCGAGCTCGGCTACCGACCGGCCGACGACGACGACGTCCGGGTCACCCTCCATCCCTATTCGGTCGAGGTCGAGCCGGACTGGGAGCCCGTGCTGAACGAGGAGCATGTCGAGTACCGCTGGTGCTCGGAGGCGCAGGCCGAGGAGCTGCTCGAGTATCCGGAACCGGTCGACGCATTGAGGGTCGTGGCGCGCCGGCTCGAGGACGAGACGTGAGAGTCGGCATCGACGCGTCGCCGCTGGTGCAGACGCGCGCGGGAACCGCTCGGGTCGTGCGCGGGCTCCTTACCGCGCTCCGAGATCGCCCGGGACTGGATCTCGAGCTCCTCTCCTTCGGCGGACCGGGTCGCGCGGCGAGCGTCATCCGTGACGCGCTCTGGTATCCGCTGGGGCTGCCGCTGCGTGTCGAGCGCGTGGATGTCCTCCACTGCACGACGTTTCGAGGCCCCCTGCGCTCGCGTGTCCCGACGGTGCTCACCGTTCACGATCTGGCGATACTCCGTTACCCGGAAGCCTTCCCGCGCTGGCACGGCCTGTACGGCAAGGCGGGGCTGCGAACGGTGCTCCGAGCCGCGGATGCCGTCGTCGCGGTTTCCGAGTTCACGAAGCGGGAGGTCGAGACGCTCGTCGGCGTTCCGGCGGAGCGCATTCGTGTCGTCCCGAATGGCGTCGATCCGCTGTTCACGCCGCACGGGCGCGCGGCCGAAGGCTCGTATGTTCTCGCGGTCGCGACGCTCGAGCCGAGGAAGAATCTGGATCGCGTCGTGGAGGCTGCGCGCCTGGCGGAAATCGAGCTCCGGGTCGTCGGCGCGCGCGGCTGGGGTGGGGTGGAAGTCTCGGGCTGGGTCGGCGAGATTCCTGACGCCGAGCTGGCCGAGCTCTACCGGGGCGCCCGCTGCGTCCTCTATCCGTCGCTGTACGAAGGTTTCGGCTTGCCGGTGCTCGAGGCAATGGCGAGTGGGACTCCCGTCGTGACGTCGCGCGGGACTGCGATGGAGGAGGTCGCGGGCGCGGCCGCTGTCCTTGTCGATCCACACGACATCGCCTCGATCGCGGACGGCATCGTGGAGGCCGAGGCTCGGCGAGAGGAGCTGGCGCGGCTTGGACTCGCGCGCGCAAATGAGTTCAGCTGGGAGCGCGCTGCCGACCGGGTGGAGGCGCTCTGGAGGGAGCTCTCGTGAAGCTGGTCGCGATCGACGCCGATGTCCTCGGACGCGAACGGACGGGCGACGAGACGTACGTACGGAACCTTCTCCGCGAGCTCGCACTGGTGGCTCCCGCGGCCGGGATCCGCCTGGCGGC
>JALZOK010000144.1 GCA_030857225.1 Actinomycetota bacterium
GCGCTCGAGCACTACGGCGCTCCCGTCTACGTCCGCAAGCAGATCGTCCACAACATCCACGTCGTCCGCGATCTCGAGGCGCGGGGCGCGATCTTCGTCGAAGAGGAGACCGAGGCGCCGGAGGGCGCGACGGTCGTCTTCTCGGCCCACGGCGTCGCGCCAACCGTCCACGAGAACTCGGCCCGCCTGGAGCACAACGTCATCGACGCGACGTGCCCACTGGTGACGAAGGTGCACGTGCAGGCCCGTCGTTACGCGGCCGAGGGGTACACGATCGTTCTCATCGGCCATGCCGGCCACGAGGAGGTCGTCGGGACGACCGGAGAAGCGCCCGACGCCACCGTTCTCGTGCAGACCATCGCCGAGGCAGAGGCCCTCGATCTCCCGCCGGGCGCGAAGCCGGCGTACGTCACGCAGACGACGCTGTCAGTCGACGAGACGGGCGAGATCATCAAGGTCCTGCGACGCCGCTTTCCGGATATCCGGGCACCGCGCAAGGAGGACATCTGCTACGCGACCTCCAACCGCCAGTGGGCGGTGAAGGAGATGCTCTCCGAGATCGATCTGCTGCTCGTGATCGGTTCTGCGAACTCGTCCAACTCGAACCGCCTGGTCGAGACGGCGCGCGCTGCGGGAACCCCCGCGTACCTGATCGACGACGAATCCGAGGTCGATGTCGCGTGGCTCGACAGCGCCGAGACGGTCGGGATCACGTCCGGGGCGTCGGCGCCCGAGAAGCTCGTGAACCGGGTGTGTGATTGGTTCAGAGCGCGAGGCGTCGAAGACATCGAGCCGTACCGGCTCGTCGACGAGGACGTGACCTTCCGCCTTCCCGTGGAGCTTCGTCGCGAGCTGGAGCTCGCGGCCCAGAGCTAGTAGATGCTCCGCGCCCTCCTTCTCATCGGTGCAGTAGTTCTGCTTGCCGGCGGCGGGGCAGCGGGCTGGTTCGCGGCGCGCGAGACCGAGGAGGCCGTCACCGTCACCGAGACGACGACCACAACCGCGACCACGACGACGACCTCGGAGCCCGCAGTGGCTCTCCCAGCAGCGGTCGAGAAGACCCGCGCCACGATCCTCGCCGCTGCCGAGACCGGCGACTACGAGGAGTTGCGGCCACTCGTCCCCGCGACGGGATTCGAGTACACGTTCGGGAGCCCGGTCGAGGGCGGCCCGATCGCGTTCTGGCAGGAGCTCGAGCGCACGTCGGTCGAGCGCCCGCTGGCGAACCTGGCAGAGGTGCTGCGCCTGCCGTACACGCTCTCCCGCGGCATCTACGTCTGGCCGTTCGCCTACGACATCGCCGAGGCCGACGAGATCACCGCGCACGAGCGGGAGCTGCTGCAGCCGCTCGGGCCGCTGGACACGCTCTTCGTTCCTGGCACCGGCTACCTGGGTTGGCGAGCGGGAATCGAGCCCGACGGCAGCTGGGTCTTCTACCTCGCCGGCGACTAGCGCCGAACGAGCGAGCGCAGATCGTCGAGAAGGCGCGTTCTCCGCGTTGGCGTGGCCACGAACTCTGCGAGCCTCGCTGCCTCTTCCTCGTCGAGAGAGACCGCGGCGCGAACGGTGCCGGTCTCGTCCCAGACGCTGAAGCGAACGAGCTTCTCGGGGATGTAGCGGGAGACCCGAAGCGCGCGCACGGGATCCGTATCCACGCCACGGAAGAACTCGACCAGCTTGCGTCGTTGGGGCGTCGCACACCACGGGCAGAAGCGGAACTCGTCGTTCGTCTCGCTCCCGCACGCGCGACAGTGCGCCATGGTCGGAGCATACGCCGGAACTCAGATTCGGAAAAACACGAAGCGTGGCATGCCTCGCCCCTACGCGGTCTTGGCGATCGAGAGCTCGGGGCCGACCTCGACGGAGACGGCGAGCGTCTCCCGCGCGATCCAGTCTCGATGCGCTAGGAGGTCGCGATCGGAGTCCGGGAGCATGAGCGCGATGCGGTCCGTCAGCTCGAGCCCGGCCTCCTTCCGCATCGTGTTGACCCGATGGATGAGGTCGTAGACGCGGCCTTCGCGCACGAGCTCCTCGTCCAGCCGCAAGTCGAGCGCGACCGTGACACCGTCGGAGGCCGCGACCGACCAGCCCTCCATTCCACGCCGCTCGACCAACACTTCGTCCGCACTCAAGTCATGACCCGCAGCGTGGAAGCCGCCGCCGGCCAGCTCTTCGAACTCACCGGCCTCGAGCGCTCTCCGGACTGAGACCAGCTCCGCGCCGAGCCTCGGTCCTAGCAGGCGCAGATTGGGCTTCACCCGGAGCTCGCTCGCCTCGACCGTGCCGAACACGACCTCCTTCACGCGAAGCTCCTCGCGGAGCTCGCCGGAATGGGTCTCTGCGAGCGGCGCGCCTTCTACCACCAGAGCCCGCAGTGGCTGGCGCAGGCCGGTTCCCGTAGCCGACCGTGCCTGGCGGCCGAGCTCGACAACGCGCCGGAGCTCGACGACCTCCGCCACGAGCGCTGTGTCCGGCTCGGGAACCTCGGGCCAGCCGGCGAGGAACACCGATTCGGGTCCAGCCCCGCAGGGAGTGGTCAGCGCGCGCCAGAGGTGATCGCTGAGGAAGGGCATCACGGGGGAGACGACCCTGACTCCCTGGACGAGCGCGTACCAGAGTGTCCTGAGGGCGACCTCGTCTCCGTCCCAGAACCGCCGTCGGGAGCGTCGGATGTACCAGTTGGACACGTCCTCGATGAACTCGTCGAAGCCACGTACTACGTTGACCGTCAAGTAGCTCTCGTACGCTGCGGTTG
>JALZOK010000145.1 GCA_030857225.1 Actinomycetota bacterium
GGTTGCCGAGCTCACGAGACTCAGCACGGTGATCCAGCTGACGCCCGACGACGTGAAGGGAGCGCTCAAGCGCTTCCGGCGCGAGCCGAATCGTCCGACGGTGATCTTCCCCGACGCCGCAATCGACGTCGTCGCAGTGCTGGAGGAGCACCGCATCGATTTCCCCAGCTTGATCATCCAGTCCGTTCCGAAGCGGTATTATCCGGACGGAGCGGTCGTGTCCGCATTCGTCGGATACACCAGCGAGATAAGCGAGAGCGAGCTGAACAGCGAGCGCTTCCGCAACTACAAGCTCGGCCAGCAGGTCGGCAAAGGAGGGCTCGAGCGGCAGTACGAGGAGATCCTGCACGGCGCGGAGGGGATGCGCTTCGTCGAAGTAGACGCTCGCGGTAGAGTCGTCAACGAGGCCGGTGTCGCGCGCCCCGACCAGGTTCCGAGGCCTGGGCCGCCGCTCCCGACGAACATCGACATGGACCTGCAGCGGTTCGTCTCCCAGGTATTCGCGGACACCCTCATGGGCGGAGTGATCGCGCTCGATCCGAAAACCGGCGGCGTGCTCGCGATCCACAGCGGTCCGGGTTACGACCCGAACCGGTTTACCGGCGGAATCCCGCAGGACTACTGGAAAGAGCTGAACACCGACCCCAAGAAGCCGCTGTACAACAAGGCGACGCAGGGCACCTATCCTCCCGGCTCCACGTGGAAGCTCGTGGACGCGGTGATCGCCCTCGAGAACGGCATCGCGAACTTCGATACGAGGATGCCCCAGGCGTGCGGCGGAGGATTCGCCTACGGCAACGCGTACTTCAGGTGCTGGGAGCGGCGTGGGCACGGATCGCAGAACCTGAGCGGCGCAATCGAGAAATCGTGCAACGTTTATTTCTACCAGCTCGGCCTGCGAATGGGCCTGTCGCGGATGCTCGCAGGGGGAATCAAGCTCGGAATGAACACGCGGTCGGGGCTCGATCTGCCAAACGAGAAGGCGCCGCGCTTTCCTTACGGTCTCGACTACTTCAACAAGAAGTGGGGACCGCGTGGCTGGACGCCCGGCTCGACGGTGATCAATCTGTCGATCGGCCAGGGCGAGAACTCACAGACGCTGTCGAGTATGGCGAGGTTCTATGCCGCCATGGCTTCGGACGGGTTCGCCGCGGCGCCGAGCATCGCGCGTGTCACGCCCAAGCGTGAGCGCGTGTTCACGCTGTCCGCCGAGCAGATCCAGGGGCTGCGGTCGGCGATGGGCCGGGTCGTGTCACCCACCGGCACGGCCGGCGGTTCAGCCGTGCCCGGGCTGTTCCTTGGCGGCAAGACGGGGACAGCTCAGAGCGGAGCCAACAAACCCGACCACGCGTGGTTTGTCGGAATGGCTCCGGTCCATGATCCCAAGGTCGTGGTCGCAGTCATGATCGAGTTCGGCGGTCACGGATGGCAGGCAGCGCGCGTCGCCTCGCGTGTGGCCGCCAAGTACCTCAACATCCCGCATCCGGCCGATAGGGCTCCCACTACGGGACCGGCGATCGGGGATGCGAGCGACAACGTCCCAGGCCGTCCCGTGCCGGTGCCCCCGCCTGCTCCGACGCCGCTAGCAGGAACAGCCGCTACCAACTGATGGCTCGGCGGATTGTAGCGGACTATCCGCTCGTCCTCACAGCGTTCGCGCTATCGCTACTGGGAAGTGCGATGGTGTACTCGGCTGGACGCACCGATGTGCCTACGTACGTCGGCGGCCTGTACAAGCCGCAGATCGTCTGGCTGATACTTGGCTTGGCTACGGCGTATGGCGTGACGCGCACGTCGGTTCGATTGATCCAGTGGCTGACCGTCCCGGCGTACGCGCTCAGCCTGATTTTGCTCGGGCTGACACTTGTGATCGGTACCGGCGCCGGAACCGCGGCCGGAACCAAGAGCTGGCTCGCCATCGGCGGCGTTCGCATCGGTCAGCCGTCGGAGCTCGCCAAGGTGACGGTGGTGCTCATGCTCGCGCAGGTGCTGGCAGCGCGGCGCGACTCACCCACGTCGCTGCTCGATCTGTGGAAGCCGGCCATCATCGTGGGCGTGCCGTGGCTGATGATCATGGCGCAACCCGACCTCGGCAGCGGCATCGCGTTCATCGGAATTTTCTTCGCCATGCTGTACTGGTCCGGCGTCGCTTGGCCGCTGCTGCTGCTGCTCGCGAGCCCCGCGATCAGTCTCGTTCTCTCTTTCAGCACCGGGCTGTGGGGCGCATGGTTCCTCGTGCTGCTCGCGCTCGTCCTCTACTACCGGCCGTTCCTGGTAGAGGGAATCGTGCTGATGCTGATGAATGTCGCGACCGGGGTCGTCGCCCCGGTGCTCTGGGAAAAGCTCAAGCCGTACCAGCAGAACCGGTTGAAGGTGTTCCTCGACCCTTCGTTCGATCCCAAGGCATCCGGCTATCAGGTTATCCAATCGAAGATCTCGATCGGCTCCGGGGGTCTTTTCGGCAAGGGCTTTACCGAAGGTACGCAGAAGCGGCTCGCCTTCCTGCCTGCACAGCACACCGACTTCATCTTCGCGGTGCTGGGCGAGGAACTGGGGTTCATCGGGGTGATGTTTACGCTGAGTCTGCTCACTTTCCTGCTGCTGCGCTGCACCAAGATCGCGGAGCGCGCCAACGACGCGTTCGGCGGGCTCCTCGCGTTCGGCCTCATGGCTAGCTGGCTCGTGCACGTTCTCGTGAACGTAGGCATGACGCTCAACCTGATGCCCATCACGGGTATCCCGTTGCCGTTCTTC
>JALZOK010000146.1 GCA_030857225.1 Actinomycetota bacterium
CACCGCGACGCGGTCAAGCGCAGCTCGCTGGTGTTGCAGGGTCTGACCTTCCAGCCGACCGGGGCGGTGGTGGCGGCCGCGACAACGTCGCTGCCGGAGAAGATGGGCGGCGAGCTCAACTTCGTGGGTTTCATGTGAGGGGGGGTACTTGCGGGCTGAACTATTGCGTGGTACAGGACTTTCGGGTGCGAGCTGAGTATGTGAGGGTGGACATCACTACCCTCAGGGAGCGGACGCAGACGCGTCAGCGGCCTGCCGAACGGTGCGAGCGCCAGCTTCACACCGACCTCGGTCGTTGCTCCCGGCAGCGCGACCCTCAAGATCACGACCAGCCGCAGTGCGCCGCGCGGCACCTTCGTCCTCACGGTGACCGGCACCGGCGCGACCACCGTACATAGCGCGACTGCGACGCTGACGCTCAGGTAGCGCCGGCAAGGTCGCCGGCTCGCGAAAAACGGCAGAGCAAACCGAGGCGCGTGTACTGAATGCGACCGGCGCCGCGCGCGCGCGGCCGTCACCAAGCGCTACCCCGGGTCTTGCTTGGACGGCCGCGCGCCGCGAGCGGCTCGTCCCAGAAGCTAGTCGCCGCTCTGCTGCTCGCCGGCCCGGTTCGGAGCTCACCGTCGCCTTTGCCGTTCCTGCCCTCGCGATCGCACTCGTCGTCCTCGAAGGTCGCTCGAGGCGGCTGAGTAGGAGGGCCTCGCCGACGCGCGATATCCCAGGGCGGTGATTCGGCCGCCTCGCGCGACTTCCCCGTGCTTGAAAGCCGGTTTCCGCTGCGCGCTCCGCGAGCGTGACTAGATCGAGTGCCTCCGAGACATCGATGCCAACACTCAAACCGAGCTCGGGCTGGCGCGGAGGATCCGGGCTGCCCACGACGGCAGCCACCAGTTCCAGTCGCCCATGAGCCGCATGATCGAAGGCACGAGCAGCGCCCTGATCACCGTCGCGTCGAAGATGATCCCGGCCGCGAGTCCGATCCCGAACTGCTTGATATCGGTGCCGGGGCTCGTCGAGAGCACGAAGAACGCGAACATGAGGACGAGCGCCGCGCTCGTGACGAGCTTGCCGGTCCGCGCGAGCCCGAGCGAGATCGCCTGGTTCGTGTCGCCGGTCTCGTCGTAGGCCTCCCGCATCCGGGTCAGCATGAAGACCTCGTAGTCCATCGAGAGCCCGTAGAGGAAGGCGAAGATCATCAGCGGGATCCAGGAGATGATCGAATCGGTCGCCGGGACGTTCCAGATCTCCTCGCTTCCGTTGCCCTTCTGGAAGATGAAGACGATGATCCCGTAGGCGGCGCCGAGCGAGACGAGATTCAGGAGCACGGCCTTGAGCGGCAGCAGCAACGAGCGGAAGGCGCGCGCCAGCAGCACGTACGTGAGCAGGACGACGAACAGGAGCACGTACGGGAAGCTGCCGTAGGCGGCATTGATGAACTCGCGCTCCTCCGTCGGCACCCCGGCGAGCGTCAGTTGCGAACCGCCGAGGTCGCTCGCGGCCGCCGGCAGGACATCCTCCTTCAGCCGGGTGATCGTCGGCCGTGTGTCCCTGTTCGAGCCGTCGGCGGTCGAGAACGCTTCGACGAGCGCGATGCCTTCAGCGCGGGCGCCGGGGGGCGCCGCTGCGCCCGCGATCCCCTCGGTCTCGTCGAGCCGTGAGGCCAGCCGGTCGAGCTGCTCGGGCGTCGCATCGCCCTCGACCACGATCTGGAACGGCTTGTGCACGCCTTCCGTAATCCCCGCGTCGCGGAGCACCTGGGCGCCCGTGTGCGCCGGCCCGCCACCGGGGAAGTCCTTGGCCTGGGCGTCGGCCGCGTTGAGCTGGACGCCGTAGAAGAGCAGCACCGCGACGAAGGCCAGGCCGGCCGCGGCGACCGAGATCGGCCGCCGCACGACGAGGTGCGCCCACCGGTTCCAGAAACCCTTGTCCGGGTCGTCGCTGCCCTCGACGAGACGCCTGGGCAGCACGCGGACGCTGTTGATCCGCGGCCCGAGCGTGTAGAGGAGCGCCGGCAGGAGCGTGATCGCGGCCAATACTGAGACCGCTGGGATCAGCATCCCCCCGATCCCGATCGAGCGGACGAAGGCCAGCGGGACGATGATCATGCTGAGCAGCCCGACGGCGACCGTGGTCCCGGACACGATCACGGAGCGGCCCGCATGCTGCATCGTCTGAACGATCGCCGTATCGCGGTCCGCGCCGTGCCGTAGCTCTTCCCGAAAGCGGAAGATGATCAGCAGCGCGTAGTCGATCGCCACACCGAGCCCTACCAGCGCGACCAGGAACTGCACGACGATCGAGACGTCGGTCACGTACGTCAGCAACCAGATCAGCGAGAACGTGTTGAGAATCGACGCGATCGCGATCACCAACGGCATAGCGATCGCCGGCAACGTGCCGAACGTGAACAGCAGGATCACGAGCGCGCCGATGCCTCCGATCAGCGCCTCGGCGAGCACGCTCGGGGGCTCGCCGCCATCCGCGCCCTCGCTGGACTCGGCGACGAGCGAGTCGATGCCGGTGACGTAGCCTTCGACCCCGGCTGGAACGGCGGCGGCAAGGGCTTTCTTCGCCGGGTCGACGTCCACGGGGTTGATGGTGAACTGCCCAGGCGCGTAGATGTTCGCGAACGTGACCCTGCGGTCGTCCGAGACGTAGACGTCGTCGCCCGTGTTGAAGAAGGAGCTGACGCGAGAGCCCGGATTCGCGGCAGCCACTTTCTCGATCGCGGCTTCGACACCCG
>JALZOK010000147.1:0-798 GCA_030857225.1 Actinomycetota bacterium
GCCCACACGCGCACGCTTCCCGGCGGCGACGTCTACCATCCAACAACCTCAGCCGCGGTGACTTGATGGCTGCGGGGGCGCTCAGGCAAATCTTCACGCGGAAGATGAAGTGCCCGCACTGCCGGAAGCGGCTCGGCTTCTTTCCACCGCCCACGGCGTGCCGACATTGCGGACGCCAGATCTACAAAACAAGCGACAGACGGCGCAGATACTGACTTAGCGAGCGCAGAAGGCACGCCAGTTGAGTTCGACAGCAGGCTCCCCATTCGCCGACGTCAGATCGGGCGCGACTCCGAGATAGCGTCCTTCGGCCGCGTCCCCCCTCCGGCGATGGCTGTCACGAAGCGGATCGTTCCCGCAATCGTCGTCCAACCTCCCGAACTGCGCTCACGGAGAGGTCTAGAATCAGCGGGCGATGCCAGGGCGCGGGCGAGGAAGGTGAGGCAGAGGTGGCGAAGGTTCTCTGTGTTCTGTACGAGGATCCTGTGGACGGGTATCCGAGCTCGTACGCTCGAGACGCGATTCCCAGGATCGAGCGCTACGACGACGGTCAGACGACGCCGACCCCCGAGCGGCTCGACTTCGAGCCGGGTGAGCTACTCGGCAGCGTTTCCGGGGAGCTTGGGCTGCGGCGGTTCCTCGAGGAGCGCGGCCACGCGTTTGTTGTCACGTCGGACAAGGACGGGCCGGACTCGGTCTTCGAGCGAGAGCTCCCGGAGGCTGCGATCGTCATCTCGCAGCCGTTCTGGCCTGCCTACCTGACGGCTGAGAGGATCGCGAAGGCGCCGGGGCTGAAGC
>JALZOK010000147.1:808-2725 GCA_030857225.1 Actinomycetota bacterium
GGACCACGTTGATCTGGAAGCGGCGATCGAGCGTGGGATCACCGTCGCCGAGATCACCTATTCCAACAGCATCAGCGTGTCCGAGCATGTGGTGATGATGATCCTGTCGCTGGTACGCAACTACATCCCCTCGTATCAGTGGGTCGTCAAGGGCGGCTGGAACATCGCCGACTGCGTCGCCAGGTCGTACGACCTCGAGGGAATGCAAGTCGGGACAATCGCCGCCGGCCGGATCGGTTCCGCTGTACTCAGGCGGCTGAAGCCGTTTGAGGTGGGACTGCACTACACCGATCGGCACCGCCTCCCGGAGGAGGTCGAACGCGAGCTCGGCGTGACCTACCACCCGGACGCCGAGTCGATGGTGCCCGTCTGCGACGTGGTCACGATCAACGCGCCCCTCCATCCAGAGACCGAGCACCTCTTCGACGACGCCCTGATCGCCAAGATGAAGCGCGGCGCGTACATCGTCAACACCGCCCGCGGCAAGATCTGCGACCGCGATGCGATCGCGCGGGCGCTCGAAAGCGGCCAGCTCGCCGGGTATGCCGGCGACGTCTGGTTCCCGCAACCGGCTCCCAGGGATCATCCCTGGCGCTCGATGCCCCACCACGGGATGACGCCACACGTGTCCGGGTCGTCTCTGTCCGCGCAAGCCCGCTACGCGGCCGGAGTGCGCGAGATCCTGGAGTGCTGGTTTGACGGTCGTCCGATCCGCGAGGAATACCTGATCGTCGATCGCGGCACGCTAGCGGGCGCCGGCGCTCATTCCTACAGCGCCGGCGACGCCACCGCCGGCTCCGACGAAGCAGCACGCTTCAAGGATCGCTAGCGCTAGGCCGACGAGCGGACGCGCGCCCACTCTCCCACTCGGTTGAGCGCAGCAGCACCCGCGCACGGAACGCGCGAAAGCCCGTCGAGGAAGGACGAGCAGAGTCCGCCGCCGGAAATTGGAAGCGTCAGCGGAGCGGACGCGAGCCAGCCCGGCCGCTCCTCGGATGCCCTCTGCACACTGCTGATGCGCCGACGGCAGCGCTGACCCTGCTCCTCGCGCCGACGGCTCTCCTGACCGACAACAGGCGGCACTTCCACCTTCTTGGCCCGCGGTCAGCTGCCTGCGGGCAGCGCTCGCTCCGAGACGAGGCTGTCTGACGCGAGGCGACCCGCGACTCGACCACAGAGCGCTCTCGAACGATGGCCGGGAACGCGGGCACCGTTCGACACGAGTGAGAGGACCCTTCAACCCCCGCGCGTCCGGGTTGTCGAGCCGGGCACTGACGGTGGCGGTGAAGTAGCGGATGCGGTTGATCCGATCCGTCGGCAGCAAACGAGCGCAGAAGGCGCCGAGGTCGAGCCAGCGGCACGGCGTCCCTTCAAGCTGCCGGAGTAGAGGTTGAAGGCGTCGACGTAGACGTTGGTGGCCATGCTCGGCCGGACGCTACTCGGAGCGGAACGAGCGGCCGGTCGGCGTTACAACTCGAGCCCCGCGCCCCCCGGAATCAGCTCTCTTGCAGCGGGAACCGAGCTACGCCACCCACAGCATCTCTGGGTCCTTCTCGGTACGGTCTGAACGGTGGCGCCGCCATTCCTGCTTGAGCTTCCTGCCGACGAGCCTGAGCGGGCGCGGCGCTTCTGGGAGAAACTGCTGGGGACGGCGCTCGAGGAGCGCCGCCCCGAGGAAGGCCAGGGGTGGCAGGCCGAACACGCGGGCATCGTGTTCGGGTTGCACGAGCGCGGACCGGGGCCCGGCGACCGCTTCGCGCTCCCCTACTTCGCCGTGCCCGATCTCCCGGCAGCCCTCGAGCTCGTGCGCGCGCTCGATGGCGAGGTCGTCCACCCGGGTGAGCGCTGGGCAATCTGCCGCGACTCCGAGGGGACGCCGTTCGGACTCGCCGGGCCGTTGTGAAGGAACGGGCGGTT
>JALZOK010000097.1 GCA_030857225.1 Actinomycetota bacterium
CTCGCCGCGCTGGGCGGCCCGCTCCAGGCGAGCCCCGAGCAGTTCGCCGAGCTCGTCCAGCGCTACGGGTTCGAGTCACGGCCGGAGACGATTCCCGAGTTGCTGCAGCGGTTCGGGCTGCGCATGGGCGAGCCGCTCTCCGGCGGCTGGACGCCCTGAACCCCGCGCACGGTCTTCGCTTCGCAGCGCCGCGGCCTTTGTGGCTCGCCACCTATAAAGATGGAGCGGTTCGTTAAAAACGGGCAGCGTAAGAAGATGGATCGAACCTCGCCTGCGTCAGCGTTCTGTCTCCCGAGCAGGAGAACTTCCGAGCTTCGTTTACTGGTTCACTCCGGAAGCCAGCCGTCGCGGTAACGCGTGGGCTCCCGCTTCGTGACGTGCGCGTACGCCTCGGGCGGCTCGTTCGTCTCCTTCTCGACTCCCGCTGCGTGCCGGAGGGCGATCTCGTCCACGGTGTAGCCGCCCCAGCCGGGATCATCCGCGTGAGCGCGGGAGCCCACCGCTACGACAACACAGGGCTCGTCCCCGGCGCCGACGATCGTGTGCTTCGTCTCGGCCGGGCAGTGCACGAAGTCCCACGCGCGCAGCTGCCGCTCCTCGCCTTCGACGATCAGGAGCGCCTCGCCCGAGAGCACGAGGAAGTCCTCCTGGTCGGCCTCCCAGTGGTACATCGCCATCGCGTCGCCCGGGTGCAGAACCTGGAGGTTGATCCCGAGCTGGGGGAAGTTCTGATCGCCTTCGAGGTCGCAGAACGCGGTCCGGCCCTCCGCGTGGTACCAGCGCGTCTCCCGCGCGTTCACGACGTACCAGCCTTCGCCGGTCGCGACGAGACCGTGCTCGGTCTCCTCGAGTCGCGCTTCGGGAACCACGAGTCGGAGACTAGCCTCGCCGACGGCTCAGCGGCACACCAGCGCGCACGCCGGCTCGCGCGGACGTCCTGTTTTCTCCCGCGCCGGGCCGAGTTCGGGCGTCAGGAGAGCGCGCGCTCGAGAGCGGCTCGGTCGGTGGGCGCCCCGTGCGTCGGGAGCACGACCTCGACCGGCAGCTCGAGCAGCGGGCGCAGCGCCTCGAGGATCTGCTCGGGCGGCACGCCCTTGTTCGCCCAGTCGGTCGGGAACTCGAGGCCGTCGCCGCGGTCGATGAGCGTGTCGCCGGCCACGAGCGCACGGCGGCTCTGGACCCAGAGCACGAGGTCGTTCGGCTCCATGCCCGGAAACGCCTCGACACCGACCGGCAACCGGTCGCCGGCCCTGAACACCTGTCCCTCGACCGGGTTCGGGTCGCCCTCGTCCGGCGGCGGCACGTAGAGCGGCGCGCCGAGACGCTCCGCCAACCTCTGGGCATCGCGCGCGTGCCAAGGGCACGTCAACACGATCGCCGTATCGCGGCCGGCCGCGAGCTCGTCGATCTCGCTCGGCGGGGCCAACGGATCGAGCAGCAGCAGCCGCTCGCCGTCGTCGATCGCGTAGGACGAGACGACCTGGCCCCACTCCTCTCCCGGCTTCCAGTCCGGATGCGGAGCCTCCCAGTGCCACAGGCCTGTCTGAACCTCGCGCACGGCGGCATGGTAGACGCATGGACGCAGTCGACTCCCTGCCCCGAACGGCTCAGGCCGAGAACGCGTCATCCCATCCGGGCGGCACGAACGGCGCCACCGACCCGACCTACCCCTCCTTGACCAACCTGTACGTGCACACGAGCACGCCCGTACCGCTGGTGACCGTGGAGACCAGCTCGAGCGTGCGCAGCGCGCCGTCGTCGGGGAAGATCGTCTTGCCGCCGCCCAGGATCACCGGCTCGATCATGAGCCGAAGCTCGTCGATCAGGCCCTCGCCGAGGAGGGTCCGCACGAGCGTGGGGCTCCCCATGACCAAAAGGTCGCCGCCGTCCGTCTCGTGCAGCTCCCGGATGCGGGCGACGGCCGCGTCTGCGGGGATGCACGTGGTGTTGTTCCACGTCAGCTCGTCGTCGCCCAGCGTCGCGGACACGACGTACTTCGGTATGGCATTCATCCGGTCGGCGAACGGGTCGCCGGCTCGCTCGGGCCACGCCGCGGCCATCGTCTGCCACGTGCGGCGCCCGAACAGCAGCGCCTCGGCTTCGGTCATCGCGTCGTCGAAGGCGCGGCCCATCACTTCGGGATCGAAGAACGGGTGCGACCAGCCGCCGTGGGCGAAGCCACCGTCGGTGTCCTCGTCGGGTCCGCCTGGCGCCTGCACGACGCCGTCCAAGCTGATGAACTCGGTGATCACGATGCGCATGGGACTCGCTCCTCTCACTCGCTCGGGTGCGTACAGCAAGGTAGACGGCCGCGCCGCGCCAGATTCATCGCTCCCGGGGGAGCAGGGTCGAAATGCTCGCGCAGGTATGCCGGTGTCTTCTCGATACCCACGACCAAGGCACTGCGCAAGCGGTCATCCCACGCTGACGCCTCGTCACCGTTGCGACCGGACCGTAACCTCCGCGGAGCGGGTGACTGACTCAGAACCGAGGACCTTCCCCGCGGCGCCGCGGCTGCGGAGCGAGGGCGGTAGCGTGGACAGCCATATGACCCGATTCGTCGTCGACTGCGGCGTCGTCCTTCACCTCGCGAGTGAGGGGGTCGAGGTCCCGGCGGAGCACGAGCTTCTTGCGCCGGCGCTCTTGCGCTCCCAGACGCTGTCGGCCCTGCATGAGGCCGTGCACGGGGGCGAGATCCCGCCGGGTGTCGCCCTCGACCGGCTCACCCGCATCCGGGCTATGCCGATCCGCCTCCTCGGCGACGCCGTGCTCCGGCGTCGAGCGTGGGACCTCGCCGAGCGGCTGGGGTGGGCCGAGACCTACGACGCCGAGTACGTTGCACTCACTCAGCTGCAGGCAGACGCGTTCGTAACCCTGGATGCGGAACTGGCGCGCCGGGTGGAAGGGATCGTCCCCACGGCGACGATCGAGGCGCTGCGAATGGCCTGAGTCTTCCGCGACCGCTCGTCCGGGCTCAGTCGCGGAACGCCTCCGGCACAAGAGCAGGGCAGCGGCGGCTGCACTTTCATGCCCGGACGGGACGCGCCGCCGAAGTCGACATCCTTGGTCTCGACCGTCCCGGCCGTCCGCCCCGGCACGGGTGTGGTAGGTCCAGTAGAAGTTCGCGTGTGCGCGATGACCTGGTCCGGTGGCGGCGCGCTCCATTCCGTCAGGTCCTCCGTTGTGTGGGCGTCGTTGACAAGGGTCGCGTCGTACCCCCTGGCGAGCGCGCCGTGGAGCGTCGAGCGGATGCACCCATCGGTCTGTGCGCCGACGACGATGAGTCGCCCGACTCCAAGCCCGACAGCACGGTCTCGAGAGTGGTGTCCCCGAAGGAGTCGCCGTAGTTCTTCTCGACAAGCGGCCCGGCGTCGGCCGGAGTCAGCTGCGCCGCGTCCTCGGAGGATGGCCGAACGGCGACTCTGTAGAGTCGCGCCGTGCCCGAGGCGGCCCAGCTCGACGACTCCGGCTCCGGCCTCGCACCCGCCGGCGACGGCTGGTTCGTCGTGAACGTGCGGGACGCCGAGTGGTTGACGTCGGAGAACGGCGGAAAGCAGCCGTCGGGCTCGGAGTGCGCCTTCGAGAGCCGGAAGTTCGAGTTCCCGCAGTTCGGCATCAGACTCCACGTCCTTGAGCCGGGCGAGCCGAACGGCCTCTACCACTCCGAGAATCAGCAGGAGGCGTTCCTCGTGCTGTCCGGGGAGTGCAGGCTGCTCGTCGAGGGCGTGGAGCGGCTCCTCCGGCCGTGGGACTTCTTCCATAGTCCCGCCGGGACCGAGCACATCTTCGTAGGCACAGGCGACCGGCCGTGCGTGATCCTGATGGCCGGTGCACGGTCGGAGGACTGGCACGTTCTCTACCCGGTGTCGGAGCTCGCAGCGCGCTACGGCGCGAGCGCGAAGGACGAGACATCCGACCCGCAGCAGGCGTACGCGGGGTTCGAGCCGTCACGGCGGGAGCGGCCCTCGTACTGGGACCGCCTCCCCTGGGCCTAGCCCCGAGTACGCGTTCGACCGGATGAACGCGCCGGGAGCACATCCGGCGCGGAGACGTCGAGCTCGCGAGCCGAAGGTGGAGGCGGCGGTGACGTCTACTCGACGCCCTTCAAGAATGCGAGGACGCGTCGCTTGAGCAGCGTGGCGGCTTGGTCGAGCCGAAAGTGGAGGCGGCGGGAATCGAACCGCGCAAGGTTCCCGTCGAGGCGTCGCCGCGTGCATGAGCGGATGGACTTGCTCGACCCTCGGCGCTGACGGTAACTGCACGCGGTTGGGCCCGCGCTACAGCACCTTGCGTGCCAGGTCCAGGATCGAATCGCCAGTGGGGTTCATCACAACGAGCATGGCTTCCTCGGCGCCCGCGGCCTCGAAGTCCTTAAGAAGATCGCCGAGGTCGCGACTCACGCGTTCGGCGAAGAGATACACCGATCTTTGTAGTGGCTCGCGTCGGCCCGCTGCGGCGGCCACGCCGGCCAGCACCTCTACTCGGGTCGCGAAAGTCTCCGGCTCCTGCGTGAACAGGTTCCACCCCTGCGCATGCCGTGCGGCCACCTCCATGAGACTGCGGCTTCCGCCACCAACGATGAGCGGAGGAGGATCGATGTCCACAGGCCCCAATGCGGCCTCGTTCAGGGCGAGCGAGGGAGCCGTGATCGTGTTGCCGCGCCAAAGATCCGGAAGCACCGTACAGCAGGCCTCGAGGGATCGAACTCTTTCGGCAAACGGCGAGAACGCAAGACCCAGGGCGTCGTGATCGAGCCGGCTGAACTTGTCCCCTACTCCCAGTCCCACCCGGACGCGCCCGCCGCTCACCGCCTGGGCAACGGCGAACGAACCCGCGAGGATGAACGGGTGGCGCAAAAGAACGTCGAAGACCAAGACGCCCACTTGAATCGTTCGCGTCCGAGCGGCCATCGCGACAAGGAGCGATGAGGCTTCCCACGCCGGCCGCAGGTCGGGCG
The DNA here is from genome assembly GCA_030857225.1 of Actinomycetota bacterium. GTDB lineage: Bacteria > Actinomycetota > Thermoleophilia > Gaiellales > Gaiellaceae > GMQP-bins7. The sequence continues at coordinate 4,958 of JALZOK010000097.1, forward strand.
TCGGCGTCGCATGATCCACCGTCCAGAGCGCATCGAATCCGGCCTCCTCAGCGGCTCGCCACGATCGCTCGAGGTCAGCAAACCCGGACCCAAGAGCAAATGGCAGGACGCCTATACGCACGCGCCGCTCCTCGCGTAAGGATGACGCGGCACGCGGGCGATTCTAAGGGAGCCGCCTCAAGGAGGCACACGATACAGGGCGCCATCAGTCGACGACAGCACGATGGAGGCGGCGGGAATCGAACCCGCGCAAGGTTCCCTTCGACGTCCGGCGAGCGACTGGGTCGTAGAGCCCCCGTCAACCCCAAACTACCTCTGTGCTTGATGTTCGCCCTGCTTCGAAATCACTCTACGATCGTCGCATGGCGCTCTACGACGAGATCGGCCGTGGGTACGCAGCGGTGCGGATTGAGGATCCCCGGCTGGCAAGGCCGATCTGGGACGCGCTCGGCGACGCACGAACCGTCATCAACGTGGGCGCCGGCGCGGGCTCGTACGAACCTCGCGACCGCGAGGTAACAGCTGTCGAGCCGTCCGCAGTGATGATCGCTCAGCGCCCCGCAGGGGCCTCACCCGCGGTGCTCGCTGCCGCCGAGCGTCTGCCATTCCCGGACGACTCGTTCGATGCCGCCATGGCGATCATTACGGTCCACCACTGGGACAACGTCGACGCAGGACTCCGCGAGATGCGACGCGTTGCGCGACGACGCACCGTCATCGTCACGTTCGACCCGGCGCTCGAGGCCGATCTCTGGATCGCTCGCGATTACATCCGCGAGCACGTCATCCACACCTTTTCGTCGCTCCCTACGATCAGCCGCATCCTCGAGACGTTCCCGGAGGCCCAGGTGCGTCCACTGCTCATCCCGAACGACTGCAGCGACCGCATGTTCGCGACGCTCTGGGCTCGGCCCGAGGAGTACCTCGACCCGCACGTCCGCGCCGCCACCTCTGTCTGGCAGCGCCTCCCTGACGACGTCGTGAAGCGAGCGATCGGCGACCTGCGCCAGGACCTCGCCTCAGGCGAATGGGACAAGCGCTATGGCCACCTCCGCACAACTCCTGAGTACGACGCCGGACTACGCCTCATCACATCCGAGCTCTAGCCGCAGCCGCACGTCATCCGCCGGTGCACAGCGGAAAGCTCCTGTTCTGGTCGCGATAGGTCAGTCCATGGGCGGATCGAAGATGTCGAGGTCTTCTTCGAGCCAGCCGGAGTAGAACCAGACCAGCTTGCGCTGGAGCTGCTGCGCGCCGCGGTAGGCGAGCTGCGAGACACGCTGGCCCTCGAGGAAGGCGTGATGGAGCGTCACCGGCATGTAGAGCAGCGCCACGCTCTCGGGCATCGAGAACTCGATCTCCTCGACCTCGAGCGGCGGCAAGTACATGTAGTTGATCAGGTGATCAAAGCGCCGCAGGTCAGCGAGCGCCGTTTCCTTGACGACGCCGCGCTCGACGAGATGGACGAGCGAGATCACCGGCACGAGCGTCCTGACGGGATGGCCGTAACTCGTCGTGCCCTGCGCGGAGAGCGAGCAGCTCGGCGTGATCAACATCGCGGGACCGAACTCGAGCGGGCCGCTCACGAAGCGTCGACCGCCCCCACTCTCAGCCTCGTCGACCACGAGCTCTTCGGCCGGCGACGGATACGCCAACGGGACGTCGCGGAAGAGATCACCCTGACTGAGGAGCTCGACGCGATCGCGCTCGAAGTAGTCGGCGTCGTCGGGTCGCTCGGGTCGGGGTGCCATCGGCCGGCCAGCGTATCGGCGCGTCCGGCCGAGCCCCAGGGCTAGCTACTCGGTCGCGTCGCCGAAGACGAGCCGGCCGCGGCGCTTGCGACCCGTGTTCACGACCGGGCCCTCAGTCGCCGGCGCGAGCTGCTCGAACATCTCTTCGCGCAAACGCTCGACATCCTCGACCGCGAAGCGCCGGAAGCCGCTCCCGGGAAGGTGAACCGCTCGCAGCAGACCGCGGGCTTCCCAGTTTCGGACGGTGTTCTCGTGTACGCCCAGCGCACGGGCCGTATCGCGAACGTTCAGTAACTCCTTTGTAGCCATCGCTTTCTCGACTATAGCTCCCGATGTGGTCTTTGTCGAGTGTGTGGACTTTGTCCACTTCGGGCTATCGGCAAACCTCGAGCAAGCTGAAGGGCCAACGACCGATGGCTCGTCGAGACACAGATGCATCATCTCGATGATCGGCTCCCGCAGCTGTCGATCGGAACAGTTGGCAATGCCTCCGCGAACAGTTCCGATCGACCACCCAATTACCGGCGTCGAGCCGGATCGACGCGGCGCTCCGCCGGTCGCACTCGAAGAGTGCATCTGTGTCTCGCTTGGCATGGGTGCGAGAGCACAGCGTTCATGCGCCGTGGCGGTGGGTGGCGAGTTTGGCAAGTGATTGGCGAGGTCCGTGCCGCACCCTGCGAGGGTGGCCGTCCAAGGCAACGAAGCGCCGATCGCGATCGACCCCGATGGCCAGCTCGCGCTTTTCGACGAAGCGCTGGTCGCGCCTGAGCGAGGCCCGGCCGACCCGCTCGTCCCGAGTAACAGGTCGCGGCGCTCGAATGGCCCGCACGCGCGCTTGACGCTCGGCGAGGCCGCCCGGATCATGCGAGAGGCCGTGAAGGACAAGTCCTATCGGTCGACGCCGATCGGTCTCGAGGTCGCGCACTTCATCCGCTGGTTCCGCAACGAGTACGGCGCGACGAGCGAGACGCTGCGCGACTACGAGGCGATTCTCGCCAAGCTCGCTATCGACCACGCAGACCTCGAGCTGAGCGAGTTCGAGCCGCCTGCCGGCACGACGCGGCTGCGCGAGTTCATCGACGAGCGCTGGGGAGAGGCCGCGCCGCGGACCCGCAAGAAGGTGCGCGCTGTCCTGATGTCGTTCTTCAAGTGGGCGCAAGCCGAGTTCAAGCTTCACGGCAACCCCGTCGTGGCGATCCGTTCACCGCGGCTGCGCGACGTCGAGCGCGAGCTCTTCTCCGCCGAAGACGTCGCCCGGATCGTTGCGGCCAGCCGGAGCTGCGCGACCGGGTCGCGCTCAAGCTGCTCTTCCTCATGGGCCTGCGCAAGGGCGAGCTCGCGGCGATCCGCTGCCGCGACTTCGACCTCGGCCGTCGCCGGCTCCGCGTGCACGGCAAGGGCGGGAAGATCCGGCACACGCCGATCCCGACCGAAGACCTGCGCCAAGAGATCGCCGACCTCTCGCTCCGACGCGACCCGCTCGAGCACCTCATCTACCCGCAGAAGCGTGGACCGAAGGGAACCGTGATTTGGGAGAACCGACTCAAGCCGCTCTCCGGGCCGGCGCTCCACCGCTGGTGGTACCGCCGCCTCACGCGCGCCGGCATCGTCGACGAGGGCACCACGCACGGCAAGAAGATGCACGGAGCCCGCTACACCTCAGGGACCGAGTTCTACCTCGTCACGGGCGACATCTACGCCACGCAGCAGCTTCTCGGGCACGCCGACGTGAGCACGACCGCGAACATCTACGTCCAGCGCTCGCCCGCCGACCTCGAAGACAAGCTCCGGAAGGTCTGGGGCGAATGACCTGCGGACAACCATTCCGATCGAGGCCGTTCCGCGCGAACTATTCCCATCGGGAAATAGCTCGCTAGCAGGGGAAAGTGGAGGCGGCGGGAATCGAACCCGCGTCCGCGGTCGCACCGAACAGAGCGTCTACGAGCGTAGTTCGCGCTTGATCTCACCCGCCGGCCGGTTCGCGAACGACCAACTGACGGGCCAGCCATCCTTTAGTGTCGCGCTTCGGGCGATGGCTTTCCCTAGGCGCCGAGCCCGATTGTTGGCGCCGAACTCCGGGTCTCGGGCCCAACCCGGGTCGACGTCGCCTTACCTAGCCGAAACTAGGCGGCGAGTGCGAGTTCGTTCTTGTTCGCACTTGCTTTGGTGCCGGTTGATTTACGAGGCCAACCGGCGACCTCGGCTCGCAGCTCTGCCGGAGAACCGACCACGTCGAGACCTGGTCGCCC
>JALZOK010000040.1:0-1111 GCA_030857225.1 Actinomycetota bacterium
CGCGTTCGCGTTCGGCGCCTTCAGCGGAGTCCGGATGACTCGCATCCCGTCGCTGTGGAAGACGGCGTCGAAGGCGCGGCTGAACTTCGCGTCCCGGTCGTGGATCAGGAAGCGGAGCCGCTGGTCGCGGTCGTCGAGATCCATCAGCAGGTTGCGCGCCTGCTGCAGCATCCAGGCGTCGCCAGGGTTGCTCGTGCAGGCGACGTACTCGATCCGGCGTGTGCCGATGCAGATGAAGACAAGCACATAAAGGCGCCGCAGCAGCACGGTGTCGACGGTGAAGAAATCGCAGGCGAGCGTCGTCGCGGCGTGCTGGCGCAGGAACGAGCGCCAATCCAGCTGGCCACGCTGCGGCGCAGGCGGGATGCCCGCGTTCCTGAGGACGTTGCGCACGAGCGTGGCGGAGACGTCGATCCCGAGCTTGCGCAGCTCGCCGACGATCCGGACGTACCCCCAGGAGCTGTTCTCCCGCGCCAGCCCCAGGATCAGCGCCCGCACGGAGCTGTCGACCACGGCCTTCCCGGCCTCGTGTGCGGGTACGTCCAGTGCTTGGCGACGAGACGCCGGTGCCAGCGCAGCAGCGTCTCCGGCGTCACGACGAATGCAGGCCAGGAGCGACGTGGCAGCACCCGGCTGAGCGCCGCGAGCAGCAGCCGGTCCCGCGGCGCGAACTGCGGGCTTCTGACCTGCCGCCTCAAATCGACAGCTCGTGCCTCAACACCAGGATCTCCAGTTCTTTCGAGCACTCCCGGCGCGCGAGCAGCAGCACCAGCTCGAACAGGCCGCAGGCAAGGACGTACAGAAACGACGCGATCAAGAGCAACCTCCAGAGGACGGAAGACCGACGCTACCCCGACCTCAACCGTGAGCGCCTCCCCACGCACGACGGGAGCCGAGCCGAGTTAATGCACCCCACGACCGCGGGTTCGCTCATCACGGCACGTTCTGGCCGCCGTGGAGCGCCACGTGGTACCGAAGCGAGCGGTTCGAGAAGTACCGCGAGGTCGGCTACGTCAGCGCGCTCGCGGCGAGCCGGGCGGTGCCGGCTTCCTAGGGCCCCCGCAGTCGTCCGGGTAGCGGTGCGGACGTGCGAGAAACGTAACGCGTATCT
>JALZOK010000040.1:1121-27816 GCA_030857225.1 Actinomycetota bacterium
CGCGTATCTCGCGCGTCCGCACCTCACGTACATGGATCGGCCATGTCTTTCTGATGGCAGCAGCCGTCCCGGTTCTGTATTGCGAAACGACCGCACCGGAGTTCTCCGAACCGTTCCCGGGGTCGTCTGAGCACGTCCTGTACTCACGGCGCGATCTCATCCTGCTTGGCGGCTTCCGCTTCGGCCAACGGGACTACGGGGAGCCCGGCCACGCGGTGGGGCGCAACGGCGAACCGGTCGAGCGCTGGTCCACACGATCGAACACACACCTCCGCCACTCCGACATACTGGACGGCTTCACATGTCGTCCAGGCGATCGGCGACCGGCTGAGACCAGGATCGTGGCGGGATCTTCCCCAACAAGGGTTACCCGAGGCCGGCACCGAGACCCGATCGATACCTGCCCATGACGTTCCCGCCAACAAGGTCGAACGCCGGCGCGCCGCGTAAACGAAGGCGTCGCCTTCCACGCGGTCAAGGTGACGTCGCCTGGCACTCGGCGGTCGGAATCGCGTCGTCGGCCGTCACGACCACGACACAGCCCGTATGCGTCGTCATGGTCCCGGCCACGAGGTTGAAATACACGAACCAGGCATTGCGGCCCTCGGACACGCCACGTCCCTGGGTCGAGTACACAAGATTCTGCTCGGTGGCTTCCATCCGAAGGACGGCCTCCGCCCTCTCTCGTGCACGAAAGGCATTCAAGCCGGCGTATTCCGCCGGCTCACGCGCGAGGTTCGGCCACGGATAGAGCGCGAGGTGGAGGACGAGAACCGCTAGAAGCGCGATCACCGCCAGCGCCACCCACCGGAAGCGTTCGCGCAGCTTCCTGAACGTGAAGAAGACGTTGGGAAATACCACCCGTTTGCTCTTCCTCCACACGAGCACCAGAGGAATCAGGATTCCTACGATGGCGAACGCGCCGTAGATGGCGTACCCGAGATGAATCTTCTCGTCTGAGACAAACCGACGCACGACGAGCGCGGTCAGCAGGGTAACGAGATAGACGAGCGGCCACCCGTAGCGAATCCCGAAGAAGCGCTGCGTTCCCGGCGGACGCGCCTCGGCGGTGTACGAGACCGCCGAAAAAGGCCGTGCCCGCGATCACCGCCACGACGGCGATGCCCCAGATGCTGTTCAGATCGATGATGTGCCCGACGGTGCGCGAGATGGTCGGCCAGGGAATCGCGTCCCTGAAGGTCTTCGAAAGCGCCCCGAGAATCTCGACGACGGCTATCGCGAGCGCGACGAGCGGCACGCTGGCGAGCGGCGCCGTCCCGTTCGGCAGCGGGACACCCGGGGCGAAGCCGTCCGGCGGCTCGACCGCCGGATCGAACCGGGGCGCGCCGCCGGTGGTGAAGAAGCTCGGTGCGAGACCGACAGCGACGGCCGCGACCTTCCGTCCCTTCTCCTCGCCCTCCTCGGGCGGAAGCCGCGCGACGAGCTCGTCGACCAAGCGGCTGACGGCAGCGAGCCACGCCTCGGCTCGCGCCCGGTCGATCGCCGGGTCGAGCTTCACCGAGACGAAGTAGCCGCACGTCTGCGGATTCTTGTAGAGGACCTCGCGGTCGTCGCGCCGCGGCAGTATCCCCTTCGCCTGCGCCACCGCCTACCTCCGATCCCGCGCCGGCGACTCGTGGCGCCGGCCCTGCGTGTCGCTGTCGGCGAAGCGGTTGTCCAGATTCTTGATCCGCACCTCGCCGCCGCCGAGGTTGTTGACGATCGCTCGCGCACGCTCGATCGCCTTCGCCTTCGTGGGCGTCACAGCGCTTGCCCGCTCGTGGCGCTCCTTCACGACCTCCCAGCTGCCCTCGGCGCGTGGCTGCACGTAACGGTCACTGTCGTTGCTCTTGCGGTTAGCCATCGAGTCCTCCTCTTCTTCGATCACGGAGTCGACTGATGCCTTTGACTCGCGTGTCCGCGTTTTCGAACATACGTTCGCAGTCTACCCGTACGGTTGGATACCCAGGGCCTCACGCTGATCGCGCCCGCCCGGTCTTCCGCCAAACCCGTGCGCGACCCCGGCCTGACCGGCATCGCGCGCAAGTCGCCGCGGGCGAAGGCGCTCGCCGGGTTCGTCGGATCGCAGAAGCGACAGCCAGCCTTCGCCGACGGTGCCCGCTGGCGCAGCTCGCGCGCCTGCGGGTAGTAGACGCGCGGTTCAAGATCGGCCGTGCCGAGAACCGCACTCGGCGACGCAAGTTCAACTGGCAGGCGTGGCTTGCCCTGATCGGCGCCATCCTGGTCGCCGTGTCTGCGTTCCTCTGCGATACGAAGGACGCATCGCAGGCGCTGGGCGCTTGTGCGGCGGTGCTCGCCCTTGGTCACTCACCGGGCAGCGCTCGTGGTCGCTTGAAGCGCCCAAGCTGAGCGACGAGAACGCTCGGCAGCTCGAGTAGGTCGTCGGCAAGGGGTGTGTCGGTCACCGCGTAGATGCGAGCCTTCCGATCCCGCCCCACCTCCTCGACCACTTTGAGCCTCATAAGCTTCTGGATCTCGCTGCGCGTGTGCTCTGGCGTCCTCTCGATCTTCCCTGAGAGGCCCTTGGTGGTGAATTGATCGCCTCGGTCTTTCGCGAGCTCGGCCAGGACCTGGTAGAGGGCGTCGCTCCCGAAGAGGAGTCCGTGACGGGAAGGGGCTGGGCGCCTGCGCCGTGGTGAGGTCATCCGGAAAAGTAAATATCCTACTTTTATGTCTCATGAGGCTCCAGCTGCAGCCGGCGACAGGGCGCACCTTCGTCCAGTCCTCGGCGGGTACCGGGCTATTGGCCTGGCACTGCCTCCCCTCCGCCTGCGCCCGGCTGAACGACCCGTCTGGGTTGACCTACCGCTTACGGGGGCTCAGGCGCGGCGGTGGCGGGCGCGGGCGGCGTCACAACGTCTCCCAGTAGACGCGTGGCTCGGTCTGCTGCTCGAATACCAACTCGTCCGTAAGCAGCTTGTTCGAATCGCCGGACCCGATCTCGTGTCCCGGGTGCTCGAAACCGCTGGTGACGTAAGTCTGGAGGCACGGCTCGCACCGTCACCGGAGCTGCAGCGGTGGGTGCGCTTGCTCGGCGGCGCCGACGTGTCTCCGCCGGATGATCTACCGAGCGTCGTTCTCGGTGAGCGCCTCTTGGCGCAACTGCCACCGGACCGACGCTCCGCCGCAATCAGCGCAGCAGCGGAGTCAGGCCTTGAGGCTGAAGCGATCATGCTGGACCGTACCGCAGCGACGTACGGACAGACGATCGAAGCGTGGGCCTACCTTGCCGCCCTCGGCGCCGCGTGATCCTGCTATGCGGCGCGGCGCGCGAGCCGTTCGACGTCGAGAAGCGGCCGAGCAAGCGCGACTGCTTCCCTGAAGCTCTCGAGGTGTGCCAGCCGTCGCCGCCAAATCTCCCGTCGCTGTAGCTCTCGGTCGAGCAGCAGTCCCTTCGCGATCGCCTCTTCGAGGCGCGCTACCCGTTCGGCAGGGGCGAGCGTCGCAAGCGCCTGGCCCTCACGCTTCAACATCTCGGCGTTATGGAGATATGCCGCCGCAACCTGGTCGCGCGGAGAGCCGGCACGCACGCAGGCGCGGCACTCGCAGGTCGCCTCCGGCACGATGCCCGATGCAAGGACGGCAACGGCCCTGTCCGGCGGGAGCGCCTCGAGCAACGACGGGAACTCGAAGCGCGGCCCGTGTGCTCCGAATGGCTTTCGTTCGCCGTTGAAGTCGCTCACGCGGAAGCCGATGTAGCGACCGAGACCATCTTCGAAGCCGCCAAGCCCGAACGCCAGGAAGAAGTGGCGGAGAGCACCCGCGCGTCCCAACAGCACCGGCGCACCTGAATCCTGAAGGAGAAGCGTCAGCCGGAGCGCCCAATAGAGCTGCGCTGGCGCCGCGCCGGCCTCGAGGCGGTCGAAGTTGACGAGCAATGCGGACGGCCGTCCTCGGGCTATCCGATTTGCCAAGCGGATCTGCGCCTCTGGTGACGCCAGCGCCTCGAGCGGGAGCTCGAGCGTGGCGACGAGCGGTTTCCCATAAGCGCTTGCCTGACCGAGTGACAGGTCGAGCAACTTGGCGTTGCGGACGAGCCACTTGTCGTCAAGGTCGCGGATTGCGAAGGAAGCCGCAAGGAAGAAATCTGCGCCCCCTTGCTGCTGCTCGTCGATCGCACCGTGCGCGACGCGGCGAGCCTCTTCAAGCGCGCGCAGATCGTCCGGCTGGTACGGGGTCAGTCGGTCGACTGGCGCATACGCACGGTCGCGGAGGTTCTTGACCGAGTTGAAATTCGGGAACGCCAGCCGGAAGACGAACGGGTCGACCCCGTATGGAATCGCGTACTCGTTCGCTGCCCGTCGTACGTCGCCGACGCTGTAGCGCTCGGTGATCGGCATGACGATCCCGCTCGGGTTGAGGCCGATGACGCATGCATCGACAAGCGGCGCCGCCTCGCTGCCGCCGCGGAGAAAGAGCATCGGCGCAGCATTACGCGGGTACGGATCAGGCCTGGTCAAAACGTCGGCGGCCGGAGTGTGCGGCTCGAGCGCGGCAACAACCTCGCGAGCCACGCGTGGCCGATCGAACGGCTCCTTCTCAAGAAGCCGCATCACGAGCCGATCGAGCTCGTCGGGAACACCGTCCGCGAACGAACTCGGCGGCTCCGGGTCGTCGTGGAGAATCGCGTGCACGAGCTCGAGCATCTGGCCGCGGAACGGCCTCCGACCAGCGAGCATCTCGTAGATGACGACGCCGAGAGCCCAGAAGTCCGTGCCGATCTCCGTCTCGTTCCGCAGCTGTTCCGGAGCGGCGTACTGCAGGGTTCCGACGAACTGGCCGTGCTGGGTCAGAGAGGTGTAGTCCAAGAAGCGCGCGACGCCGAAGTCGAGCAGCATCGCCGCACCGTCCTCGCAAACGAGAATGTTCGTTGGTTTGACGTCGCGGTGAACGATGCCGGCGTCGTGAAGAGCGCCGAGCGCCCCTGCGACCTGTCGCGCCAAGTGACGAATTCGGCCGGAAGGAAGCTGGCCCCCAGCCTCGTCTAGGACCTGGCGCAGGGTCCTTCCCTCTATATAGGGCATCACGATGTACTGGTAGGGACGGTCACCGTCGCTACCCTCTCCCGAGTCCACATAGGGAACGATGCCCGGATGGGGGCCGACCTTCTCCATCGCCCGCACCTCCCGTCGGAAGCGCTCGCGATCGACGTCCTCGAGCAGCTCAGCGTGGAAGACCTTGACGACGTACCGGCTGCCGTCCTTCCGCGCCTCAAATGCAGCGCCGAAGCCTCCCGGCCTTCCAAGCTGACGGATCAAGCGATAGCCGTTGATCTCCGCGAAGGGAAGACTCACCCGCACCTCCGGGACCAACCATCGCCGGTCGGGTCGGGAACCCGACGCACAACGATCGAGCTGTCAAGGACGAAGGTCACGATCGTGGCGCACAAAAAGCGCGAAACGTATCTTCCGGTGCGTGGCGGACGGCGCCGGTCTTGGGGACTGAGTTTGCGAGCACCGCCGGGGCGCTGGGAACCGCTCAGAAAGTGCCGACGAGCGCCTCCTCGTCGACGGGCAGGTCGTCGCTTGCTGACACCCGAATCCAGTCGAGCATGCTGAGCGCCCGGACGGCCTCCGCAACCGTGCGCTCGTCGAGTGGAGGCCGACGGCGCAGCTTCCACTCCATGACTTCGGCAACAACCGCCGCCTCGCTCGGGGTCGCACCAGTTCGCTCGGCGAGTTGCTTCCAGGCGAAGTGGGAGGTGGCCGCGATTTCGGCATCGCCGGTCGTAAACCGGCTCATCAGCTCGGCAACCTCGTTGATCGGCTCCTCCCACTCGGACAGCGCGTCGCGGAACGCGCTCGTCGCTGCTTCGTGCGCAGGGCCAACGAGCACCTCGAGCAACCGGCCGAGCGGCTCCTCGCGAAGTAGACCGTTATTCATCAGCTTGCTCGTCACGCTCTTGAGCTCGCTCGCAAAGGGGCCGTAGCTGCCGCGCTCATAGGTGAGGCCCGTGTCGATGCCACGCTCGGTGGCGAAGTAGGCGAGCTTCTGAAACATGGTCCGGCCGACCGGCCAGTGGTACGGCTGCCCCTCGATCCTCCGCAGGATCTCGACGAGCGCGACCCATCCGGGCTGCACGCGCGGTGCGGGAGCCTCGATGCCGTGCTCGAGAAACTCGGGCTGCAGCTCCTCGTGCGGGGTGTCGAACGGCGCGTACAACTCGACCGGGATCGCCAGCTTCGTCAGCTCCCGGTAGAGAACCGGGCCAACGACGCGCCACTCGAGCTGGCCGTACCCGCAGCCGAGTGGCGGCACCGCCAGCGAGGTAATCCCCCACTCTTGGTAGTGGCCGAGCAGATACTCGAGTCCGCGAACGATGTCCTCGAGCCGCGAGGGGGAACGCCAGTGCTTCTTCGTGGGGAAGTTGAGTACGAACGGCGGCTGAAGCCCCCTGTAGAGGTAGGGACGCCCCAGCTGAACCTCCCGAGCGTTGCATCGCCGAACGTAGTCTGCGTACATGTCGGGGAAGCGGCGCCGGAACTCGAGCGCGACGCCCTTCCCCATCACGCCAACGGTGTTGACGGTGTTGACCAGGGTCTGGGCATCGGAATCGAAGAGGTTGCCCTGAACGACCTTCGTCACGGTCTATGCACCTTCCACGAAGAAGAGATCGGGATCGACAGTAACGGCAGGTTCGCAGACAGCCTGGACGGAGTCCCGTCCTTGGTCACCTGAGCAGTACACACCCTGAATAGCCTCCGGCCCGACGCGATCGGGAATCAGGACCTCCGCACACTTGATTGACTTCTTCCGCCAGTACGCGATCAAGTCGAGATCGCGCCAGTCGCGGGCGAACACCAGTTCGTAATCGACGATAGCAAGCCCGTCGGGTGCCGGCCGAAAGAGGGCGTACTCGCTCGAGGCGTTCTGGCTCGTCACAATCGCCCCGGGGATGTCGAGCAGGTTCGGGGTGACGCGTAGGACGCACAGCTCAGGGTGGCGTTCTCGACGTATCCACATCATCGGGTTCCGGGCGTGGAAGTAGAGGTTGACGTACTCGTGCAGTAGCCGGCCGCCGGGAATGCGTTTGCCAGCACGGCGGTCCTGGATCTCGGTGGCCGCGATCGAGACGTGCGGGTGTACGGTCGCACGCGCGTGCGAGAGGATGCCGTGCTCGAAGATCGAGCCCACATTGGCAATCGGAGTGATGAACTGGAGCTCGATGAGCTGGCTGCGTTCCACGACCCGGTCCTGGTTGACGGCGCACGCGGATTATCGCGGGACGTCGGCTCAGGCTGGCTCCTTCGTGCGCAGAGGCGCCCTCGGTAACGAGCGGGCCGGAAGGGCAAGGGGTCGCCGCAACGCTCTCACCCATCGAGGGCGTTGCCGCACGTCAAGCCCGCGGCCTTTATGGACGTGTTAACGGCTGAGACAACGAGTTCATCCCGCATGCATCCCGCACGAGGTCGGCGGAAGGCCACGGCGGCACCCGGCGATCCCCGCAAGGCGACGCGCGAAGTCCCTGCTCTGACCGGTAATCCCCAACCGCCCAGGCTCAGCAGGGAACGCCGAGTAGAGCTTTGCAAGCCGGAGGTCGCCGGTTCGATCCCGGCACGCTCCATAAATACCTGCAAATCAGCCTTTTTTTGTTGTCTTTACGGGCGAAATCACCGGCAACTGCATGTCCGCCGCCCGGGCTGAGGCCGGCGACTCCCGCTTGGAGCCGCAAATTCCCGCAAGGTTGACCGCCGGTCGTACGTAGAAGTCGATCACCGGGTGCCTCCTCGCCAGTGCCTGTTTGCAGGGCTTCTTGTCCTGGCGGGCAACAGGCAGTACATCCATCCCGCGCACATCCCGCGCGAGGATCCGGCTGCATCAGCCCACGGATCTACGCTGCACTAAATGCGAGAAGTCCTGACGTACTTCATGTGGGGGTTTCAGCAGCACTTTCGCGCGGGTGTCGAGTACGCGACCGAGGAGGTACTGCGCGCGATCGGACTGCCCGTGAAGGGGCGCGTCCTCCTGGCTGGCTTCGCAGCCACGGATGCTGCCCGCTGGCCGATTTGCGTCGAACCTGAGTACCGGTTCTTCCAGCCTTCTCATCTTGAGTCGGTCCCCTCGCGGGCGCTCGAGCTGTACGACGCCCACCCCGAGCGAGACGTACTCCACTCCGATAGACGCCTTCACGAGCTTCGTCATCGCCTGCTTAGCGACCACTGTCGAGCACTTGCCATAGCCGACGTGTTCGAGGAACACGATCCCGAGGAAAGGCGCTACTTCGTCGGCCATTCCACCCACGTCGGCGATTACGAGGTCCACACCGCGATAGGGATTGCAACTTCTGATCTTGCAGGAGTTCCCAAACTGAACACCACCGAGCGCGACCGCTTTGCTATCACGCCGTCGCTACTTGATGGTTGCCTGACAACCATCGTCGGGTTGAGTGCGCAAGCACTTCATCAACCCGAGGCGGGATCCGGCCTGGGGGTGCTCGGTGCGTCGAGCGCCGAGATCACTCGTCGAGGCGCCGAGCGGCTGATGACGTCCGTCGCGCAGCTCGCTGGCAACATCAGCGGCGGCGCTCTCTACCAGGCCCTAGCGAGACTCTCGACTCTCCGCTATGAGGGCGAGGCCGGAGCGGGAGCACTCGTCATCGCCGCCGCGGGAGACGCAGACGTTGAAGTCGAGATCAGCCTTCGAAACGCGATCCCGCTTGGCGAAGCCCGGACGCTCCGGAAGCTTCTCGAAATGACTGACAGGGATGGGCTCAGCCTGCTCACTGACGGCAGTGATGTCTTCGGGCTCGGAGAAGTCCGCAATTCCTATGACCCGAACGCGGAGCGGGTCTTCGTCGCTGATGTGATAGGTGAAGGACACTGGGAGCTTCGCCACGCAGGCACGCGCATGCTCAAGCTCGAGTTCGGACAACCACGCCTCCCCGACGAGCGAATCGATCAGCGAACGTTCGCCGACACCGTCGCTCGGACCTTCGAAGCAGACGACGACGTCGCGTCCGACGACCTTTGGCAGCTTGCTCTGGGTGCAGCCGACCAGGCGCACGGCACGATGCTCGTCATCTCCGGCAACGCCACCGACGAGGCCGAGCGGCTCAGCGCCCAGGCGATTGGCATTGAGCCCGCACGATTCTCAGCAGCGCTTCTACAGCGGGTGACAAGCATCGATGGCGCCGCTCTCTTCTCGCCGGATGCCACGTGTCACGCGCTGGGCGTGATCCTCGACGGTCAGGCAAGCGACGAGGGCGACCGCTCGCGAGGGGCTCGTTTCAACTCAGCGGTGCGGTACCTCGCTTCAGCGACGGCGCCGACGATGATCGTGCTCGTCTCTGAGGACGGCATGATCGACGTTCTGCCGAAGCTCCATCCGCGCGTCCATCGACGCACGATCGAAGAAGCAATCGAGACCTTCCGTGCGCTGTCGACGGCAACCGAGCCGGACGGCGAGCTCGTGGCAGACGCGTACGAGGAACTCAGGAGGCTCCGCTTCTATCTCTCGCCGGAGCAATGCGACGAAATCAATGCGCTCGAGAACGAGTACCAAGCGTCCGGCTCGGGTGTCGGGCGAATCAGACTCGTTCGGCCGCCTCTGCAGGCAGACCCGCGGATGAACGACACCCACTTCCTGGCCGACGCAAACGATTCGTCGCGCGGCTAGCAAATGGCGAAATCGAGAAGAGCCACGACCTGGGCAGAATCGACCGGTGCTGACGCGGCGATCGAGTGTTGAGGGAGCTCCAGTGAAAGACTCCCGCGGCGCGACTCGTATATTCGGCATACAAGCTTGGCCTTACCGTCCGCACTTGTAGATGTCGACGGCTAGCCCGACGAAAAGCACCGGTGGCGGCGGTTTCGTCTTCGAGAATCGGGTCGTCGCGTCCTTCCTCGCAGCGATGTTGGCGCAGGCCGCGATCGAGCCCGACCTGGGCGAGCTTGTCGAGGTCGCAACCCAGCAGGCCGTCGCTGGCTGGACGGGCGGCCTAGACGACATCGTCTTGACGTTCGAGCGCATCTCGGAGAGGAGCGATGTCGCACTCTCGGTGAAGAGCTATCCCGCATTCACGAGCCGAACGGCACCGCGTGAGCTAGTGGTAGCTGCGTGGCGGCACATCCTCGGCCACGACGTCCGCAAACTCGGTGATCGGGAATTCGTGGGCATGGCGGTCGCGCCGTTGCCTCAACGGGTGCGCGCGCCTTTGCGAGTGCTGCTCGAGTCGGCGCGCCTTTCGCCCGCAGAGACCCTCGAGGCCCGGCTTGAGACCCCGGGCGCAGCCCCGGACAGCGCCCGTCAAATCTACGCGAGTCTTGCGTGCCCTCCAGAGCTAGCCGCTGGTGAGGATGACGAGGACACTCGGGCTTGGCGAGTGCTGCAAAGGCTTCGCGTGATCGAGTTCGACCTCGACGCCGAGCAATCCCTTGCGCTCGAGGCGGCGCTCAGTCGCTGTCGGCTAGCCCTAGAGAGTGGGGATGCAAACGAAGCGCAGTCGCTGTGGGCGTTGCTGTTGTCGATCGGCGACGAGCTGCGACCCGCGGGCGGGTCGCTGTCGCGTGATCAGCTACTAGCGCGTGTCGCGAAACTCCACTCGCTGCGCGAGCGGCCAGATCATCGCTCGGACCTGAGGCGTCTTGCGCAGATCAGCACGGACGAGCGCGAGCGTGTTCACGACACCATCGGAACGATTCGGCTCGAGCGCGATGAAGCCCGTATGGACATTTCGGCGGCGCTCGCAGCGTCGCCAACGGTTGCGCTTGTGGGACCGGCAGGGATCGGAAAGTCCGGACTAACCAAGCGCATCGCCGATGACTTCCGGAGCGCGCTCGTCGTCTGGCTCGCCGCCGACCGGCTCGACGCAAGGACCCTTCCGGAGATCTCCTCCGCCCTCGGCCTCCAGCACGCTCTCGACGACCTGCTTCTCGATCATCCGGCGCAAGCGAAGTTCCTCGTCATCGACGGGCTCGATCGAGCCTCGCCCGAGCGGCTCTCGACGCTCGCGCTCCTTGCCCGGCGGCTCGTTGGCGCCCGCACGAATTGGAACGTGCTCATCACGGCCCGCGCTGAAGAGTGGCGACGGATCGAGATAGATCTTCTCGCAGCGAGCTACCCTGCGAGCTGGATCGCTCGGGTCGATCTCAGTGAGCCCTCGCCCGACGAGCTCGACGACGTCTGGGACGCACATCCGGAGCTAAGGCTGTTGAGCCTCCGACCTCAGCTTCGCCCGTTGCTACTCAAGCCGAAGGTTCTCGACCTTATGGCCCGCAACGCGTCGCGGCGGCCCGACGTGACCACGTGGGTCGGGGAGTCCGACCTTGTCGAATGGTTCTGGCAGGAAGAGGTCGATAGGGGGCCGCGCGGGATCGCTCGCGGCGAGGCTCTGAAGCGCCTCGCCGAGCGACAAGCGGACGAGCTCGAGACGGCGACTCCTCTCTCCGTGATCGACACCACTGGTCTCGACGAGTTGCGGCAGGACGAGCTTGTTCGGGTCAAGGACGAGCGTGTCTCGTTCGCCCACGACCTCTACGGCGATTGGGCGCGGGAGCGGGTTCTCGTCGGCAATAGCGGCAACCTCGTGGGCTGGCTCTCGCCGCGGTTGGCGAGCCCGCCCTGGCACCGTGCCGCACGTCTGTACGCGCTAACGCTGATCGAACAAGGGAGGCTCGACGACTGGCGCAAGCTTGTACGCGACGCGGCAACCGCCGACCCTGTCCTCTCCGACCTCGTGGTCGAGGCGGCGATCTTCGCGGCCGATCCCGCTGCTGTGCTCGAACTGATATGGGACGACCTCGCCACGGACAAGGGCAAGCTACTTCGACGCCTCCTGAACCGGCTGCTCTTCGTCGGCACCCTGCCAGATCCGACCATGGCCGAGTGGGCATCCAGCTTCGGCGAAGGCATCGCGACGAGCGAGGCGGCCACGCTGAACCGGATTCCATTCCCGCTCTACTGGCCGCCGGTGCTGCGATTTCTCGCGTCGCACCGCGACGCGGTGGTCCAGATTGCCCTCGCTCAAGTGGCCGAGGTATGCGACACGTGGCTTCGTCGCGGCGACCGACGCTTTCCGCAACGTCGCGAAGCGGCGGAGATCGCGCTCGCCGGAGCGGAGCGGCTCTACTCGGCTTGGCGGCGAGGCACATGGCTCAAGGACGAGATCGATACGAAGGTCTACCGAGCCGCGCTCGCGGGCGGAGAGGAGCTACCCGATGAGGTGGGCGACCTCGCGTTACGCCTGGTGCGCCGCCGCGACGTCGACGATGTCCAAACGCACGAGACCGAGTGGGGCATAACGAGAGAATTGCCGCCGCCGTGGCCGCTAGGACCGAGCGAGCGGATCGAGGAGGGCGTCGAGAAGGTGGTGCTGAGTCCGGATGGTCTCATCCCGCTCTTTTCCGGAGCGCCCCAGTCAGCGCGCGAGGCGCTCGTCGCCACTCTGATTCAGCCGCCGCGCCTGCGCGACTTTGGCGACTGGCTCATGCCCGACGAAAAGCTTGGATTCGAGACACGACTTGACTGGCACGTGCCGACGTGGTTCAGGGGTCCGTTCATCGCCGCGCTGCGCGCGTCGCCTGACGAGGGGGGCGCGGCAGTCCTCGCGCTCGTGTCGTTCGCGACGCAGCGTTCGCAGGAGTTGCAGGGCGAAGCTGAGCCGTCATCTGTGAACATGCAGCTTCGTTCGGGCATGCGCGAGCTGCCGGGTGACGCCGGTCTCTTCGCCTGGTATCGCGATGCGCCGGGGGCGCCAGATGCAGTGGTCGTCGGACTGATGGCGCTCGAGCGCTATCTCTACGAGCAGATCGATGCCGATCAGCCGGTAGACGCGTTCCTCGAAAGAGTGCTGTCGGAGTCGACGTCAGTCGCAACCCTCGGAGTGCTAGTGGCCGTCGGCTGCTACAGGCCGGCACTCCTCGAAGGGCCACTGGAGCCACTGCTCCTCGTGCCGGAGCTCCTCGTTTGGGATCGACATCAGAAGTGGGGCGAGCAGCTGCAGGGACAGATGGTGTGGCAGATCGGAGCGCTGAACGATCCCGAGGTGCTTCGTCGAGTCGCTCTCGAATGGCACACGATGCCGCATCGCCGTCGCACCCTCGAGGAGATCGCGCTACGGCTGATGCTCGGACGTGAGCACGACGCGCTCTTCGATCGGTTCTTGCACGACCTAAGGGCCAACGCAGAGCAGCTTGCCGATCGCGGCATGCCGTTCGAGCGACTCCTGACGATCTTCGACCGCGAGCGCTACGTCGCGGTGCGCGACGAGCACGGCAACGTCTACCTAACGATTCCACCGACGGAGGAACAGGTCGCGGAGTCCAAGACAGTCGAGGAGGAGACGGCCCGTTCCCTCGCGGCGCTCGAGTTCGTTCCGCGCTGTCGACGCATCCTCGACGGCGAAGTCACACTCGGTGCCGACGAGCTTGCCGCTTTCTGGGACGCGCTCCGCGAGCGCGAGGCGACAGAGAAACCAGGTGACTTCGAACCTGGCTTCTTGGAGATCGAGGACGCGCTTTGCGGTGGCATCGCAGTTCTACTCGCCTTCCACCGCGACTGGGTCGGCGCTGACACCGAGCGTGAGCGCTGGTGCCGCGAGACGATCCTTCGGATCCTCGAAAACCCGCCACCACGGCACTTCATGACGAGCGACGCCCAGGACGACGGCGCGTGGGCGTGGGATCGATTCGCAGCGCAGGCGATCGCGATTCTTCTTGCCGAGAATCCCTCGTCTCCAGACCTCCGGTTGGCAGCCGCGCGCTTTGCCTCGTTCGACCGCTACGCGACCGTCGCGACCCTCTTTCGAGTCCTCAGCGAGCAGCGGGACGAGCTCGGCGAGACATTTCCGGAGCTTTGCGAGCTCGCGCTGTGGTGGGCGACGCTGCGCCCGACGCTCCAGCACGGACACGACAACGTCGAGCTCCGTGCCCAGCTCGGGCACGCCGCGGAAATGTTTGCTCGCGGCTCTGTCGTGCTACGAGCGGAGTGGGACGAGCTCGTCGCCGTCGCGAAGGAGGAGCCAGACCGCAAGCGACGGAGGAGAAAGCGGAGCCGGCCGGTCGCGGACATCACGGCCATCGAGGCCGTACACGCCTGGATCCCTGGGCTTGAAGACGCTCGGAACGAAGAAGAGCGCGCCGAATGGATCTCGCGCTGGCGACGGCTCCTGGCGTTCGAGCTCGGCATCCTCGGCGTGTCCGAGATCGACGCAGACGAGAGCGAGGTCGAGGGCAGCCTCTACTCGTTCGACCGCTGGCTACTCGGCGCGCTTGCTCGAACGACGCTTGAGATGCGCGACAACGAGGATCCAGCGTCAATCTGGCAGCCGCTGCTCAACCTCGGCGACGCCGCACCTCGATGGGTGGACGCGTTCCTCGATGCGTGGTTGCGCTACGGCTTCATCGAACAGCCGGCGTCGTCGACGTTCCTTTCGCGCTGGCGCCAGATGATTGAGCACGCGCTCGCTTCGCCTCGGTGGAAGCTCGACGGCTGGCGGTATAGCTCCGCTGAGCTATGGCACGCGCTTCTCGGCCTCGACTGGACCGAGGAAAGCCTGTGGACGCCCGAGCAGCAGCCAACGGTGCTCGCACTCAAAGATCTGTACGAGCGATGGGCTTCAGAAGCTCTAACTGGCAAGTGGAGCGCCGAGCGGCTGGCGCGCTTCCTATGGCGCACGCCGGCCGGCCGGACAATCCAACTTGATGGCGTGATCTGGCTCGACCGCGCGGCCGCAACTGGACTCTGGGACGAACCTGACGTGCACGACGAGCTCGCACGCCTGCTTGACGCTGCTTGGAACACGCAATCGGCACAGCTAGGAAGCTCGACCAATGCAGGCATGGCCTTCAGACGACTACTTCGGCGTCTGGCTGAAGAGCAGAACGCGCTCGCGCTCGCGTTAATCGGTCGGATCGGAGGCGGGTAGCGCCATAGTGACAGTCGGTATGGAAGGAGGTCGCCGATCGGTACGCGCACGAGCAGCGAGCGCAGGCGGCTGACAGCGAGGCGGCGGAGACCCGGGCGGGACGGGGAGATGGTGACCTCGGCTTCGTGCCCGCGACCTACCACGACGGAGACCGGGTCGCTCTGCCGGTGACCTTCCCGGACGGCACCAGCGCGGGTCACCGTCGCCGGGTCGGGTCGGAGCTCCGTCGCGAAATAGACGGAGGCGTCCTTCAAGATCGCGTTCGCCCGCCGCAGCTCGAAGGTCTCCTTGCGGAGCCGCTTCAGCTCTTCGCGCTCGTCTGTCGTCAGCAGGTCACGCCGGCGGCCGCTGTCTGCCTCGGCCTGCCGGACCCAGAGGCGAAGCGCCTACTTGTGCACGCCCAGGTCCTGGGCGACGTGCGCGATCGGACGCTTCGACTCGACACCAGCCGCACCGCCCGCTGACGCAGCTCATCGGGGTACTTCCTCGGTCTCGCCATCGCTGGAGCATCTCCTTCCGCCAGGACAGCTGTCTGGCTTCGGAGCCTCCAGAATTACCGGAATCCTTCATTTCCAGTAGCGGGCAGGCTTTGAACCTGCGACCTGGATTATGAGACGTTGCCTTCCAGATCAACTGGGGCCACGGCCTGGTTGAGCCACGCTCGATCGGCTCAGATCAGCTAGGTCAGCTGAGGTGGGCAAGAGTTCGGCCAAACTACGCCCGCCACTACAAGAGCCGGACGCACTCTCGGAGGGTTCGACGTAACAGCGGGTGGAGTCGGCGTACCACCGGATGATCTGCTCGGCGATGTCCCCCCGATCGGGACGGGTCGCTCACGTGAGTCGCTCCTGCCCTAGATCAGTCGCTTCCGAAGCGCTGTTAGAGCGCCGATCTTGTCCAACGCCGCCGCTGCGGCGACCAGCGCGGTCGGCGTGACAAGACCCCACGTGATCGCCGTGACGTAGTCCCAGGCCGTTCCGAAGGGCTTGCCAATGTAGACCGCTGTCATACCGGTGACGAATGCGATGAGAACGCCGAGAGCGAGGGCGCCGCGTTCGAGCCAGCGCGCTCGCGTGGCATCTGCTCTCGCATCCTCGAGCAAACCCTGAAGGCCCTCCTCGCGTGGGACGTAGCGGATGTCGGCTTCCTCGAGGATCGCTGCGAGCCGAACCGATTCGTCGCGGGCAGCGGCCTCCCTCGCTTGCAAGCGAGCAGGCGACGGCTCGAGTAGGTCGCTGAGATCATTGTCGACTTCCTCGAGTCGTTGTGCGAGCTCGTCCAACCGCTCCATTTCCTCGGCTCGCCAAAGCTGCCGGTATACCCCTGTCAGGCGACCGATGAGCTCGTTCACGCGATCTAGGCGTTCCTTGTCGCCGGCCCACATCTCCTGCAGCCTTAGCGCGTCGCCATACAGCACGCTCGTATACACCTCGAGCTTCTTCAATCTCGGGAGACTCACGAGACAGTCCGCGACTCCGACCAACTCGCCAGGCCAAACGGACACGGGTAGCTCTCGCTTCTCGAGGTGGACGTCGGCCTTGCGCTCGAACGCGGGCGTGTCCGGAAGACCATCGGGCGAGGGAAGCGGACTGGGACGAGTCTTGCGCTCTTCCAGGAGCTCCTCAAGGTCGCGTAGCTCGGTTGCAAGGCGGCCGAATCTGCTGACAAGCTCCTCGAACGCCGCGATCAGCGCTTCGATCCCGTCGATTACCTTCTGCTCGACCGAAAGGTACGCACCTTTGAACCGGGCGTCGACGTCGCCCTTCATCGCTGCAATCGCGGGCTCGATGTCCGTGATGGCCGACTCCTTCCACTTACCGGTACCGGAGACGCCAGCGAGCCCCGCTCGTGCGGTCCGGTAGGTGTCCGCGACCGCCCCCACCTTCCCCTTGAGCTTGTGCCGGGGAACCCAGTACCCGGAGGAACGCTGCGCGAGAAAGGAGGCGAGAAACCCGAGGGCAAGCGCAACCGCAGCCCACCCCCACGCGTCCTTGACCGTTAGCGCGAGGCTGACCTCGCCTTCATCCTCATCGTCGGGAACGAGGTCGGCGCCTCCCGTGTACTCGCCCGCACGAAGCCCGTTTGCGTCGAGTGCGACCATAGAGATCTCGTCGATCACTTTCACGTCGACGTAGGTCACTGCCCCGCGGTCCGCGTCGCCGCTGACTCCGCCCACAACGTCGCCCTCGGACAGATTCGGAGCGGTCGCCTCCCCAAGCTCGATCGGCACGTAGAACGGCGTATCTTCGTCGCCGTTACCGAGGTACTGCGTGCCCGACACGGACGTGACGAGCGGCACCGCCGCGCCAGTGTCGGTGTCTGCTGCAATCTCAATCGGAAGGCGCGACACGGCGCCGCTTTGCGCGAAGACCGTCATTGCACCCTCGATGGCAACCGCAGGGCCCTCAGCTGAGTCCGCGGTCAGCCTTACGACGATGTCCTCGCCGGCCGGTGCGGCCGCAGGCTGGTCGAGGGAGAGCCCGCCGCACGCGTTCGCGAGTCGCTTCTCCGCGGGCGTGGCTGGGTTGAGGACCACCTTGACCGCCTGCTCTTTCGAGGTGGCGTTCGTGACGACTACGTCGACGCCATTCGCGAGGTCCGCGCATGTCGTTGCAAAAGCTTCGTCGACGAAGAGAAGGGTCGGCCTCGGTTGGGCCGTGCCCGACCCCGCCGCGGTGCCAAACCACACCAAGGCAACAAGAGCCACCAGCGTGCGAGCAAGGGTGCTCACTAGTTGCCGCGACCCTAGTCCCAAGACGTACGCACTTCAAGGCCAGAGCAAGGTGACCTCGTCCCTCGACATGCGCGGAAGAGAGTGGCTAATGGATGTCCGCAGCACCTATGCGCGAAACACCGCACTACGAGCAGGAGCTCGCGCGGTCTCCCGCCGCGCTCGTGTCGGACGTCTGACGCCCGCAGCCCAATACTGCGCCGGGATCGGGTAAGCGAATAGTGCGCCACTCGCTGCGTCGCTGATCGTCCAGTTCGATCGCCGTGAGGCGATCCGCCGGGACGCTCTCCTCCTGAAGGCGAGCGACGATGTCGACGGCCGCTACACGCTGTCTCAGGTCCTCACCGTCATCGCCGCCGGTCTGATCGCGGCAGGAATCATCCTGCTGGCGCTAGCTCCGAAGCCGAAGGAGGATGAAGCCGCAGCGGCGGCGACCAAGCTGCTGACACTGACACTCAACGACGACGGGCGCACGGCGCTCGGTTGCACCAACACGACGGAGAAGGACGTCAAGGCCATCCGAGTCGGCGGTACCGACGAAGCGCCGCAGGTGATCACCCTTCCTGGGAGCAGCTGCGGCGTCAAACTCGCCACCTTCCAAACGGCCAAGCCAAAGCCACTCGGTACGATTCTCGAGGAGGAGCCGGTCACGCCAGCGAGCGGCTGAGTATCGCGCAGCGTCTGAACAGCGCCGGCCCCTCCGGGTCGAGTTCTAGCCGTTCGCCGCCGAGGGTCCGCGCATGCGGTGGGCCACCAACAGGCTGCCGAGCTTTGGTGCAGCACGCACTCGACACCGGGCTTCAACCAAGACCCTGGTCACGCGGCCATGCTCCTATATCGACCCCCCAGGCGTCAACCGACCGGTCGGAAGACCTGAGTTGTCAGCCCGTCTTCCACTTCTGCTGGAAGACGACGCGATAGTCGTCGTCCTCACAGATACAGCGACCGTCTCCCGCAGCAGCAGCGATTTGGGTGAGATGTTGACCGACGGGACGGAGTACGTTGATTCGGGTCACTTCCGTAGCTGCGGGGTCGGGCGTCTCGATCCGACGAACGAGTGCTGCAGCCAGCAGGACGCCTGCGAGAGCCGACTGGTGTGCGAGCGGCACGTGAACGTCCTGTCGCGGCTGCCCAAGCTGGCCGAGTGGTATGACTGCGCCTCCACAAAGTCCCTCGACATACAGATTCCGGAGTGGCCGTCCCTCGAACGGGAGCAGCCGGTCGATCTCGATCCCGAGCGCCGCCGCGACCGCGTCGAGCAGAGGACGCTCGACCGGGTCTCCGCTGTGAAGAAGAACGCGGACCTCCAGTAGCCGATCGGCGATGCCGAGCGCGTCGGCTACGAGCTGATCTTCATTCGGAATTGCGCCGGATGGGAGGTAGAGGCACGCAAGGCACGCACCTGAACTGCCGAACCGCGCATGGCGTGAGACGCCGAGATCGCCCGGCTGCGTCCAAGCGTTGTCGACTCCAAGCGGTAGCGACGCCTGCGTGCGGCGGCGGTCATCTGCGCTATCCAGCGCAACCAGCGCGTGCGTGATCCGGTGCTTCTTCCATTCGACGAACCGCTCAAAACGTTGTTCGTGAGCGACTAGCTTCAATCGCGAAGGCTGGTTTGCGGCCAACGTCGCCTTGCTGGCACCCTCGTCTGCACGGCGCACAAGGACGTAGCGCTGAAGGTTGCTCACTTCGATCGTCTCGTGGTCCACAAGGTGGAGCGTTCCCTCGATCTGTGCTCTTGAAAGAGCCCAGAGCGCCGCGTTGCCGATTGCCCCGAGCCCGATGAGAGTTGCTTCGCCTTCAAGCTTCCAGAGCCCGGAGGACTCGGCGAGCTGCTCGGCTCGGTCGCCCGTCAGGGCCGAGAAGAACAGATCACCTTCATCGCTCGCTTCTCCTTCGGTCGCGAGGAAGAGGATGCGAAAGAGTGCGGCCGATGCGAGACACGCGGCCGCACCCGCCCCGAAGGGATTGGCGCTCTCGCCGACCGACTGCGGACTCTCCTGGGACACAAGTGCATCGAACTCATGGCTGCCGGCGAATACGGTCTTCGCAAACATTGGCGCGTCGGCGCCGACCGCGATCCCGATGCGCGCCCCATCCACGAGCTCAATCTTGGGATTGATCTCAAGAGCCAGCTGCGCGAGCGTTCTACGCGAAGGCGCGTCAGGATCGCTGTTTCTGATCTCGAGACGCGAATATAGGCGGGCGAGCAGACGAACCGCAAGATCCGCGAGCGCCTGCCCCTCCAGCCTCGCTTCGGCCTCAGCGCCCACCGAGATGCCGACGTGCATCGACTCGAGACTGACGCGAAAGACATCCTCGTCGAACCCGGCGATCACCTGAGCTGCGGCAAGGGCAGCGCGATCGTAGTAGTCGGCAAGAGCCATCAGTCGACCTCCAAGATGCTTGAGGTCTGCTCCTGCCACTCTCCGTCGAGGAGCCGAAAGTAGGCGGTCCGCATGCTTATCAGGCCATCGCGACAGAAGTCCGCGACAACGATCGAAAGCCCGCCACGAGCAGTAACGATTGGGAACTCGTCGTCGGTGTCCGAGTGAAACGCCTTACGGGGGTGGGCATGAACCTGCACCGCGAGAACCTGCCGATGCTCGTACAGCCACTTGTTCAGGTCGTGAAGCGCGTCGCCCTCGACCCGGACAAGCAGGCCGCGCTTGTGACGGTACGAGGTCTGCTTCGGGACGTGCATGGTCCGGGCGCGGAAGCGATCCCCTTCCACCGCCCCGGTCCAGAGAACAAAGAGTTCGTAGCCGCTTGTACCCGCTTCGCGCAGGGCGTCTTCGGTGTCGGCGACGACGGTGCCTGGCACGACGAAACGCTCGACGTTCTCCAATGTCATTCCGGCGTCTGTCCTTGAACGAAGCCGATGACGTCGAGCTTGAGCTGCAAGTTGTAGTCCGTGATCGGACGCAGGCCATATGTGTCGACGACCTCTAGCAGCCGCGCGATCCGACCCGCTCCCGTGCGTCTGTGCAGTTCCCACGCATCTCCTGAGTGAGCCGGGTGAGTGTGGTACTCGCGCACGCCGGGCAGACAGAGGAAGGGAACGTCATCATCGCCGTGCCACTGCATCAGCGGCTGCTCCTGGACGACCCGCGGCATCGGAGCGCCCGGCGGGAGGCCCTGAATCTGAAATCCCGGCCCCGGCACCTGCCGCTTCAGCCACGTCGGGAGCTCAGCCGGCTTGTACGGCTCCTCGGTGAACGGATTGACCATGCGGAACGAGGGTGGCTCGGCGTCATAGTTCGTGTAATCCAGCAGCACGCCGGTGACAATTGCGGGAGGCTTCAGGTTGGCCGCGGCGAGAACGACCATCACGGTCGGAAAGTCCGCTCGCTGCATGAGCCAGCCGCGGCGCCGGTACTCGGCTTCCTGCCCGCGGTACTCCTTGACCTCCCTATCGAACTTCCGCTTCGAGACGCGCGGGTCAACGTACTGGGTCACGCTTGCCCGCCGACCCCAGCCTTCAAGTTCAGGAACAACTTCGTCCCGGCCCGGAAGTTGAAATCCTCGATCTTCGTCTCGAGCGGAAGCAAGACGCCGCTCTGATCACGCAGCTCCCAGTTCTCCGGCGGCTGACCGGCATTCCCGGTCTGCTCGAGCGCCTTCGGGATGATCGTGTGCAAGGGAGCGTTCGCGTTCGCCTGCACTGACGTGGCCTGCCCATTGACCACCACCTCGAGCTGTACCTTCTTGTCCTTCTCCTTCTCGTTGTCGTCGCGCTGCGGCATCGCTTTCTCCTTCGCTCGTAGGGCTCACGGCAATACAGAGAGTATCACATGCTATACACTGTAGTTCGTGAATTACCTGGAAACAAAACGACGGGCAAGAGCCTGTAGTCTCGTCAGGTCTGCCGATAACACGAGAATGGAGTTCCGCTCAGTGCTCGACGTCGCTACGGTCAGACCAGGAACCGCCGCCTACGCAGATCGTCACCAAGCGGCCATGTTCCGGGAGAACACATTTCAGCCCACGGCAGGTGATGCGATGCGCCTGCGCGTGCTCAACCTCGAGGGCGGCTTCTTCGAGCTCGGCGTAATGGACGAGATGTTAATGCCCGTCGCGAGGGGAATCCCGAACGGCAGCTACGGCGACATGAGCTTGGTGGTGGTCACAAGCGACGACACCGTCGCCGACTACGTTCGCTACATCGCCTCGCGTAACCAGGCGCCGCTATGGCTTTCTGACTCGCTGCACGACTTCGCCGACCGCGCGCAACCCGCAGGGTCGCTCACGGAAGCGGAGCGGGACACGCTGCGCGAGGTGCAGCAGATCGGTGCCGGGGTTACCGCCGCAGGTCTCGCAGAGGCACTCGGCATCGAACCGAATGCTGCCGCGAACCGGCTCGCGAACCTCGAGCGCAAAGGCTACGTCTTCCGGCATGAGCGCTCCAAGCGCGACGGCGATCTGTTCGTCATCCCGATTCAAGTCAAGGCACCGTCGCGTATCGACGCCGCTCTGCCCGTCAGCTTCGAAATCCCGCTCGAGATCCGCAACGAGGTAGTTCATCTCGCAGCGAACCAGGGAATGACGCCACTCCAGCTCGTCACCGATGCGTGGCGGGCATACGCCGAACAGAATGCGCAGGCAATGCGAGCCGAACGCCGTCGCCTAACCGAACTCCTCGAGACTGGCGACGACGACGCCTACCTCGCGGAGGCACTGCCCGATTTGGACGAGCAAGCCGCGGAGATCGCGAAGGGCCAGCGCGAGCGTCGCTAGCCACGCTCGGGGGTGAGATCCGCACGTCGTTGCTAGGCGACGGCGGCTGAGCGGACAATCAGCATCACGAACTCTCCCGGAGCGTGCGGCTCGCCGGGAAGACCGTCGGGGTAGTCCGGATCGAGTTCACCCTTCGGATCGAAGCACCGTACGATTCCGTTGAGTCGTTTGGGCGACCGGACAAGCAGATGCGTCGCGAACGCGACATAAACCGAGTCGAGATCCACGCCAGGCTCGACGAGTACACGCACGGGCACCTGTCCCGCCAGGACGCCGAGCACGATCTCTCCGGGGCTCTGGCGCCCGGCTGCGACAATGCGCTCAGCGTCAATCGGACCGAGCTCGGCGAACCGCAGCTCTCGCTCGCCAAGCAGGCGCCGGATGTCGGCCTCGACCGGATAGATGTCACCAGAGGCGATCAGCGGCTTCACCTGCTGGAAGAAGTCATCGTCGCTGCCGGAGCGATGAACGCCTGCAGCGGCACATAGCCAGACGACCCGTTGGGTCGGATCGAACCAAGACGCCCCACGGTTGTCGTGACCCATTCCGACGCGATACAGGGTGTACGCGCCGGCGTCAGGGCCGACGGTCTTCGATCCGATCGGTGTCTGGTGACGCTTCGCTTGGAAGCCGCGGACGATCCCGTGTGTAAGTGCGTCGGCGAACGTCGCTGTGACCGGAAGCCCCAGATCCTCCACGAGGCAGCGCTCCGTGATCCGGAGCTCGTAGTTCTCGCAGAGACAAGCACCACGGTGAAGAGGGAGGCCGAGTGCTACGAAATCCTCACTCTCTCGGCGCAAGCGCTCGCAGGAACTTCGCGCACGCATTGGGCCTCCGTGACCGTCGGCGAGACGCAGGCTCTCCGACCCCGACATGCTGCTCGGTCGTGCATTCCACGCTCGTCACTTCACGCTGACCTTAGACACGACTCCGGACGACAAGAGAGACTGCGCCTGAGCCAGCGCGTGGGACGCTGTCCGACGCCGTCCGTAGCGTCCCTCGAGTAATTCCCCATCACCAGGAGGAGTCATGTCCGCCTTTCGTATCGATGAAGTAGTTGCCGCTCGAGATGCCGCGCGCGGGTTCAGCGGATTGACCGAAAGGCTGCGAAGCGGAACTGCAACTCGGTTCGTGATCGTCTTCAGAAACCGTCCGCAAGCTGTTCTCCTTCACATCGCCGAATACGAGAGACTGCTCGCATCAGCCGGAGCTGCGGACGCGACCGACGAGGCGGCCTTGGCTTGAATCGGCAAGAGCCGCTTCGCCGTTCTCGCCGCGCATCACGTGAATGCGACTGTCGCAGTCTTACGAGACGTACGCCGCGTAGAGCCATCCACGCACTCGCGTGACACCTTAGGAAACGGGTTCATCCCGCGTACATCCCGCACGAGGGAGACGGAAGGCCACGGCTGCGCCCGGCGATTCCCGCACGGCGACGGGCGAAGTCCCTGCTCTCACGGGCAATCCCCGACTCCTCCGGCCCAGTACGGCAGGCCGAATACAGCTTTGCAAGCCGGAGGTCGCCGGTTCGATCCCGGCACGCTCCATAAGCTACCTGCAAATCGCGTGTTTTCTGTTGTCTTCTTAGGCGAGACAGCGATCCGACGTGCGCAGCAACTCCGACTGAAGCCGCTGAATCACGCCCGCAGCCGCGCACTCCCGGAAGCCGCGCTGCCGGCAGATTCAAGCCGGAGTTCACTTCGCCCCCGGACGTCACCATGGCCATTTGCAGGCATTTCGCCGAGGCGGCGAAACGGGTCGTTCGGCTCATCCCGCGCGTATCCCGCACCACCATCGAGCGAGGGCTCCGCACACCGTTGGGATCGCGTCCTGTGCGAGCGCGGCACCAGCGGCCGTGCTCTCGTTCGGGCTGTAGCTACTGGTCCTGCGCTCGAATGGCCGCGACGAACTGAGGTACGCCGGCCCTCTCGAGGGCACGGAGGAGCTCCTCGAGCGGCCACGGCGGATTGAGGTCCGCGGCCTGCTCCTCGAGCGCCGCGCGGACTCCCTCGGGAGCGAGATCCAGCAGGTCGAGGAGGAACTCATCAGGGTGTCTGGCCTCCACACCGACTGGTTCGCAGGCGTCGCTCGGGAAATGCGCAAGGTTGGACGTCACGACGAGCTCCGAGTCGGCTGCGACGGCGCAGGCGAGCACGTGTCGATCGCCCGGATCGTTGGTCATCGCCGGCTCGAGCCGCTCGATCTCGGCCTCGTCGACCTCTGCCTCCTCGAATGCCTCGCGCATCGTGCTCACGAGCCGCTCGGCCTGATCAACGGTGACCGCGTGCTCGAGCAGGGCCTTGCGCATCTCGGCGAGAATGCGGCCACTCCAGAGCGGTCGGTAGAGCTCGAGCTCGGCGAGGCGGAGCAGCGTGTCGCGAACGGAGAACGGGTAGAGGACGTTCGCGTCGAGAACGGCGCTGAAGATCACGGCAGGCCGAGGCTAGCCCTGGCGCCGGATTCAGCGATAGCCGCCCTCGACCTCCTCGGAGAGACGGGTGAGCTCACGCAGCTTCTCGCGCCGGTGCACGCCTCGTTGCTCGCGATAGGCGAGGACGTCCTCGACCCGCAGTCGGCGATGCGTACCGACGCGGTGGTAGGGGATCTCGTCGCGGTCGAGCAAGCGGATCAGGAACGGTCGCGAGAGGTTGAGGATGTCTGCTGCCTCCTTCGTCGTCAGCTCCTTGTCGTGCGGGATGAAGGTGATCGTCAGCCCTTGCGCCATGTCGTGCACGACCGCCTGCAGTGCCGCGAAAGCGGATGCGGGGATCTCGACCTCCGTACCGTCCGGGCCTACGAGCCTCGCCGTCGGCCGCCGCAAGCGCGCGATCCGAACGAGCTGCTCCTGCAGCGCGACGATCTCCTCCCGCTCAGCGGGATCCGGGCTGACGACGTGTTCGGGAAGCGCTGTGGCACTCATCGAGGTCTCCTTGCTCGCATCACTGTACCGTCTAAACGCAATAAACGCAACTCCCGCCCTCCCGGTATCGGCACGTGCAGCGGTTACTTGACCGCAGCATCAGTCCACTGAAGTCCACCGGCGTCCGCGGAAGTTCATTGGTTTCGCGCGGCACTGGCGAACAACTGGCGAACGAACATGGCCGCCTCGTTGTCTGCTCATCAGGCAACCCGATCGCGGCGGAATATGTTGGCCGACTCATGCCGTGTCGCGAGTCTCCTGGCGCGGCCTGTCCCGTGTCGATCCGGCGGAAGCCGTTCGTATAGAAGGTGAGAAGCCGGCACGGTGCCGGTGAACGGAAGGAGAGTGAGGACCCATGAAGCCACTATGGACGCAATAGTCCCAGCCGGCGAGCAGAGAGGCTCCCTCCCTACTGGCAGGCGCTCGTCCTCGCCTCGTCCTCGCTGAGCACCACCCTCGCCGCCGGACGCCCTCGCTGTCCCATCGCCGCCTCCCATCGTCGCTCGCAACGACAGGATTCGCCTCCCTGCTTAACAACCGCTTTTCCGGCTACGCGATTTGGGCCTAGACCGTGTTGCGACCCTGCGGACCTGTCGGTATTACTTAGGTGCGCTGGGCGGAGCTGTCTCCCAGTGGGCTAGTGTCAAGCGTCAATCGTTGGAGGATGATTCACCCACAACGGCTACGTCTACATCTATCGGAGCGGCAGCGGCAACATCTTCAAGATCGGCAAGGCGACCGACGCCCACAAGCGTGTCAAGGCGCACACCACCGGCAACCCGGAGCCGCTGACCGAGTTCGCGGTCATCGAGACTGAGGACGCCTTCAAGTGCGAGACGTACCTCCACCACCGGCTTCGGTCGAAGCGATCCACCCGCAGCGATGCGACGGAGTTTTTCGAGGTTGACTCGGACGAGCTCGCCGCCCTGATCGAAGACGCCCGCCACTACGCGAACGAGGTGCTCCCGATGATCGCGGAGGCCGAGCGTCTCTCCGAGGAGGCGTGCGAAGACCAGATGATCGTGCCGACTGACGGCGTGCTTGAGACGTACCGTGAACTCGTGAAGGTGCGCGAACAGCACGACACCCTCGGCTTCCAGAAGGACCACTTGGAGGCTCAACTCAAGCTCACCATCGGAACCGCCACCGGCATCGAACGGGTGGCGGACTGGAAGACCGTCCTGCAACGCAGACTCGATGGAGACCTGCTCAAGCGGGACCATCCCGATTTGCACGATTCGTACCACCGCGAGACCCGCTTTCGAAGGTTCAATCTTCTCTAGAAGCCAGGAGTGCCGTCAGGGTTGAGGATGTCCCGATCGCCGTGGATTTTCGTGACGGCGGTCCCGGTGTGATCGGTTAGACGGCTGTGACGATAGCGGCCTCCTGGGTGGGGGTGTGCTCGGCATC
The DNA here is from genome assembly GCA_030857225.1 of Actinomycetota bacterium. Taxonomy (GTDB): domain Bacteria; phylum Actinomycetota; class Thermoleophilia; order Gaiellales; family Gaiellaceae; genus GMQP-bins7. The sequence goes on from JALZOK010000040.1 coordinate 27,804, forward strand.
GAATGGGCGGTGA
>JALZOK010000041.1 GCA_030857225.1 Actinomycetota bacterium
ACTCGGCCCCAAGTGGTGCACTTTTCGGCTGCCGAAAGTGGTGCACTTTTCGGCTGCCCTTGACATCGAGAGGTGCGTGGACGGACTTGACCGCGACGAACGGCATACAGTTGGCTAGTCGGGATCGTCTAGATTGGCCGAGCGAACTGAAGCCCCTCTCACCCCAGACCGTGCGCAGCATTCGTCGGACCCGGCGCCACCCCCGGCCGATCCAGTTCGACTACCTGCACCTCCGCTACCTCACCACCGATCTGGAGAACGTGTTGCGTGGGATTCGCCCGCCCCCGAAGGACGTGCTCGACATCTACTGCGGCACGCGACCCTACGAAGACTTCCTGCCCTCGACGGCACGCTGCGTCGGCTTGGACGTGGAAGGAAATCCTTACGGAGTCGCGGACGTCGTGTCCAACGAGTTTCTGCCGTTCCCAGACCAGTCATTCGACCTTGTCACGTGCATACAGTCCTTTCAATTCGTTGTCGATCCAGCCCACGGCGCCAGCGAGATTCGAAGGGTGCTCCGGCCCGGGGGCACGGTGGTGATCACGGTCACGCACGTCTGGGAATACGACCGCACGGTGCTCGAGCACCGGTTCAGCGGCCCGGAACTTGCCCATCTCCTACGAGACTGGGACGGCATCGAGGTCAGGGAGAACGGCGGGCGAGTGGTGACGTGGGTGAGCGTCACCACCTCCGGCTTGAGGGCGATCGAAGATCGCCTAGTGCAATCACATGAAGTCTTGCGTCTTGCCCGGCTGCCCTTCGCAGGCGTCTACCTCACTCTCAACGGCTTGGGTGTGCTGCTGGCCGGGCTGGACCGCAAAGCCCGAGGCGGCCCGCTCACCCTGCCCACGAATCTCCTCGTCACCGCACGCAAGCCACTCGGCTAGCTGCTCGCTGCGAACTGGTTCGACTCTTACCACCGGAGAGTGATCGTGATGCTTCCCGATACTCGAACCCTTCGTCTCGCGGTGGCGGTCACGTCTCATCGCGTTGTGGAGGAACGCACCGGACGGAGCCGGGTGAGTGCCCTCAGACTCCTCGGTCAGCCACGCATCGACGAAAGACGTCCTCGCTGGCGGCGCTGCACCGTGCCCTTCCCGCGCGAGTCGCTCAGGCATGCCCGCCGCGAGGCGACAGCCGAGGCTGGCGGCGCTCCTGCTCGCCCCGGGCTCTTTTGACATCCGAAGGCTTCCGGCGTAGCGTTCACGTCCTAGCTGGCGCCGAGCGTGGGGGCTCCAGGCCGCGAGTTGAGGGACAGGCTGACGTCTCGAAATGACCGATGAGAACACGAAGATATTCGGCATTGGCCTCAGCCGAACCGGAACGCTGAGCCTCACAAATGCGCTTGCCACGTTGGGCATCGAGGCGAAGCACTATCCGAACGACGCGAAAACTCAGGAAGAACTCAAGCGGGGCCATTACACGCTTTCCTTGTTGCAGACAGTACAGGCACTTACAGATATACCGGTATCGCCCTTTTATCCACAGCTCGATAGCGCGTTCCCCGAGAGCAAGTTCATCCTCACTACCAGATCCACGGACTCCTGGCTTGTCTCGGTCGAAAATCACTTCCAGATGTACGTCGAGCGCCGACGAGATGATTTCGATGATTTCGTCTTCGCGTGTGTATACGGGAGCCTACATTTCAACACCGGCCGGTTTCGGTACGTGAAAGAATTGCATGAAGACAACGTCCGGAGATACTTTGCGGACCGGCCCGACAAGCTGCTGATCTTCGACCCTTTCAACGGCGACTCGTGGGAATCGCTTTGCCAATTTCTGAATCGCGCCGTGCCGAACGAGCCCTTCCCTCACCAGAACAAGGCCCTGCTTGCTCCCGTCACAACGCGAAAGTGGAGAGCGCCATTGGCGAAACTGCGTCCGGGGCGGTGACGACGATCCCGGCCCTCGCCTGAGAGCTCTACCCTGAGACCCGCGCCGGGCGGTGGATTGATGCGAGCAGACGGTCGAGCTCGGGTGCGCCGTCACGCCGACCGGGGCGATTGCCGAGTAGTCGCAAATGACCTTAGCGCCCTTCGTACGCTAGCCGCTCCCTGAGCATGCCTCCAATTCCCTGGGACGTGGAAGGCGACATGCTGCAGCGCGTGGCAATTCGGTCAGTTTGCAGTCATGCTTCGGGGCGGTGGACGCTGCCTCCATTCGCCGCAAGATGGAAGACGTCGTAGCGACGTACGGAGCCTGGACGGCGCACAACATCCATCTCGGAAACGAGGTGTACACGATCGTTGGCGGAATCGAGGGTGACAACGAGTTTCGACTCCAGCGGATTGTCCAGATCGTCTCCGACGTGAGCCCTCGACCCCTCGCCGAGCTCCGAGTGCTCGACCTCGGATGCCTGGAGGGACTCTTCGCGGTAGAGCTCGCTCGTCAGGGGGCCAATGTGGTCGGGTTGGAGGGCAGGGAAGCGAACCTCGCCAAGGCACGGTTCGCGAAGGACGTTCTCGAGCTCAGCAACCTCGAACTCGTCCACGACGACATCCGCAATCTCTCGCAAGCGAAATACGGAGAGTTCGACGTGGTCCTCTGCCTAGGAGTTCTCTATCACTTTGACGAGCCGGAGGTATTCGAGCTTCTGCAGCACGTCGCGGAGGTGTGTCGGGGATTTGCAATCGTCGAGACGCACATCAGCACGACTCGCCGCGCGAGGTTCGACTTTCAGGGGCGAACCTACCGAGGCTCGACGCTCGAGGAGCCTGCGTCCTCGGCGAGCGAGCACGATCGTCGAATCCTGTGGTCCGCGCTCGGGAACCGTCGAAGCGTCCTGCTCACTCGCGAGTCGCTTTGCAATGCCCTCGTCCATTCGGGCTTCACGACCGTATTCGAGAACCACATGCCGGTCGAAGGCGAGAGCTCGCCGGACTGGATCACGCTTCTTGTGATGAGACGCGAGCGGCAGCGTCTTCTCTCCGCTCCGGCGCTCAACGACCGCCGCTGGTCGGACCTCCCAGAAGAGACATTCCTCACCTCGGCCAGGAAGCACGTACGGGTGCTGTTCAAGAGTCGCGTGTGGTATCAGGCCACGAATAGCCCGGTGTATTACCTGCTGCGCCGCGTCCTTCCCGAGCGCGTGCGTCGCGTCCTCGTCCGCATCGTTTCGTGAAGCGGCCCTTGACACGCGTCTCGAGCGATCTCCAACTCGTGCGATTCCGTCTCCGAGCGCCTCACCAATAGCGACTCAGCCAGTCCGGCTCGGCCGCCGTGTGCTCGCCGGGCGGCAGGCGGCCAGGCACTTTCGAGACGAGCTTGCTTGCCCGTCTCATCGCCGGCTCCCCGAGAAGTGCGACCGGGATACGTACGAGGTTTCCAACCCGTCGGCCTTTCCACGCGCCCCGGAGGAGGGCTCGTACCGCGGCCATGCGTCTCCCGGCGCGAACGTGCCCTCCGGCGACCCATCGTGAGAATAGGGCCTGATCGAGAGCTACGCCGGCGCTCTCCGCCACGAGTCGATGCTTCTGAATCAGGTAGTCGAACTCCTTGAACACGTCTCGCTGATCTACGAGCAACATGTTCCCCGGATGAGCGACGCAGGCAACGAGAATCTCGTGGCAAACCGCCCCCCTGGTTGTACTCGCGAGGCGAATCCACAGGTCCCAGTCGGCGAGTTGAAAGAGCTCTTCGTCGAAACCTCCGAGGCGGCGCACGGTTTCCGCTCGCACGACGACATTCGAGCAGCCGCCCCACATGACGTTCCGCTGCATGAGCTGCACCCGTAGCGAGGACGAATCCGGAGGTGCGTGCCCGTAGACGAAGCGCTTCCGCTCGTCAACTGCGACGGCCGCGCCGTAGACGAACGCAGCGCCCTGAGAGGAACCCGCGTCGATCTGCGTACGCAGCTTGCTGGGCGACCATATGTCGTCGTCGTCCAGGAACGCGATCCATGCGCCGCGCGCCGCCTCGATTCCCGTATTTCGCGCTCTCGCGACACCGGCCGAACGGTCGTGTCGCACCACGCGTACTCGCGCCTCGCCGAGCTCTTCGAGCCGGTCCGACGTCCCATCGGTCGAGCCGTCGTCCACCACGACGACCTCGTGGTCGACGTTCTCCTGGCTCAAGGCCGCCGGCAACGCTGCTTTCGACAGGACGGACCAACGGTTCCGGGTAGGGATGACGACGGTGACTTCGTACGACCCAGTGCTCTGCTCATATGCGCTCATGAACGCTCGCACTCCCGTCGCCGACGACCAAGTTCGCAGGCTACCGGCCGCCCGCGCTCCAGCGTCTGTTTTGCGCGTCCTCGTCATCGTTGGTGTGTAATGAGAGCTATCGTCGCGGCGCTCACTCGCAGGGCCTTCTCGCTCCAGCCCTGTGGCCGGTTGCTACCCGACCCTACGATTCCCCACAGCACGCTTCCGCGCACGGTCGCGCGTCTGTCGGAGAGTTGAGCTAGAAGGAGAGGATGAAGGTACGTCGGCGAGGGTATTCCTGGGACCGGAGGTCGCGTGCATAACTCGCACGCAGATCCCGACATGAAGCCGCGGGTGGCGCTCCTGCCGTGGGGCGACGTGTTCGAGGACTGGCTCGATCCACTCGGCGTGACGCCGGAGCAGTTCCGCGACGAGGTGACCGGCAGCTGGCTGTTCGGCTATGTCGACGCACTTCGAACAGCGGGTGTGGCGACTGTCCTCGTGTGTTTCACGAGCCGTGTCTCGACGCAAGTCCGCTGGGTGCACCGTCCAACGGGCGCAACCCTGTACCTGATTCCGTCGGGTCGTGCTTTCGCGTTGGTGGCGCGGCACATGCTTCGAGAGCCCATCGGCGACAGACGCGACCCGCGCACGATCATGCGTGCCTCGCTCCGCAACATCGCGCCGTACCTGGCGACTCCAGTGAGGAAGCTCGCCCGGCTCGTTCGGAAGGAAGAGTGCTCCGCCATCCTCTGTCAGGAATACGAGACGCCTCGCTTCGACTGGAGCATTGCCGCGGGACTGCTGGCGGAGGTGCCGGTGTTTGCCTCGTTCCAGGGCGGCGACTATCACGTCAGCCGCATCGAAGGAGCCGTGCGGCGCTTTACGATCCATCGTGCCGACCGCGTGATCGTCCCGACGAGAACGGAAGCGGAGCGCATTCGTCGCCGGTACGGAATCGCCAACGGCAAGGTCGCGCAGATCTTCAATCCGATCGACGTGGACCTCTGGCGGCCGGGCGGTCGCGACGAGGCGCGCTCGCACCTCGGCATCGTGGACGGAACCCTCCTCGTCGTTTGGCACGGGCAGCTGCAGCTACGGCGCAAGGGACTCGACCTACTCCTCGCCGCCTGGAGCGAACTCGTGCACGCGAGGATCCGTGGCCCGCTTCAGTTGCTCTTGATCGGAGCCGGTGAGGATGCGGAGGAACTGCGACGGCATGTCGACGAGCGACGCATCGAGGGGGTCGAGATCCTCGACGAGTGGATCAACGAAAGAGACCGAGTCGCCCAGCTTCTCTCGGCGGGCGACCTCTACGTGTTCCCCTCGCGGCACGAGGGATTTCCGGTCGCGCCGATGGAGGCCATGGCTTGCGGTCTTCCCGTCGTGGCGACCGACGTAAGCGGCATCACCGAGATCTTCCCGCGCGGCGAGGCGGATGGTGGCATTGTCGTCGAGCGCGAGAACGTCGCCTCGCTGGCAGCCGCCATGGCGCGGCTTCTGAACGACGACGAGACTAGAGTCGAGCTCGGGAGACGCGCACGAGCGCGAGCGGAAGCCGCGTTCTCGCTTTCAGCCGTCGGCCGAGATCTCCGGCGCGTACTGCTCCGAGAAGCAGAATGACGGCCAGCCGCAAGCGGTCCGGGTCCGAGTGAACGTGCGTTCGAGGCTCGCGTACGTCGTGGTGGCCCACAAGAACCCGAGTCAGGTCGGCCGCCTGCTGCAACAGCTCGCAACCGATCGTTCGACGTTCCTTGTCCATGTCGATCGTCGAGCGGGACGAGCGGTCCATGCGGAGATGCGCCGGCACGCCGCGGGCGTTCCTCGTGTCCACTTCCTGGCGCGCCGGCGCTGCTTCTGGGCCGGATTCGGCATGGTCGGCGCCACGCTCGACGCCATGGCTTACGTCGTCCGCACTGGCACTCCAGCCGATCACATCGTCCTCATCAGCGGGCAGGACTATCCGCTTCGAGGCGCCGAGGAGATCGAAACCTTCTTCGGCGAGCATCAGGACCGCTCATTCATATCGGCGCGCCCGATGCATGATGCGTGGAAGGGCAAGGGCTTCTGGAGGATCGACATGTGGCACCGCATCTCCTACAACAAGCTTCATCTGAGAGTTCCCTGGCAACGCCGCATCCCGGGTGGTCTCGCCCCGTATGGGGGCGAGGCCTGGATGAGCCTGTCGGCTGCGGCAGCCCGCCACGTGGTCGACGTCGTGCGCGCAAACCCACGCCTCGTTCGTTTCTTCAAGCATGTCCTGCACCCGGACGAGATCTTCTTTCACACCATCCTCATGAACTCACCGTTACGCAAATCGGTCGTGAACGATCACCTCCGATACATCGATTGGAACGCTCCGGGCGCCGTCGATCACCCCGCAACCCTCGGTTCGTCCGATTTCGAGACCCTGGTTCGGTCTCAGAGCCTGTTCGGACGGAAGTTCGACGTCACGGTCGACGCAACGATCCTCGACCTCCTCGATGAGCACGTGAGGAAGAGAGCGGCAGCTGTATCCGGAGCCTGATACTCCGGCTGCGACGGCCCTTCCTCAGCCGGCGTCGACGGAGCGGTCGTGGACCGACAACGCCCCGAGCCGGAGGTGGCTGCCCTCTGTGCGTCTGGGGGAGCTGTGGGGCGATCGAGAGGTCGCTTACAGCCTCGCGCGGAAGGATCTCCAGGTTCGCTACAAGCAGACGTTTTTCGGCGTTGCCTGGGCGATCATACAGCCGCTGTTTGGTGTTCTCATCTTCACGGTCATCTTCGGACGCGTGGCGCGCCTTCCCACGGACGGGATTCCGTATTCGGTATTCGCCTACGCAGGTCTCGTCATCTGGCTGTACTACGCCTCTGCGGTGTCGGCCGCTGCGCAAAGCCTCGTCGACAACCGCCAGCTCGTGGCCAAGGTCTACTTCCCCCGCTTGCTCGCGCCGATTGCCGCGGTCGTGCCGGGGATCGTCGATCTCGCTGCAGCTCTGCCCATTCTCGCCGGCTTCATGGTGGTCACATCGGTCGCGCCCGGGCCACAGCTCGTCCTGCTGCCATTGTGGATCGGCGCCGCTCTCGTCACCGCGCTCGCCGTCGGGCTGTTGCTCGCAGGTCTCAACGTTCGCTACCGCGATGTCCGGTTCGCGATGCCGTTTCTTCTCCAGGTGTGGTTGTTCGCGAGCCCCGTCGTCTACACGGCCTCGCTGCTGGACGGAGCGTGGCGCTACGTGTACGCGCTCAACCCGATGGCGACCATCGTGACCGGCTTTCGCTGGTCAATAGCGGGAGGCCCTGCCCCCGGAGCGGAGGCGTTCGTGTCGGCGGCGATCGTGCTCGTACTCCTGCTCGTCGGTTTCGTCTACTTCACGCGAGCCGAGCGCTCGTTCGCGGACGTCATCTGATGGCCGGCTCGGCAATCCAAGTCAGAGGGGTTAGCAAGCGCTACGCGCTCGGCGGAGGACCGTATCTGACTCTGCGCGAGACCCTCGCAGGCGCCGCACGCGGAAGGCGCGGCCACAGAGACGAGATCTGGGCGCTGCAAGATCTGACCTTCGACGTCGACGAGGGCGAAGTCCTGGGCGTCATCGGGCTAAACGGGGCGGGAAAGAGCACGCTGCTCAAGATCCTTTCCCGGATCACGGAGCCGACCAGTGGCCGTTCCCGCACGCGCGGCCGGGTGGGCGCACTGCTCGAGGTGGGCACCGGATTCCATCCGGAGCTCTCGGGGCGCGAAAACATCTTCCTCAACGGGGTCATCCTCGGCCTGCGGCGAGCGGACATTCGGCGCCGTTTCGACGAGATCGTCGCCTTCGCGGGCGTGGAGCAGTTCCTCGACACGCCTCTCAAACGCTACTCGTCCGGCATGTACCTGCGCCTTGCGTTCGCCGTCGCGGCGCACGTCGATCCGGACATCGTGATCGTCGACGAGGTGCTTGCCGTCGGCGACGTTCAGTTTCGACAACGGTGCCTCGGCCAGATGACTGAGTTCGCGCATGAAGGTCGCACCGTTGTCTTCGTGAGTCACGACCTCGGCTCCGTCAACCAAATCTGTGCGCGCAGCATCTGGCTCGATGACGGCCGGCTGCGCATGGACGGCCCGACGACGAGCGTGATCGAGGAGTACGTGAGGAGCGCGGTGCCCCGTGGAGCGAGCGTCACATTCGACCCGGAGCCGGCGAAACCGGTGGAGCTGCGTTCGGCTGCAGTGCTGACACAGGACGGCGCGCTCCTCGATGTGCCGCGCCGGGACGAGCCGTTCGTATTGGAGCTGCGCTTCGTCGTGCACGACCGTATACCGGCGCTAAGTCTGTCGTTCGTCCTCGAGACGAGCCAGGGCGTACGGATCCTGGACGAGGACTGGGGGCAGGACACAGGCCAGGAGCTCATGCCGCGCGCACTCCCGCAGGAATACGTCGCGCGGATGGTCGTACCGCCCATCCTGGCACCGGGCGACTACGTGCTCGTCGGCTGGGTGGGTACGGAGGCGGAGACGATATTGGTTCGCGAGGTCCTTGCTTTCACCCTGTGGCCGGGACCTCGTGACACTTCCGAGGCTATACGTCGCATCAGGATCGTGCAGCCGGACGTGCAGTGGGATGTCGAGGCGGTCGACCCCGCGTCGAGGGACGAGAGTGCGGAGGCCGAACGATGACGCGCCCGGAGGTCAGCGTCGTGATCCCGACCCGTGACCGCTGGCGCATGCTCGAGGCGTGCGGGTTGCGGTCCGCCCTCTCACAGACCCGTGTCGAAGTCGAGGTCATCGTAGTCGACGACGGCTCGCGCGACGAAACGGCAGCTGAGCTCGATCGCCTGCGCGATTCGCGGGTCCACGTGCTGCGGCACGACATGTCGAAAGGGCGCGCGGCCGCCCGCAACGCGGGCATCGCCGCCGCTCGTGGAGACTGGCTCGCCTTTCTTGACGACGATGATCTGTGGTCGCCGGTGAAGCTCCGACGCCAGCTCGACCGCGCTGCCGAAACGGATGTTCTCGTCTGCACGGGCGTTTTGGAGATCGACGAAAGTCTGAACCCGCTTCAGATGCGAGTACCCGGGCCGACCACCCGAGACGCACTGCTCGGGTGGAACACCATTCCGGCAGGGAGCTCCACCGTGATGGCTCGTGCGGACGACGTTCGTGCGGTCGGCGGCCTCGACGAGCGGCTTACGTACGTTGAAGACTGGGATCTGTGGATCCGCCTCGCCGCACGCGGTGGCCTCGCCGTCGTCCCTGAGGTGCTCGTTGCCTACGTGCGCCATGGAAGCGGGTCGCGGTTCGCCGGGCGTCACGCGGTCGACGAGATGCAGTACTTCGTGAAGAAGCACGAGCCGAGCGGGCTCCGTGCCGATCCAGCCGCGTTTCTGTGGTGGGTCGCAATGGACAACCGCCTCGACGGCAGGCGGCTCGCCGCGGCCTCGACGTACCTCCGCACAGCCCTCACCTACCGGCGGCCTCGCCGCGCACTGCGAGCCTTTGCGACGTTGCTCGAGCCACGTGGAAGGAAGACGATGCGGAGCTGGGCCGCACGCTCGCAACCACCCATTTCCTTGCCTGATGACGTTCCGTGGCTCGCGAGCTACCGATGACGAGTCCGGAGGTCACCGTGGTGATCCCGACTCGAGACCGGTGGCACCTGCTGTCGCGCTGTGCGCTCCCCTCGGTGCGTGCGCAGGAAGACGTCGAGCTCGAGCTGGTGGTGGTGGACGATGGCTCCTCCGACGACGAGACGAGCGCACGACTTGCCGAAATCTCCGACCGTCGGTTGCGGGTCCTGCGCCATGAGGTTGGTTTGGGACAGGCGGCTGCGCGAAACGCGGGAGCCTCGATTGCCCGCGGGACATGGCTTGCCTTCCTCGACGATGACGATCTCTGGGCGCCGCGCAAGCTCCGTGTGCAGCTGGACGCTGCAACCACCAGCGGTGCGGGGTGGGCGTACGCGCGATCGATCACAGTCGACGCGTCACTTCGAGCGATCAGGGACGATCCGTTTCCGGCTCCAGCCGAGCTGCCTCAGCGCTTGCTTCGCGGAAACTCGCTTCCAGGTGGCGGGTCGAACGTGATCGTGCGAAGCGACCTGTTCGAGCAAGTCGGCGGCTTCGACGAGTCGTTGTCCACCGTCGAGGATTGGGACCTGTGGCTCCGCCTGCTCGAAAGCGGGCTGCCGGTTGCTTGCGACGAGCTCACGATGGCAAGCATGGAGCATGGACAGAACTCCATCGTCCGCGAATGGCCGAAGGTCAAGGTCGCGGTCGACCGCATGATGTCGAAGTACCGGCCCGTGACCGAGAGAGATCGGCGCGGTGTGGCGCAATGGATCGCCATCGAGCAGTACCGCGCGGGGAGACGCCTAACGGCCGCGAGAATGTTCTTGTCGATCGCGGTGCGCCACCGCAGTCCCGGCAACGTTCCGGTCGCGGCAGGCGCGTTGTTCGGAGATGCTGGCCTCAGGCTCGCGTCACAACTCCTGCTGAAGACGCGTGGCGTCTCGCATGTGCAGCCGTGGATAACGGCCGCTCCGCCGGTGAAGGAACCCGATTGGCTGTCGCTCTACCGTTGACGAATGCTTGCCTAGCAAGCTTCCGAACGGCGTTCGATGCGCGCGGAACGCTTGCTCGTAACCGGGCGGTGGCTTGCGACTGTCCTCGATCGAGCACAATGACGCCGTCATGACCGGCCCGCTCCAGCGTCCCGGCGTAAAGCTGCTCCTGCACCCGCTGCTCGCCGCGCTCGGCGTTCCTGTCACAGCAGTGATCGGGGCTGTGCTGCGCTTTACAAACCGGCGCGTTGGGATCGCGCTCGCGTATCACAGCGTGGCGTTGGCCCAGGGGGACAAGACTCGTGAGATCGTCGCCCCACACGGACTTTCGACGTTCGAGCGCCAGCTATGTCATCTCCGGCGACGATATCGCGTCGTCGAGGCTCGGAACCTGCTCGAGGCAACGAGGGTCAGACGGCGTGGTGAGCGCTTTCCCGTCGCGATCACGTTTGACGACGACCTCGGGAGTCACGCAAAGCTCGCGTTGCCTGCGCTGCTCGCCGTCGGCACGCCGGCGACCTTCTTTCTCTCGGGTGCGTCGCTCACTGGACCGTTCGCGTTCTGGTGGGAAAGGCTGCAGCGCGCGTTCGACCGCAGGCTCGACGATCTCCCGGCGCTGGTCGGCGTCTCAACGGGCCGCACGATCCACGAGCTCGGCCGGTCGATCGAGTACATGAGTCCCGCGGAGCGCAATGCAGTGGCGGCACGGCTCGAGCACCGACTCGGACCGGACCCGCCTGACGCCGGAATGCGGGAGCAGGACGTCCGGGCGGTCGTGGAAGCCGGCATGACAGTGGGGTTCCACACGCTTCGTCATGATGCGCTTCTATGGCTTTCGGACGAGGCCCTCGCGGCTGCGCTGCGCGACGGCCGAGCGCAGCTCGAAGACGTGGTTGGAGAGCCGCTCGACATCATCGGGTACCCACACGGTCACGGCGACGACCGCGTGGCCGAAGCAGCCCGCGCTGCCGGCTTCACGACGGGCTTTCGCGTGGCGGAGGAGGCGGTGTGGCCAGACTCGAATCCCCTCCTGCTGGGCCGAGTCACCCCGACATACCGCTCGACGGGGCACTTCGCGATTCAGCTGGTCTTGCAGCTGTTGAGTCGGCAGCGGAGCAGGCCGAGCACCCGGCTCGCGGACGCCTAGCCTCCTGACGGGCCGCTGCGCCCGCGGGATCGCGACCTCACCGGACTCCGTGCGACCGCACTCAAGCGCTTATAGCTACCCACACAAGCGTCGCCGGCTCGTACGAGACCTGCGTGCTCGTCGACGTTGGGGTCGGCACAGTCGCTGGTCAGTCAAAGCGTAAGTCCGGGGCACGCGCCTGTCTCATCCTCGTCTACCTCCCACGCGGACACCCTGCACGCGAAAGAAGACCGCCGTTGCGACGACCAAGCTCGCGAGCATGGCTGCAACGCCGCCGACCGGCCCCCACGTTTCGAGCAGCGCCCACCCAATCGCCACGAACACCAGTGCTCCCGCGGCGTGCCCTGCGAAGATTCCACGCGTCATGCCTCGAGCGCTGAGCACGGCAACGGCAACGGTGGAGATGGAGAGCGCAGCGTAGTAGATCGCGAAGACCACGACGACGTCCGAATACCGGCCGTACTCGGATCCATAGACGAGCTCGAGAAGTTGCTCGGAGAAGAGCGCCGTCAGCACGCTGTAGGTCAGGACGATTGGAACGATCGCAGAGAAACTCCACCGCACCTTCCGCTCGAGCCCGCCGGAACGCCGTAGCTCCCCGGCGAAGACGATGGGCAGGTAGCTGCTGAAGAACGCGAGAAAAGCGGCGCTCGGGCCGAGCAGCGTCTGGCCTGCCTTGAGGGCACCACTCGCGACGGCGCCGAGCACCGCCGCGGCAAGGTAGTAGACGAATTGGGTCGAGAACCATTGACCGACCTCGGCCAACCCAAGCCATCGGCCGAACCGCCAGCTCGCCGTGAGCGACGCCGAGTCGAGGCTGCCGGACAGCGCGGTACGCACCTGTCGAAGCGATGCGACGGCCCCTACAGCAAACGCAACGGCAAGAATGACGAACACCCGCGTCACGGTGAGAAGGTCGAGCCTCCAAAGAGCCACGAGCGCAGTGGCACTGCCTCCGTAGCTCAAGATGTCGCTTGCGAGAGCTCCCCCCAGACGCCGCTCCGTGTAGAGAACTCGTCGGCCGAACTCCTGCAGCTGCCACGCCACGAGTGCGAATGCAAGCGCTACTAGCGAGAGCGCACGGGCGGAGCCCGTAAGCCCGGCAATGCCCGCGGCCAGGAGACATACGGCGCCGAGGCAACCCGTGACGACGAGCTGCGCGGCGGCTGCGGTGGTCGTGTAATTCGAGTACGCGGCGTCACGCCGGACGACCGCGAGCACGTTATGCGGCCGGGTGATGAGCGCCGTCTGGAAGGTCAGTGCCGTGAGGATGACCGTGAACGCGAGAACAAAGAACCCGAACTCGGACGGGGATACCGCTCGGGCGACGACGACGATCGTGACGAAGTTTGCGCCGGACGCGAGGGCCTGATCGCAAAGCCCAGCCAGCTCGGGCCGAGCAAGCGCCGCGAGCCGGTAGCTGCCCGACTGGGCACTTGGAACCGGGTTCTGTTCCAGGTTCAGCCGCCTAGCCGCCCAGCCGCCTCCAACCAGGTGACCCGGGCCTTCGGATCCGACACGACGCCGTGCGACGCAACGCGGTGAAGAAGCTCCGAGAATCGCTCGCCGACCTCCGACCAATCGAACAGCTCCGCTGCCTTCGGCCCGCGGCGCGCGAGCTCGTCTCGAAGGGCAGAATCGGTGAGGACTCGCGTCAATGCCGCACTCCAGGAGGCGGCATCCAAGGGGCGAGACACGAGGAGCGCGGCGTCGCCGGCGATCTCTCTCAGGGACGGAATGTCGCTCGCGACCACGGGTGTCCCGCTCTTCATCGCCTCAAGCACGGGCAGTCCGAAGCCCTCGTAGAGGCTCGGGAGCGCAACTGCGACGGCTCCACGATAGAGGGCCGTGAGCCTCTCGGGCTCGACAAACCCAAGGTGGCGTACACGGTGGCCCAAGCCAAGGCGAGCAATCTGGCGTGCCAGTGCTCTCGAGGCATGATTCTCGGTGGGCCCGACGATGACCAGGTCTGCCCCGATCTCCGGTCCCAGGCCCGCGATTGCATCGACCAACGTGCCCACGTTCTTGCGCGGCTCGAGCGAGCCCACGTAGAGCAGGAAGGGCCTGCCCTCGCTCGCCGGATCGGGAGCCCCCGGAGCGAGGAGCTGAGGTCCTTCGCCTATCACCACACAACGTCGCGGATCGGTCGACGTCGTCGCGAGAAGGTCCCGAAGCGTCGCATCGCTGACGCAGACGACCGCCGAGGCGAGCCGGCAGGCCCAGGGCAGGAATGTGCGGTACCGGAGTCTCTTTGGCACCGAGTAGAACCTCGGGGCGACGAGAGGTCCTACATCGTGCACGACGACGACAGTAGGTACCGGGAGTCTTCGAACCGGCAGCTGGGGGACCGGCGTGAGCGTGACGTCGACATTCAAAGAACCTGCCAGAGAGGCGAGGTTCCTCTCGCGCCAGAGCGCGCGCCAGACGATGCCCTGCGTTCTCGGTGGCACCAGGACGAGCTGCATCGGGCCCAGCTCGACCAGCTCGGGGATGCTCGTCACGACGACGAGATTGAGCTCGGGACGGGCAGAAAGCGCGTCGATGAGACCGACGGTGTAGGTCTGTATCCCACCCCGACCCGGGGTCGTCGCGTCGACCAGCACGTGGAGCGGCCGGACTGAGTGCGGCCTGCTCGGCGCGCCGAGGGATGCACCTACACCTGGCGCACGCACGGGCGCTTCTGGACGACTCATCAGCGAGACGGCAGTCCGCTTGCGGCGCCACGCCTCGTACAACGTCCGCCGTGGTGCCAGCTCGACCAGCATGTCGTCAGGTATTCCCGCCACGCGGCTGGAAGCGACAAGAAAGCGCGTGTAGCGCCACGTCCGCAAGGCAGCCGCGCGCCCGCGAATCGGAGCCGTGCCGCTCCCCGAAAGCGCCTGGACGCTGGCGTGACCGATCTCCGTCACGAAACGAAATGCGCGCGCACGGGGACCTCGGGGGCCGTGCAAGCGAAAGAGCGTCCTGCGATTTCGGGCCACCAGAAATGCCTTCAGCCACGATCCTTCTCCAGTCGACGCGGAACCCTCGTGGAGGGCTAAGGCACCCGGTACGACTAGCGCGCGATAGCCCTTCTTTCGGAGACGCCACGCGACGTCGACGTCCTCCATGTATGCGAAGTAGAGCGGCTCCAACCCGCCCACTGCCTCGAGCGCCGTTCGTCGGATCAAGCAGCCGCTCGTACTCGGCCCGAAGACGTCGGTCAGCTTGGCAAGGGCCACGGCCCTGAGGCCGGCTTCGCTCTCCGCGGGAATTCCAATCTCGTCCACCTCGATGCCGCGGCTGTTGACGACGTCGGGATTGGCGGCATACCGGATGTCCGGCACCAGACATGCAACGTCGTCGTCGACTGAACGAGCCGCTACGAGCATCCTTCCGACGAACTCCTCGGACACGGTGAGATCCGGGTTGACCAGCATGATCCATGCGCTCCGGGAGAGCTCGATCCCCTGCGACGCCGCCACGACGTAGCCTGCGTTGAGTGGGTTTTCGACGATCGTGTCCGCGCCCGCGCGAGCCGCGACCGCTGTCGAATCGTCCGCTGACGAGTTGTCGACGACGACGATCTCGACCGTCGCCTCGGCCGCAGCCGCGGATCGGCGAAGCGACCCGAGCGACGCGGGCAGGGATCTGGCCGAGTTCCACGAGACGAAGACCGCTGAGATCTCGGGAGAGCTCACACGAGCTCCAGCGTTCGCCTGCGCACGGGCGGCGGACCGTGGCGGAGGTTGAGAGCAGCGAGGTAGGCCTCGTGGAGAACCGCTCCTTGCCGCTCGACGGTGAAGCGATCTCGTACCCGATCGAGAGCTGCGCGAGCAAGCCGGTCCCGAAGATCGGGATCACGGTGCAGGCGGACGATCCAGTCGGCGAAGGCACGAGGGGTCCGTTCGTCGACGAGAATGCCGGTCTCGAGGTGATCGATCTGCTCGAGGAGGCCACCCACCCGTGCTGCCACCACGGGGACCCCGGCAGCCATCGCCTCGAGGCTCGTCAGGGGAAACGCATCCTGAAGCGACGGGAGCACGAGCATTTCCCAGCGGTCGAGCCCATCGTTGGCCGGCCTGCGTCCGAGCATGCGCACGGGATCACCCGAGACGGGCGAACGGGCGATCGCCGAGATGCGGCGCGCGAACTCGACGTCTTCGTCCAGGCCCGACTGTCCGATGTGCTCGAAGCGAAGATCGGAGCAAGACTCCAGCGCGAGGGCCGCCGCCTCGAGGTAGACATCGGTTCCCTTCGTCTCGCAGATCGTCCCGATCGACCCGACGCTGGCGGGCGCGGACGGTCGTCGCTGCCCGCTGTACGGCGGCACCCCGTTGTAGGCCACGAGTACGGGCTTCCTTCCTGCGTGCGATCTCACGACCTCCGCGACGGCCTCCGAGACGGCAACGAGAACGTCCGCGGTCATCGCAGCCGCGCGGAGGGTCAGGCTGGTCTTCGCGCCCCGGCGCGGAAGCTCGTGCACGTGAACCACGACCGGCAGACCCAGGCTACGCGCGACCCTCGCCTCTGGAAGCGTGCGTAACGTATTTGCGTGCACGACATGGGGACGCACGCGGACGAGCGCGCGTCGGAAGGCACGGAGATATGCCGGGGAGTCTCGCAGGCGCGCGAGAACGCCCGGGTGTGCTCGCCATCCGCGCGCGCTGTACCGAATGGGCTTCGAACGGTACGCTCGCACCGAGATCGCATCACCGATCTCATCGAGCAGGCGCCCCTCGCCGGGGAACCAGCCCGAGGCCGTCCATCCATAGCCGCGAAGAGGACCCAGGGCATGGAGGACAGACCTACCCGCACCCAACGCCTCGGACTCGTGGAAGACGACGAGGGTACGAAGAAATCCCGCTGGAGAATGAGCCGGCGCTGGCACTGGCGCCTACCCGCCCCGAACGACGTCGGTCCGGTCGCGACCAGGCGGACGGCGCGATCGCGCGCCTGGCCGAGCCAGGGCTCGCGCCGCCATACGCCCGCTGTCCATGGCGTGATCCATGTTGAAGTACTGCCATTCACCGAATCGGCCCGCGGGTCGGATCCCCTGCTCAACGAGCCACGATCGGATCGTTTCGACATTGGTCGCGTGGTCGCGGTCGTAGATGACGTAAGCCGGCAGGATCTCCTCGGTATGGACGAGCTCGATCCGATCGTCCGCGTGCAGGACGCCGCCCTTCGTCAGCGCCTGGACGGCCCGCTCAACGATGTGTTCTCGATCCAGCGGCAGCGTGTCGGAAAAGGCGATCTCCATCGAGATCGAGCTCTTTCCCGGCGGCACGTTCTCAGGCGTGAAGTTTCCGGGGAAGGACAGCCGGTGGAACGGAAATCCGTCCTCGTAGTAGTACACCCAGTGCTTGTCGGAGATGGCCGCGCGGTCGATACCGAGATTGACGCAATAGATCCCCTGGTAGCGCAACCCCTCGCACGCGCTGAGCACGCGGGGCGGGATGCCGGACATGAGTGAGCCGACCTGATGAAGCGGCAGCGTGTAGATCATTCGGTCGAAGGCAACGTGCTCCCCGTCTCGCAAGATGATGCTGCGCGCAGCAAGGTCGATGCGCTCGACCTCTCGTCCAAGTCGGACGTTGGCCACCCGTTCGCCGAGCGCTCGTGGCAACGCTTCGATGCCGCCCCGCTTCGGGTACCAGAAGTGGGCTGTCGCACCGACCTGGTCCACGTCGTCACTGAGCGCGCCGGCGATGATTCGGCTCACGTCGGGCGTCGGAACCCGCCGCTCGATCCAGGCGAAGTCCATCTCGCTCGGCTCGACAGTCCAGACCTTGCGTGCGTAGGGGATCATCAGGCGCTCGGCGATGCCGTCGCCGAAGAACCCGCGCATCCACTCCTCGTAGTTTCGAGGCTGGAACTCACCCTTGGCGCGACGCTCGACAGCTGCGACGAGCCCGGTGAGGCATTCCAGCACG
The DNA here is from genome assembly GCA_030857225.1 of Actinomycetota bacterium. GTDB lineage: Bacteria > Actinomycetota > Thermoleophilia > Gaiellales > Gaiellaceae > GMQP-bins7. The sequence goes on from JALZOK010000041.1 coordinate 17,729, forward strand.
AGGTCGGTAGGAAGCCCGTGAAGGTGCGCCTGGAACGGAAAGCGCGTGTACGAAGCGGTCGCGTGGTGATAGATGAAGGCTTCGCGCGCCTGGGCGGTGAAGTTCGTACCGAGGAGGTCACGTATGAGCGCCCCGATCTCGGGATCAGCCGCGAAGAGGATGTGCGGACCGAAGTCGAACGTGTAGCCGTCCTGCTCGATCGAACGGGCATGACCGCCCACGCGGTCCTCGCGCTCGTACGTCTGCCAGTCGGCCTCGCCGAGTTCCTGCAATGTGTACGCGGCGGTAAGGCCGGCGAGCCCCGCGCCGAGTATGACGTCCTGGCGATCACTCATGGTCAGACTCCGTCGCGTGAAGACGGCGTGAGGTGCGGCCTCGGCCCCTCGTGGGAGCTCGGCAAGGCGTCGTGTTGTCTCGTGGAACACCGTTCCGCTGATCACGCTCACACATCGGCACTCTCCAACTCGAGCCTGAATCCTTCTGCGCGCACGCCGAACCTCGATCGCCGGCGACTGTAGCTGCCGAGAGGCGGAGAAATAGGCTCGGTCGTGGTGGAGAAGCGCAGGTTCCGAGATGTCATCGTCGCGTCAGGAACCCGTACGCACGGCGAGCCGTGTGCATCAATGGAGTCGCGGCGTACCGCGGGAGCGCGGAAAGCCCCGTCCTGGGGTCGAGCGCGACCGCGCGACGAAAATGACCCAATGCGCCCGATACTCCCGCCGGACGGTCGCGAGTCGACTGGCGGCGAAGAGATGGGAGAGCGCCAGCGCACGCCGGTGGAGCGGGTCGCTCCGCTCCTCCGGATGACGTTCGAAGTTAGCGGTCGACGACCGAGCGATAGCCACGGATCGCCTCTTCGGGGTTGCGGCTACTCATGTCCGGGTGCAGCCGATAGTGCGTGGCGATGCGTCGATCGCCCCGCACGGGCGCTCGCTCGAACGCCCGGAGCGAGAGACCACGAGCGACGGCTCCCACGGACCGATCTTTTCGACGACGGAACGTGGGAAGAGCAATGAGTGGATCGTCATGTCGAAGCGATTGAGGAGGCAGCTCTCCACGACGTTCCCCTGCAGAGTCGACCCGATCAGCGAGCGGACGGAGCTCCTCGTCGCAGGCGAGGGTCGCTCCGTAGGCGATGACACGATCCTTGCCGTGGGCGATCGCGGGGAGGCGCGAAGTGCTGTCCGGCAGGATCACACCATCGGAGTCGACAAAGCGGAAGTACCCGCCGCGCGCGACCTCGATTCCCGCGTTCCGCGGACGACACCTGTCCGTGAGGGATGCGTAGCACACGCAGGCGCTCGTCGTCCAGTCCGTCGAGAGCTCAACGACGGGGGTCGAGCCGTCGTCGACGACGATGAGCTCGATCTCGCAACCCACCTGACCGAGGGGCGCTCAGTACGGACTGCCGTAGCCAAGCCGGGTTCGGGTTCCAAACCGGCATCACGAGACTGACGAATGGTGCGGCCAGCTTGGCCGTGTCCTTGCGCTCCATGACGGGAGTGAGCGTACTCTCCGGTCGTCGCCAGTCTCCTCCGGGAGTTGACGACGGAACAGCTTCCGGCTAGAGAACGAAGGGATGATGTCCGACTCGACGACCTGGGCTTCGCACCCGCTCCTTCCAGACGACGTCGAGCGCATCACCGCCGAGGTCGAGGGGTGGTTCGGAAAGGACGAGGGCAGGCTGCTCTACGAGCTCGCTTGGGATGCCGATCCCGCCGGCTGCATCGTCGAAATCGGAAGCTGGCAGGGCAAGTCGACCGTCTGGCTCGCCGCGGGTGCGCGCTCGGGACGTGGGGCGCACGTCGTCGCCATCGATCCCCATATCGGCACGCACCTACGAGCGGAAGGCGAGACCACCGAACCGGCTCTACGCGCGAACTTAGCTGGCGCCCGCCTGGAGGACTTCGTCGAGGTCGTCGTCTCCACGTCGGAGGACGCGGCTGCGACGTGGACCCGTCCAGTTTCGCTTCTGTGGATCGACGGAGATCACAGCTACGAGGGCGCTCTTCGCGATGTCGATCTGTGGGAGCCGCACCTACTCCCCGACGCGATAGTCGCCCTCCACGATACGTTCGTCTTAGCCGGCCCGGAACAGGTCGTCCGTAAGCGTCTGATCGCTCCCGGCGGATACACGGCCTTCGTACACGCTCAGACCACCACCGCCGCGCGACGTTGCGGTCCTCTGACGCCGAGGGCGGCACTGTCCAGGCGAGTGGGGTTGATACGCCGCTGGCTCTACGGTGTTCGACTACGCGCGTATGACGACAATCGGTACGGCTTCAGGAGAATCCGCGACGCCTTGCAGCGCGGCTGAGCTCGTCGGCAACCCCCGCTGATCGCCCAACTTGCTCGCCCTAGCCTAGCCAGCGCTGGGGAAAATTCTCGTCAACGGCGGGACGCGGATGGGCTCGGCGAATCGTCTGCTTGCTCAGTATGCGCCGTGGCCCTTGACCAGTGTCCACGCGGTCTTTCCAAGAACTGCCAGGTCGAGCTTCAGAGACCAGCCGCGAACGTACGCGATGTCGAGCCGAACGCGTTCCTCGAACACGTTTCGCGAGCGGCCGTTGATCTGCCAATAGCCGGTCATGCCCGGCCTGAAGCTCAAGAGGGTCACGACATCTTCGCGGTAGCGGTCGAGATCCGCCTCCTCCACTGGCCGCGGACCGACCAGGCTCATGTCCCCGCGTAGTACGTTCCAGAGCTGGGGCAGCTCGTCGAGTGAGGTGCGCCGCAGGAATCTTCCGAACGGCGTCACCCGTGGGTCGGCTTTCAACTTTCGCGTCCGATCGTATTCGTCGCGCGCGGCTGGATCTGCGAGGATGCGCTTCAACTCTCTCAGCGCCGCGTCTCCACCGTAGCCCTCGCCGACGCTGTACTCGAGGTACATGGTGCGGAACTTGACCAAGCGAAACAGCCTGCCGTTCAGTCCGACGCGGTCCTGGATGTAGAAGATCGGTCCACGAGATTCGAGCTTCACGCGACCGGCGATGAAGACGAGCAGCGGCGCGGCGAGGATCAGGCCGATCGCGGCGAGGACGATGTCGAGCGACCGCTTGATCGAGAGCGACGAACGCCACAGCCGAGCCGGTGACAGGCCGATGAGCGGGAACCCCTCGAGGGTATGCAGCTGAGCTCGGGGGTCAACCGCCGCGAAGAGCCTCGGCACGATGTCGACCTGAACTCTCATCTCCTTCGTTCGGCGCACGAGCTCGATCGCCTCGCTTACCGGACGATCGAAGAAGGCGACCACGACCCGTTCGACGTCGTTCATCAGAACGATCTCGGGCAGCTCCTCGGGCGGCCCAAGAACGTTCAAGCCGCCGACGACCCCGACACCCCGATCCGACGCCGAGTCGATGAAGCCCACGAGCTGGATGCCGTATTCCGGATGATCGAGGATCTTCCGCCCCACGAGCTTGGCGACGGCGTCGACCCCTACGATCACGGTGTTCTGAACATACGCTTTCCTCGTTCGGGCGAAAGCCCGTGCAGCAACGCGCGCGAGCGCGACTAGAACGATCGCGAGCACCCAGAACGTAAGGAGCTTCGATGGATACGGCTCTGCGATCCTGGTGACCCATGAGCCCGCGAAAAAGAGGAACGTTCCTACGGTAACGAGGTGAAACACTCCAACGAGATCGTCCAGCGTCGAGTGACTGGCGCGTTCCTCGTCGCGGTCGTAGAGTCCGTGCAACCGCGCGAGCAGCACCCAACCGGGGAGCGTGATGAGGAAGAGAACTACCTCGTGCTCGACAGCGACGGGGTCGGTGAGGCCGGGTTGGTCTCGGAACAGCACGATGGCGAGTGCGAAGGCAAGCCCGAGCCCGACGACGTCGGCGAGCACGAGCATCCGGCGAACAAGCCATCCCCGGCGATGTCGTCCGGTCTCCGTCGATCCAGAGAGCCTCGCTGCCCTGAGCCATCTCCGGGCGCGACGCGTTTCCGCAGTCTGCGCCTCGCCGGAAATCAACAAGTTCGACGTCGCGCGGTTCATCCAACGCGCTCCGGCTCTGAGACTTGTGTTCCCTGCCCCGGCCTGGCGGGAACGCTTAGCAGGCCGTTTCGTCCTTCACTTCCCTCCGTTAGGACGAAGCCGAGCATTGGCGACGACCACGCAGCGATCGCACGGCGAGCCTCGGCGAGCGTGGGACCCCGTGCGGCCCGAGCACTCACGACGAGCAGAACCGCGTCGACGCACCCGCTGAGGGCGGCGGCGTCGGGTGCCTCGAGAAGGGGAGGCACGTCGACCAGCACCACGTCAGCACGTCGTTCGAGCTCGCCGAAGATCGTGGCGACTTGCTTCGAGCTGATCAGCTCCGCGGGATGAACGGCGGCGGGCGGGCCTGAGCCGACGATCTCGAGGACCGCTCCAGGGGCGCTTCGCCCGTTCGAGTCGACGCGGGGCCGCTCTGTGGCGGTGTCCTCCAACGGGATGGTTGCGAGAGCAGCAGTGAGGTCGCATTCTCCTCGAATGAGGCTCGTCATCCCGAACTGGCGATCGACGCCCGTGAGCCGGGTTATCGCAGCCTTCCGGAGATCGAGGTCGACGAGCGTGACGCGACGCCCGCTACGGGCGAGCGAGACCGCCAGCTGCAGCGCGCATTCGCTCTTTCCCTCCCCTGCCTGAGGACTCGTGACCATGATCGTGTGGGCGACGAGTGGGGCTTTGGCGAGGTCGAAGCTCGTTCGCAGCGCATGCGCAGCGTCCGCCTCGCGGCCGGCCGGATCGTCGAGAGCGGAAGGCGACCCACCGCGGTTTCCGAGAGCCTGCCGGCCGAGGTACCGGCCGCCGAGTAGCGACTCGAACTCCTCCTTCCGGCGAGGTCTGGTACTCAGACTCTCGGAGAGAAAAACGAGAATGAGGCCCACGACGAGGCCTGCCGCAATTGCGATCGCCGCATTGCGCCTCGGCTGCCGTCCGATCTCCGTGGCGTCGCCAGATGTGTCCGTTCGTACAACCGAAAGGTTCGACGAACGAAGCGCCTGCAGCAACTGGAGCTGCTGCTCGCGGTCGGCCAGAAGCACATACAGCTGGGACGCGCTCTTGCCGTCCGCCTCAAGCTGCTCGATCCGATCTCTCAGTCGCTCCAGCGTGGGAGCAAGCCCCAGGATGTCGAGCTCCCGTCGGTAGGCGACAAACGCGCGCGCGTACGCGGTCGCGAGCCGGGCCGCGCGGACGGGATCTTTATTGGACACCTCAAACCTCAGAATGTCGGCGAAAGGCGAGACGGTCGATGTGGTACGGAGGGTGGATACGGTGATCTGCCCTGCGTTCGCGGCCCTCACCGCCTGCTCCATGACGCGCGGCACCCGCGCAAGCCTCACGTGCGTCTCCATCGTCCGATCGGGATTGTCGAGAGCAGGCGTCTCACCAACGAGACTCGTCGAGGCAAGCTCCTGCCGGTTCACGAGAACCTCTGCTGATGCCTCGTGAAGCGTCGTCTGAAGGGCTGTGGCGATAAGGGTCACGAGCGGGAGAAGGAGGAGCGGCGCCAGAAAGACCCACTTCCTACGCCACAACGGCTCCAGGTAGTAACGCAGCGTCGACACGCCGTCTGGCGGCCCCTCTGACCGAAAATCGCCGTCTCCTACCGCAGCCTGCATGTCAGCCCTCGCCCTCGACGCGTGCTCCCAGTCGTCATCTCCCACTACAGAGATAAGTCGACTCCACCCGAAAAGTACAGTGTGCCTCAAGAAGAGACCGCCGTCCGCTGATCGAGCGTTTAGTTGATTCGAGGATGGATCGTGATGTCCCTGCGCTCAGAAGCAGACCGTCACATCGCTCGGGATCGTGAATCTTTCTCTCAGCTGGCTACGCTTCGACGGATGCTCCATCCCAGTCGCTCGCTGACGCTCTCTACATCTGTGAGCGTCAAGACATGATCCTCGGCAGGGCTTGCAGGCCTCAGCGCCGCCTACACGCTGCAGGAGCTGGGAGAAACCGACTGGCTGATCTACGAGCGCGAGGAGCGGGTCGGCGGACACGCACGCTCGATCGAGGTCGAAGGCTACGTGTTCGACTTCGGTCCGCACATCTGTTTGCGGCAGATCCCGAGATCGGGGAGCTCATCCGCGACCTCCTCGGGACGAACTTCACCGCTCAGTCGCGCGAGGCGTTCATCTACCACCACGCGTATGGGCTCTACACCCGCTTCCCTTCCAGGCCCACCTGCACGGGCTTCCTGCGCACGTCGTGCTCGAGTGCCTGTCTGGCCTTGTCAGCGCGATCGAACGGCGCGCGCGCGGCGATTTCCACCCGCGGAACTACGAGGAGTGGATGCGCGGGTACTTCGGGGACGGAGCCTGGATCTCCCGCCTGAATCGGGCGGCCGCGAAGCGCTGTGCGCTCCGCGCGATCTCTGTCGAGTCGAGCTTCTCGGCAGCGGCATGGCGGACTGCGGCAGTGAGCTCGTCGACCGACTGGCTGCGGAGGAGCCAGCCGGATCGGCCGTGCTCGACGATGTCGCTTGCGCCTCCGGCCGCAAGCCTTATGACGGGCGTGCCGCAAGCCTGCGCCTCGGCCATCGCAATCCCGAAGTCCTCTTCGGCCGGATAGACGAGCGCACGTGCTGAGCGATAGAGATCGCGCAGTCCATCGTCGTCGGGTGCGCGGAGAAACGTGACATTCGGCGTCGCGCGTGCCGCGAGTGCTGAGCCGAGCGGTCCATCTCCCACCATCACCAGCCGGTGCTCGGGCGGGCCGGCGAACGCTTCGACTACCAGGTCGCTTGTAGCTCACGAAGCGCCCGACGTAGAGGAAGAAATCCTCGCGCTCTCCGCCCGGCGTGAAGACTCCGTCCGGACGGGAGGGTGGATGACATCAGCGGTTCTTCCGAATGCTTGCTGGATGCGCTGCGCGACCGCAGTCGAGTTCGCGACGAAGCGCGTGACGCGCTCCGCCGTCTTTCGGTCCCAGCGCCGGAACCAGCCCATGCCGGCCCTGGCGAACGGACGGATGGCTCGGGGGAAACGCTCCCGCTCGGCGTCGAAGTCCCACGCGTACCGCATCGGCGTATGGCAGTAGCACAGGTGCGGTATCCCACGGTCGACGCGGACGCCCTTGGCACAGGCGTGGCTGCTCGAGATCACGAGGTCGACGTCGCGGACGATGGGGCGCAGTCGCCACGCGAGCGGCATCAGCGGCAGAAACCATTCGTGGTGACGCAGCGCACCTGGGACATGCTGGAGCAACGACGGCTCGGCCGCGCGAAGAGGAGCTGGGACGGCGGACGCATCCACGATCGTCGTCAGAAGCTTGGCGCCGGGGAACGCTTCGAGCATCTCGGCGACACAGCGCTCAGAGCCCGCCTAGCGGGTGAGCCATTCGTGCGCGATTGCGACCCGAAGGCTCGCCGGGCTGCGAACAGTGTGGGCATCAGAGCGCGCCTCTGCCGAAACTGTCTCTTCCAACCTTTGCTCCTGCATCGCCGTCAGTTCCCCTTCCCGACTTCGCCGCAAGCTCGAGGCGTCATGCCGGCGAATGCGAGACCCGCGGCACCTCGCCGTGCATCACGCCTTCTTGTTCAGACGAAGATTCACGCATTTTCTCCGATACCGTTTGTCAAGGGCAGCCGAAAAGTGCACCACTTTCGGCAGCCGAAAAGTGCACCACTTGGGGCCGAGTAGACAGTCAAACGAAGAGCTCGCAGGCTCTTAGACGAGCTCCTGCGGCCTCGAAGCTCGAGGCGAACGACGAAAACGGCCCGATCCGAGCGAAGACTGGCTTCGAGGACGCTGCCGCCGCTCAGGCGGAGTCGCGGAGCGACGGAGCCTGGGCGGCGGGGACGACGCCCCGGCCCCGCTCGCGCAGGCGGTAGCTCTTGCCTTTGAGCGTGATCATGGTCGCGTGATGGACGAGCCGGTCGATCAGTGCCGCGGCGACCATCGCATCGCCGAGGATCTCGCCCCACTGCTCGAAGCCGCGGTTACTGGTGACGATGATCGAGCCGCGCTCGTAGCGGCGCGAGACGAGCGCGAAGAGCAGGTTGGCCGCGGTGCGCTCGAGCGGCAGGTAGCCGACCTCGTCGACGACCAAGAGGTGGTAGCGCTCGAGCCGCCGTAGCTCCGTCTCCAGTTGATTGCGGTCCTGTGCTTGCTCCAGGCGCGAGACCCATTCCTGCGCCGTCGCGAAGGCGACGCGGAAGCCGCGCTCGCAGGCCTTGAGCGAGAGCGCGATCGCCAGATGACTTTTGCCGGTGCCGGGCGGACCAAAGAAGCAGACGTTGGCCCGCTCCTCGATCCAGGCGAGCTGGGCCAGGTGCAGGACGAGCGGCCGCTCCGCCGAGGGCTGGGCCGACCAGTCGAAGTCCTCGAGCGTCTTCAGGGCCGGGAAGCCGGCGTGGCGGATGCGCGTGCGCGCACCCGAGGCATCGCGGGCGAAGACCTCGGCCTCGAGCAGGCTCTCGAGGAACTGCTCGTAGGGCCAGGACTCGGCGCGGGCCCGCTCGGCCGTTACCGGCAGCCGCTCCAAGACGCGCGGCGCCTTCAGCTTGGCCAGCAGGTAGGGCAGGCGCTCGCCCGCCTTCGCCTTGCTCACGCGCACAGCTCGGCGTAGTCGGCAAGCTCGGGCGGCGCGACCGCGACCGGGGCGATCAGTGCCGCTCGCGGGAGAGCGGGCGGCTCGGGCCGCATCACGGGCGGCGGCAGCCAGATCCCCTGCTCGTAGCTTCGCCCGTAGCGGGCGACCTCGCTGCCGCGGTGCAGGATCCAGACCTCGTCGCGGTCGAAGCGCAGCTCGACCCGCTCCTGCACGAGCCGCTCGGGCGCGCGGTAGAACGAGCGACCGTGCTTCAGGTAGCCGTCGATCGGGACGCGCACCGAGCGGTAGCCGGACCAGTCGAAGCGCGCCGGCGGCAGCGGCCGCAGCGCCGCGCGCTCCTCGGCCAATCGCTCGGCGACCGAGAAGCGGCCGCTCGTGTGGATGCGCGCGTTGCAGACGGCGTCGCGCCAGTCGCCGTACTGGTCGTCGAGCTCGCGTAGATCGCGGAAGCGACGCGCCGGCCAGAAGCCCGTCTTCGTGTAGCGGACGGCGGCCTCGACCGAGCCCTTCTCACGCGGCGTCGCCGGCGTGCAGGCGCTCGAGTGGAAGGCGTAGTGGCCGCGCAGGTGCAGGAAGCGCTGATTCCAGACGACCTCGTCTCGCTCACGCCGGGCGACGACCGAGCGCAGGTTGTCGTAGACGCACTCGCGCGGGACGCCGCCGAGCCAGTCGAAGGCGCGCACATGCCCCTCGAGGAAGGACTCGAGCGTCAGGTCGAAGGAGAAGAAGGCGGTCTGGGCGCCCGAGTAGGGCAGCGCCGCCACGAGCGCGTAGACGCGGCGCTCACGGCCGGCGACCCGCGGCCGGCTCGGCAGCTCAGCCCAGTCGAGCTGCAGCACCTGGCCGGGCCGGTAGCCCGTGCGCTGGGCCGGGCGCACGCTCCGCGGACGCAGGCGGCGCAGGTGCTCGCGCACCAGACGCTCCGAGCCGCTGAAGCCGTACTCGAGACGCAGGATCTCCGCGACCCGCGGCGCCTTGATCTGCGGCCACTCCTCGACCAGCCGGCGCAGGACGGGCTCGAACGAGTCGAGCTGCGAGCCGAGCGCAGGGCGGCGATAGTGCGGCGGCTCCTCGCTGCGGACGAGCCGTATCACGGTACGGCGATTGATCCCCAGCCGCCGCGCGATCTCCCGCTGCGAGAGTCCTTCTGCTGCCAGCGTCCGCACCTGCGCCCACTCCAACGTGCTCCGCACCTCCCGCCTCCTCGCTCGACACCGTGATCGAGCGGCTCAGCCTCAGCAAGGCAGCGGACGCGATCAGCGGCGCGGCGAGTGGTGCACTTTTCGCTTGCCGATCCTGGTGCAGTATTGGGCTGCCGGCGTCA
>JALZOK010000002.1:0-31344 GCA_030857225.1 Actinomycetota bacterium
TTCCTCGTGCAGCAACGGCCGCACGAACACAGACGGGGGACGCATCGCAACCTCCAGGGTCGAGATGCATCCCGATTCGACACCAAGGCCGAGTTTCCGGTCCAACGTTTCCTCAAGGGCCACTAGCGAAGCGCCTTCGCGAGCGCGTCCACGAGCTCCGGGGTCGCCGCCGCCGCGACTCGCGAGCGCGTGACGAGATCGAGTGGCGCAGAGTCGAACGGCGGGTCGTCGAAGAGCTCGATCGCGATCCCGAGCTCGCGCAGCAACAGCTGGGCGGCCGCGATATCCACGGAGCGGACCTCCTTGAGACAGCAGGCCGCATCCACGCGTCCACCTGCGAGATGGCAAAGCGAGAGCGCGAGCGAGCCCATGACGCGCACGCGTTCGGCGATCCCGATCATGCCCGGGACGCGCTCCGTGACCGACTTCGTCGTCGTGCCCTCGAAGGCGACAATCTCGATGGGGTCCTTCGGCTCTACCGCTCCCAGCGGCGCTCCTCCGAGAAACGCGCCCTTCCCCCGCTCTGCCGTCCACTCCTCGCCGGTGCCGAAGTCGTAGACATAGCCGAAGAAGACCTCGCCCATGGTCGGCCCGTCGGCGACGGCGAGCGAGAAGGAGAAGAACGGAATGCCTCGCTTCGCGTTGATCGAGCCGTCGATCGGGTCGACGACCACCCGTAGGGTGCCTCCTGCGCCGAAGGTGCGCTCGCCGAGCTCCTCGGAAACGAGCACGAAGTCTTGCTCGAGCGCCAGCAGCCGCGCGACGACGGCGTCTTCGGCAGCCTGGTCGATCGCGGTCGTGTCGTCTCCGCCCTGACCTCGTTGCAGAATCGGCTCACGCTCGACTCTCGTGGGCAGCCGCTGCAGCACATCGCGGATGTCGGCCACGCAGAGCCGGCAGGTGGCAAGCCAGTCCGTCATAGCTCGAGCGGATGGAAGAGGAGCCCGGACAGCGGCTTGGGAAAGAAGTACGTGCTCTTCGGGGGCATGCGCCGCCCGCTCCGCGCGACTGAGAAGACATCCTCGACGCGAGTTGGGCGCAGAAGAAACGCGGCAGCCGCCTCTGCACGATCCACGGACGCGACTGCTTCCGACGCCGACTGCGTGTACCCGATCCCCTCCAGGCCGAAGCGATCGACGAGCTCGACGTCGAGCTCGTCCTCCTCGCCGCGCAGGAGCGCGATCCGCCCGCGCCGATACGCGACGGCCGCAGACCGTGTTCGAGGCTCGTCGGCGAGCAGAGCGAGCGCCTCGTCCACGCTCGGAACTGCCTCGCCGTCCCCGAGCTTCGCAAGGTCGGGACGGCCGGTGAAGGTTCGGTGGGTCGGGAAGACATGGAGACCAGGATCGGAGGTCGCGACGAGAAGGGCCATGATCCGTACGCCGACGCCTGTCTCCTTCCCGAGCTCGAGGGCGCTCTCGTACCGGTGGTGACCGTCCGCGATGAGCAAGCTCTTGTCCGCGAGCAGGCTCGTGTCGAAGTCTGTGAACCGCCAAACGCGGGAGCCGATGGCCTCGAGGTCGGGCTCGCGGCCCGGAAGCTCGACGTCGAGCCGCACGTCCACCAGCAGAAGAATGGGCTCGGGTTGAACGCGTGTCGCACGGAGAAGGCCGAGCCGTTCGTCGCGGATCCGCGGATGCGTCCGCTCGTGCGGCAAGACCTGCCCAGTCTCGTACGGCTCGGCCGCGAGCGAGACGATGATCCCGCGGCGCTCCCGCCCGACCCCGTCGGGGCCGACATATTCCTCGGCGACCAGCCACGCGGCAGGCTCGTCCTCGCGCTCGAGGACTCCCGACGAAAGCCAGTCGTCATAGAGTCCACCGGCCTGCTCCGCCGACTCGGGCAGCGTCAGGTGGACGACGTTGTACGGACTGCGAGAGAAGAGCTGCTCGCGCTCCTCGCGACCGACGGCGTCGTACGGAGGAGCGACAAGATCGGCGAGCGAACCGGCCGTGCCGGTGTAGCGGACGGCGCGAAACAGCTGCAGGTCGGCCATCGCGGCGAGCGTACCAACGCCTTCCAGCCCTAGACTCCTGAGCCGTGACCACGATCGCCGAGCTCGTGGAGGACAGGACCGTGGAGGGCGTGTTCGCGGTCACCAGGAAAGAGCGGCGGCGCACTCGCGCGGGCGCCTCGTACCTGGCGCTCGAGCTCTCCGACGCGAGTGGGCGGATCGAAGCTCGCGTGTGGAGCGACGTCGATCTTCTCGACCAGCGGTTCGGCGAAGGCGATGCGGTGCGACTTCTGGGGCGGGTGGAGCGCTTCGGGGGGCGGCTGCAGGTGCAGGTGCGCGCGGTCGAGCCGGCGGACGACGCGGATCCGGCCGAGCTAACGCCCACGCTCCGTCGCGACGCCGACGAGCTCGACGGCTTCTTCGAGTTCCTGGCGGCCGAGATCACACATCCGGGGTTGGCCGCCGTCGTGGAGTCGTTCGTTGGAGACGCGGAGATTCGCTCCGCTTTGAGAGAGCTCCCCGCCGCAGGCGCCGACGGACACCACGGCTACGCGGGCGGTCTGCTCGAGCACACGGTCGGCGTTGCCACGCTCTGTCGCGAGACCTCACAGCTCCATCCGCGCCTCCGGGCAGATCTCCTCCTCGGCGCGGCTCTCTTGCACGACGTCGGTCGCGTCCGTGAGCTGGGTCGCGGCCCTGCGTTTCGCCAGACCGAGGAAGGCCGGCTGCTCGGACACGTCCACCTCGGACTACGGCTCATCGAAGAGCACGCGCGCGATCTCGACCCTGCCGTGCTCGCCGAGCTCCTACACGCCATCGCCGCACACCATGACCGGCCCGCGGCGCGCACGGCGGAGGCGGGGGTGCTGTACCACGCGAACCAGCTCGACGCACAGGCCGCGACGCGCCCCGTCGGCAGCGACGACTGAGAGCTCGTGGCGCCGCTGCTCGCGCTCGGCGGCGCGCTCTCCTGGGGCGTGGGCGATTTTCTCGCAGGCCTTGCAGCGCGACGGATTGCCGTCCTCACAGTGCTCGCGCTCTCACAGGCGATCGGCCTGGCAGGGGTCGCGATCTGGGTATGGCTCGCGAACGATCCGTTCCCGGGTGTCGCCGCGCTGCTCCCCGCGGCACTCGCCGGACTGGCGGGCGCGATCGGGCTCGGCGCCCTCTACCGCGGTCTCGCGGTCGGCGCTATGGGGATCGTGGCGCCGATCTCCGCCGCGTCGCCCATCATCCCGCTCGCCGTCGACGCGGCACGAGGAGTCGTCCCGGGCGCGATGCAGTGGTTCGGCGTCGCGCTCGTCCTGGCGGGAATCGTCACGCTCTCCCGCGAGCCGAGCACCAGCGGGCAGCGGATCGCGGCGGGCGCCGGACTGGCCGTAGTAGCGGCTCTCGGGTTCGGGATCTTCTTCGTCGGGCTCGACGCCGGGGCGGACGAAAGCGTGCCATGGGCGGTCGTGGCAGCTCGGTCGGCGTCGGTGACGCTCGCGGTCGCAGCCGCTGTTTTCGTCACACGAGCGTCGCTGCGGCCACCGCGCGCGCTCCTGCCAGTGCTCGTCGCCATCGGGGTCTTCGACACGGGCGCGAACGTTCTGGTCGCCTACGCCACTACGAAAGGCGCCGCAGGGATCGTCGCGGTGCTGAGCGCTCTCTATCCGGTCGTGACCGTGGTGCTCGCCCGAATCGTGCTCGGCGAGAAACTGAGCCTCTCTCGCAGAGTCGGTGGCGCGGTCGCGCTCGCAGGCGCGGCGCTCGTCGCAGTCGGATAGACGTCGCCGCACGCAGGATCGCGCAGGGATGACGACCTGCTGGCGGACGCTCGGCGCCGTGCGCGTGCTTCTCACCGCGCTTTGGTTCGGAGCGCTAGCCGCGAGCCGGCTCGAGGAGCCGGGCGGCGGATGAAGAGCAGGTGACAGTCACCTCCCGCTGACAGTCACCGACACGTCAGACGTTGAAGCGCACGTTCACGACGTCTCCATCCTCGACGACGTAGCTCTTGCCTTCGAGGCGTTGCAGGCCACGACGCGCGGCCTCGGCGTGCGATCCGCACTCGAGCAGGTCGTCCCAGCGGATCACCTCGCAGCGGATGAACCCGCGAGCGATGTCTGAGTGAATGCCTTCCGCGGCGTCCAGGGCCGTCTCCCCGTACCGCAGTGTCCACGCGCGCGCCTCCGTATCGCCGACGGTGTAGAAGACGATCAGCCCGAGCGCCTCCTTCAGCTGCCGCACGACCTCGTCGAGCGCCGACGGCCCTGAACGAAACTCGGCTGCCTCCTCCGCGGAAAGCTCGGCAAGCTCCAACTCGAGCTTGCAGTCGATCCCGGTGGGGCCGTTCTCCACCAGGATCAGCGGCTTTGTCGTCAAGGGCTCGAGCTCACGCGGAAGCTTGCCTTCCCACGACGACAGTGGCGATCCGCCTTCGAGATGGGCCAGCATCGTCTCCAACAGCACCGCCTCTTGTCTCGGCGCCAACTCTCCCGACTTCACGTCCTTTCGCACCTTCTCCAGGCGCCGGTCGACGTGGTCGCGGTCGGCAACGATCATCTCGAGCTTCAAGGCCTCGAGATCGCGCGGAGGGTCGGCGCCCTCCGAGAAAGCGTCGACGACGGCCAGGAGCGCATCCGCCTGGCGTAGACCGCCGGGAACGTCGACCTTCGTCGCGGGCACATCAACCACGCGGATCGCCGCCGGCGTGATCTTGCGTGAGCTGATGACCTGGGCGAGCGGACCGACCCGGTCGTCGGGAACGAGAGCCATGCCGACGTTCGACTTCTCGGCCACGGACGCGTACGCGGTCACCTCGGCTCCCGCGCTCGTCAGCACATTGAAGAGCGTCGTCTTGCCGGCATTGGGCAGGCCGACGACCCCGACCTGCAAGGGCATCCTGTCGTGCTACTCCCCGAAGCCGACGCGCGACTCGCGCGCGTAGCGCTTCGCGTACAGCACCCGCGGGAGCGCGAGCAGCACATTGCCGTCCTGTGCCTCGAGCGTGAGGGCGCCTGCCGCGCCCGCGTTCAACGCCTGCTCGAGGGCATCGGCGCTCTTCGAGGTCACCAGCATGATCAGGATCTGGCCGCCGTCGAGCCCGATCTCGACGCGCGCGAACTCGTTCTCGCTAGTCAGTGGAAACCACCTCCGTGAGGACGCCGTGCACGGCGTCGGGATGGACGAACGCGACTTCCAGCCCGTAGAGGCCACGCCGCGGTATCAGATCGATGAGCTGCGCTCCCGCCGCGTCGAGATCGCGGAGTGCCCCGTTGATGTCGTCGGTCGCAAGCGCAACGTGATGCATGCCCGGACCGCGCCGCGCCAGAAAACGCCCGACCGGCGTGTCGTCGCCTGTGGGCATGAGCAGCTCGATGCGGCTCTCGCCCACGCGGAGCGAGACGGCATCGACGCCCTGGCTCTCCAGCGAGTCTCGATGCTCGACACGCGCACCGAACAATCGCTCCCAGGTCTCGACCGCCTCGTCGAGATCGGCGACCGCGACCCCGAGGTGATGGATGCCGCGGACGTACACGCGGCCGATCGTACCTCCGAAGTAGGGCCCGGCCCGGCTCGTGGCAAGCGATCGCGAGGCCGTGCCTCGCCCCTACTAATCGCGCATGGGCAGGACGCGGACGGTGCCGACGGTCTCGGACGACCGCGACTCCGCCTTGACCTCGGAGAGCAGCGCTTCCAGCTCGACGCGGTCGAGCGTCTCCCGCTCGAGCAGCGCCTCGGCGACGCGATCGAGAGGCGTACGGTGCTTGAGGAGGAGCCGCAGCGCCTCGTCGTAGGCCTGATCCGTGAGGCGCGCCTGCTCGGAGTCCCGCAGGCGCTTCGTCTCCTCCGAGAGTGCGTAGTTGTCCGCTCGCATCGTGCGCGAGGGAGCGATCTCCGACATCCCGTACTCGAACACCATCGAGCGGGCGATGTGCGTGACACGCTCGAGGTCGTTCGCGGCGCCGTTGGTGATGCGCCCGAATACGACCTGCTCGGCCGCCCGGCCGGCGAGGAACACCATCATCAGGTCGACGAACTCCTCGCGTGTGTGCAGATAGCGATCCTCGGCAGGCAGATTCAGCGTGTACCCGAGGGCCTCCCCGCGCGAGACGATCGTCGCCTTCTGCACCGGGAAGAGCTCGCCCGTGAGATGCGACATCACCGCGTGACCCGCCTCGTGGTAGGCGAGGATCCGCTTCTCCTTCTCCGACACGACCCGCCGCTGCTGGAGACCGCCCACGATTCGCTCCATGGCAGCGTCGAAGTCGGCTTGACGGATGTACTGTGCGCCGCTTCGTCCGGCGAAGATCGCCGCCTCGTTGCACAGGTTTGCGAGATCCGCCCCGGTCAGGCCCGACGTCTGCTTGGCCACGTGCGCGAGATCGACGTCGGCTGCGAGCGGCTTGTCGCGGGTGTGCACGGCGAGGATCGACTCGCGGCCTGCAACATCGGGCTGGGAGACGAGCACCTGGCGATCGAAGCGTCCAGGTCGAAGGAGCGCTGGGTCGAGGTCCTGGAGCCGGTTCGAGGCGGCCATGACGACGACCTCGTCGCGCGTGCCGAAACCATCCAGCTCGACGAGGAGCTGGTTCAACGTTTGATCGTGCTCGCGATGAACGGAGCCGCCCGCACGAGCCGTGCCCACCGCATCGAGTTCGTCGATGAAGATGATCGCAGGCGCATTCTTGCGCGCCTCCTCGAAGAGCTTTCGGATCCGAGCGGCGCCGAGACCGGCGAACATCTCGACGAAAGAGGACGCGCTCTGGGAGTAGAAATTCGCGCCCGACGCGCTCGCAACGGCCTTGGCGAGCAGCGTCTTGCCCGTTCCGGGCGGGCCGTGGAGCAGGATCCCACGCGGCACTCGTGCACCGAGCCGCTCGAAGCGCTTCCGGTCACGCAGGAACTCGACGACCTCTTGAAGCTCGTGCTTGGCCTCGTCAAGGCCCGCGACGTCGCTCCAGGACACCTCGACCTGCGAGCCCTTGACCACCGGCGCCGGCTTCGCGCGCGGCATGAAGCGGATCGTCCAGACCAGGAGGACGATGACGACTCCGAAGAAGATGATCGGAAGCCACGTGAGCAGCGCGTTTTCGAAGTCACCCACCTCAACCCGTATCGGCAGGCGGCAACCTGGTCTTGACGTCGCCCGCGCCTACGTCCCGAGCGCCTGCTGGAGGGCGAGTACCCGGGCAGCGGACTCCCGGACGCGTGCGCGGAACGCGGGATCACGCTTGGCTTCTGTGAGCAGCGCTCGATAGACCTGGATGTAGGAGCCGCGGCCCGTCGTCAGGACGATGTCCACACCCGCTCGCACATTGCGCACCGCCGCCTGCGCCGGTTGCGTGACCGCGAGGACGGCGGCGGCCTCGGTGGAGTCGGTGATGACAACTCCGCGGAAACCGAGCTCGTCGCGCAGGAGCCCTTCGATCACCGCGTTCGACTGCGACGCGATGCGAGAACGGTCGATGGCGGGATACCGGGCATGGCCGACCATCACGAGCGGCACGCCCGCCTCGATCGCACGCCGGAACGGCTGGAGATCCTGGCGGCGCAGCTGTGTCCCCCTCCGAGCGATCGTTACGCGGCCGTGGTCGGTGTTGACACGCGCCCCACCGAGTCCGGGAAAGTGCTTGACCGTCGACGCGACCTTCCCGCGACGCCAACCGCGAACGGCCTCAGCGACAGAGTCGCCCGCAACGCCGAAATCTGCCGAGAAGGCCCTCCCCGAAAGCGCCGCACCGGGCACGCTCGGCACGTCGGCGACCGGCGCGAGCGAGACGTTGATTCCGGCCGCGCGCAAGCCGCCTGCGGCCGCTCTTGCATCGGCCCGTTCCGAGTCGGCCGCTTCCTGCTCTGGCGCTGAGCGCGCAGGCCCCAGCCAGCGCAGGATGCGGATCGCGCCGCCCTCCTGGTCGACGCAGATCAGCGGCGGGCTCTGAGCACCCCGCCGAAGCTGAGACGTGAGAGCTCTCGTCTGCTCCGGGTCGACCACGTTGTCGCGGAACAGGATTGCGCCGGCCGCTCTTCCCTCGCGCAGGATTTCACGGACGTACGTGGGCGCCGAGATGCCCGCAAAGCGCAGAACGACAAGGCGGCCCACCTGGCTCGTGAGCGGCAGCTGGTCTACCGCCATGGGATGCGCGATGAGAAGAGACCGCTGAACGTTGGTCGAAGCCGTCACGTGGCTGGCACTCGCGTCCGCGCGGAGGGGCGCACCGCCAACGACCAAAGCGAGCGCAACGAGACATCCGGCCGCCACCAGACCGGGTCGGAAGAATCTGAGCGCCTCCGGCCCGCGCGGACCGGCCATCGCTACCGCTCGAGAGCGAGGCAAGCGTCGCGCGCAGCGTCCGCGACCTCGACTTGAGCCTCCGACGGCTCGGCGGTCGAGAAGCGGCGCTGCAGCTCGTATCCCGGCCGCGCGAGCGTACGCGCGACCCGATGCTCGGGATTCCGCGCCATCCAGGCGAAGACCTCGACCGAGGCGCCTATCGCCGCGGTCGTTCCCAGTAGCCGCGCGAGCCCACGCGCGGCAGCCGGAGCCTTCGCGGCGGCCACATTCGCCGCGAGGGAGGAAACGAGCATGGGACCGACCAGCTGCGAGCCACAGCGTGGGTGTTCCTTGGGAGCGCGTTCTCCGTCGTTCTCGTACGTCCCGATCGAGACGTGCTCGGCGCCGTGATACTCGGCTAGACCGGATCCGCGGAGCGCAAGAGCAGCCGGCAAGAGACTCACCGCGCCTGCGGCGATCTCCTTTCCTCCTGCCGAGAGCCTGGATCTGCGCAGGGCTCGCGCGACAATCGAAGACGCCACGATCGAGCCGACGACCGGCGGCCGCGCAAACGGGAAACGAGCCTGGGGAAGCGCGCGGTGCACGACCGGGAGCAGGGCGAAAGCCTCCGCGAGCCGCAGCGGCCCGCGCAGCACCGGTGCGTTCACGGAGTCGGCAAACCGCGGCTTCTTTCCCGATGCGACGTGCAGTGTGCCGTCCTTGTCCCTCACCGCGGCTCCCCACGAGGTCGGGCCGTGCACGAGTACGCCGTTCTGAAGCGCCATCCCGCCAAGCCGAACGGTTTCCGTCACGCCGAGAGCGTAGCTGCGAGCCCCCGGAGCGCTCCCTGCAGCGTGTCCGCCGCGGGACCGCGGCCGAGCGAGCGCCCGTCGATCTCGACGAGCGGCATGACCTCGCGGACCGACGACGACGTGAATGCCTCGTCGGCGCCGAGGACGTCGTCGAGGGGATAGGCGTCGGTCTCGACCGAATACCCGCAGGAGGGCGCAAGCTCGAGCAGCGTCGCGCGCGTGACGCCGGCGAGAATGCCGAGCTCGAGCGAAGGCGTGTAGAGCGTCTGTGCCTTCCGCCACCAGATGTTCGTCACCGTGCCTTCGAGGACAAGGTCGTCTCCGTCGACGAAGATCGCCTCCTCGGCGCCCCGGCTCCTTGCCTCAGCCTCGGCCGCCATGTTCACGGCATAGCTAGTGGACTTGACACCCGGCAGGAGCCAGGGCACAGCGGCGCGGATCCCGAGCAGGGACACGGCGCGAGCGCCGCGCAGGCGCGTTTTCTCGATCCATCCCGGAATCTCACTCAGAAGAGCGAGCCCGGTCGGAGGCCCGCCGCCGGGCCCTCCTGTCCAAACCAACCTCAGCACCGCGTCGCCCTCGCCCGCCCGCTCGAGAACGAGCGAGGCGAGCCCCTCGAGCTCCCCTCGCTCGACGGCGGGGAGGCCGATGCTCTCGGCGGACGAGGCCAGCCGATCGAGATGGGCTTCCAGCCGAAAGGGCCATCCGCCGTAGACGCGCAAAGTCTCGAACGCCGCGCGGCCACGTAGGAGCCCGTCGTCATCAGCACGGATCACCGGCTCGCCGGGATCGACGAGGCCGCGTCCGGAGGCTGCGAGCGCGAGCAGGCTCATCGCCGCTCTCCGGCCAGTGCTTCGAGAGGCGAGGCGAGCGCGGTCAGGAGCGGGCGCGCCTTCGTCCACGACTCCTCGACCTCCGCAACTGGATCGGAGTCCCACACAACGCCCCCGCCGACCCAGAGGTGAATTCGATCCTCCGCTATCGCAAAGGTTCGGATCGTGAGCGCGAGATCGAAGTCTCCGTTGGCGTACACGCGACCGAGCGCGCCCATCGACGCGCCGCGCCCCACCGGTTCGATCCCCGCGATCAGATCCACGGCCGCGATCTTGGGCGCGCCGGTCACCGATCCACCGGGAAACGTGGCCTCCAGAATCTCCGCCAGCCCGACGCCCTCGCGCAGCGTTCCCTCGACGGTGGAGACCATGTGCTCGACGCCTGCGAGCTCACGGGTCTCCAGCAGCTCCGGCCAGTGGACGCTTCCCGGCTCACACACGCGGGAGAGATCGTTCCGCTCGAGGTCGACGATCATCACGTGCTCGGCCGCATCCTTCGCGGACGCGCGAAGCTCTACGGCCGACCCGAGTGGACGCGTCCCCTTGATCGGCATCGTCCAGATTCGCTGCCCACGCCGGGCGAGAAAGAGCTCGGGAGAGGCGGAGACGATCGCCCATTCCTCGCCGACGAACGGCTCGGGATGGAGCGGCAGCAATGCCGCGAGCTTGGCAGCGAGCGTGGCGGGGGCGCCCGCGAAGGCGGCCGAAAGATGCTGGACGAGGTTGACCTGATAGACGTCGCCGCGAGCAATGGCGGCTCGGACTTGCTCGACACCGGCGGCGTACTCCGAAGCGCTCCAGTCTCCAACCCAAGTGCCCACTCGAAAGTCATCGTGGTTGTCATACTCGACAACGTAGCGACTGGGTCGGACGACGCACGCGGCAACCGGCAAGCTCGGGCATGGCTCCGTCGGAGGCGGCGCATCTTCGCGGCGAATCGCCTGCGAGAGGCCGTAGCCGAGATACAGGTCCGCCTCGAGCGCCTCACCGCCCGACACGAAGAATCCCTGGTCGCGGAGCCACGCATCGATGAGTTGAAAGGCGTTCTCGGGCTCGCGGAGCTCCAACCTCGAGCCGCTACCCGCCATCGCGCAGAGCCCGGTAGCGGCGGATCAAGGCATTTGTGGAGGAGTCATGCAAGAGCTCGTGCTTCCAGCTTGCGGCCAGCTCGGGGGCAATTCGCGAGGCGAGCTCCTTTCCTAGCTCGACACCCCATTGATCGAAGGGATTGACCTCCCAGATCGCCGCCTGAGTGAAGACGCTGTGCTCGTAGAACGCGAGGATCGCGCCGAGCGTCGCGGGGGTCAGCCGCTCCGCGAGCAGCACGGAGCTCGGGCGGTTGCCCGGCATCACGCGGTGCGGAACCGTCACCTCAGGGGTTCCGGCGTCCTCGAGCTCGTCCGCGGTTCGACCGAAAGCAAGCGCCTCCGACTGCGCGAAGAGGTTCGCCGCCAGCAGGTCGTGACGATCCGCGTCCCCGCCCGACGGCGTTGCAAATCCGATCAGGTCGACGGGAACGAGCGAGGTTCCCTGATGGAGCAGTTGAAAGAACGCGTGCTGTGAGTTGGTGCCTGCGCCTCCCCAGAGGATGGAGCCCGAGTCGACCTCGCTGGGCTGGCCGGCGGTCGTCACCGACTTTCCGTTCGACTCCATCCAGAGCTGCTGGAGGTATGCCGGCAGCATCCGCAGCGCATGGCTGTACGGCACGACGGCAGTTGTCTCGGCGCCCATGAAGTTGCGGTACCACACCGCGAGCAAGCCGGAGATAGCGGGAAGATTTCCTCCGAGCGCGGCGGTTGCGAAGTGGTCGTCCATAGCGTGGAAGCCGGCCAACAGCTCGCGGAACTGCTCGTCTCCGAGCGCGACAAGGAGCGAGAGGCCGACCGCCGAGCAGAGAGATGTCCTCCCTCCGACCCAGTCCCACATGCGAAACATGTTCTCGGGCGGGATGCCGACGCGCTCGCCGGCCTCGGCCTTTCCTCCGACACCGACGAAGTGCGAGGTGAGGTCGGCGTTCGTGCCGAGCGCCGCGGAGACCCACTCGCGGGCAGCGCGAGCGTTCTCGATCGTCTCGAGCGTCGACATCGTCTTCGAGACGACGACGAAGATTGTCTCGGCAGGGTCGAGGCCGACAAGTGCCGCCGCGAGATCTGTGGGATCGACATTCGAGACGAAGCGAGAGACGAGCGCCCTGGAAGCGAAGGGCTCGAGTGCCTCGTACGCCATTGCCGGACCGAGATCGCTGCCGCCGATCCCGATGTTCACGACCGCCTTGATCTGCCGTCCGGTTGCCCCCAGCCACTCCCCCGCGCGCACCGTCTCGGCGAACGAGCACATGCGGTCGAGCTCGGCGTGCACCTCCTTCACGATGTCCACCCCGTCCACCACGAGGGAGCGAGAGCGCGGCAGCCGCAACGCGACGTGCAGAGCGGGACGTCCTTCCGACGTGTTCACCGGCTCTCCGCGAAACATCGACCGCACCTTCTCGGAAAGTCCTCGTTCAGTTGCAAGCCTCCGCAGCAGTTGCAGGGTGTCGTCCGTCACTCGCTGCTTCGAGTAGTCGAGGTAGAGCCCCGCAGCCTCCTCCGTCAACCGCTCGCCGCGGGTCGGGTCGGACTCGAAGAGATCCCGCAGATGGAGCGAGCCGACCTCTCCGAGGTGCCATTGGAGCCTGCGCCAGACCGCGGACTCGACGAGAGACTCAGTCACGTTCGGCCCCGGTGGCGGCTTCCACAAGCCTGGCGTACGCTCCCGCCGGATCGTCCCGCCAGAATACGGCGCTTCCGGCCACCAGAAGATCGGCGCCCGCTTCCTTGGCTATGCCGACGGTCTCCGCGTTGATGCCGCCGTCCACCTGCACTCGCGTCTCCGCAGGTAAGAGCGCCCGCAACTCTGCGATGCGCGAAGGCGCGTCCGGCATGAACGCTTGACCGGAGTAGCCAGGGTGGATCGACATGCAGAGGACCAGGTCCGCGCCCTCCGCAGCCGCCCCGGCGTCTGCGGCCGGGGTACCGGGGTTGAGAGCGATTCCCACGCCGAGTCCCAGCGACCGCGCCTTGGCGATCGCCCCCGCCGGATCCGACGAGGCTTCCACATGGAACGTCACGCTGTCGCCCCCTGCCTTTGCGACGGACTCGAAGTGGCGCTCGGGTTGCTCGACCATCAAATGGCAGTCGAGCACCCCGCCCCACGCGTGCACGAGCGGCGAGATCGACGTAAGAACGACAGGGCCGATGGTGATCTCGGGGATGAAATGGCCGTCACCGGCGTCGAAGTGGAAGACCTTGGCGCCCGCTTCGACGAGCGCGCCGAGCTGCTCCCCGAGCCGCGAGAAGTCCGCCGCATAGATCGACGGCTCGACCTCCACCGTACGCGCCCAGTCACTCCAACCCACGACAGGCACGGTAATCGACATAGGGTTGGCCTCGATGCTTGACCGGGAATTCACGGCGGGCCGGATGACGGTCACGACACGGCGCCGGATCACCACCCTCCCTCGTCGCGCAGGCTCACCAGCCTGCACGACGAGTGCGTGCATCGCCCGGCTTGGTCGTTGCCGCCCCCGGCTGCGCGTCAATTCCCGATCAAGTATCTCGACGTGAGCACCGACATCCAGCGCGAGAAAGAGCTCGCCGCCGGGGCGGCGGCAGCGCTGATCGAGGATGGGATGACAGTCGGTCTCGGCACGGGATCGACGGCGCTCCACTTCCTCCACGCCCTCGCAGCCCGCGACCTCGACCTAGACTGCGTCGCGACCTCGCCGGCCACCAAAGCCGCGGCATTCGAGCTCGGCCTCAGCGTCAAGCCCTTCTCCACCGGCTCAAAGCTTGCGCGGCTCGACATCGCAGTCGACGGCGCCGATCAGGTCACACGTGACGGCTGGGTCGTCAAGGGAGGTGGTGGCGCACACACGCGGGAGAAGATCGTGGCGGCGGCGGCCGAGCGCTTCGTGATCATCGTCTCGTCGGACAAGCTCGTCGATGCGATCGGGCCCCCAATTCCGCTCGAGCTGCTCGCTTTCGGGATCGCTGCGACGGTCGCGCGACTCGGGACAACACGACCCCGAGATGCGCAGTCGACCCCGGACGGTGGTTTGCTCGCCGACTGGATCGGATCGGTCGACGATCCCGCCGAGCTCGCCGCTCTACTCGCTGCGACGCCCGGCGTCGTGGAGCACGGACTCTTCCCGCCTGACCTCGTCTCCGAGGTTCTCGTCGGCCGTGGAGACACGGTGGAGCGGATCGAGCCGAGCTAGATGCTTGATGTCGTGGCCGTCATCCTGCCCGCCGTGAATTCCTGTCAAGCATCTAACCGCTTCCCGGTACCCGCCACCCGCCGTTCTGGGCGGCCATGAGATCGGCGCTCGGTGGACCCCAGGTCCCTTGCGCGTAACGCTCGAGCGGCGGTGGGGAGTCGAGCAGCGGCTGCACGATGCGCCAGGTCTCCTCGATGACGTCCCAGCGCGGGAAGAGCGTGCTGTCGCCGCGCAATGCGTCAGCGAGCAGGCGCTCGTACGGCTCGGGCGGCTCGCCCAGCTCCTCGTTGAAGTGGAGATCGAGCGAGACCGGCTGCGAGACCTCTTTCCCGGGGGTCTTCGCCCGAATTCCGATCGTGACCCCTGCATTGCGGCCGACGCGGAGGACGATGTCGTCGTTGCCGGGCGTTCGCAGCCGGTAGGAGCCCCACCGCAGCTGCGGGACCCGCTGCAAGCGGACGACGACCTCGGTAGCCGAGGCGGGCAGCGCCTTGCCGGCGCGGATGAAGATCGGGATCCCCGCCCAGCGCCAGTTCTCGATCTCCAGGCGGAGCGCGACGAACGTCTCGGTCTCGGACTTCGGGGCGACGCCCTCGATGTCCCGATACCCCTCGTATTGGCCGAGCACGGCGTTGTCGGGATCGACGGCAGGCATCGCCCGGAACACGTCGAGGCGTCGACGCGGGATGGCGTCCTCGCCACCCGACGGAGGCTCCATCGCGGCGAGCGCAAGCACCTGCAGAAGATGGTTCTGGACGACGTCCCGGATCGCGCCGACGTTGTCGTAGAACGAGCCTCGCCCCTCGACTCCGAAGTCCTCGGCCAGGGTGATCTGGATCGAGTCGACGTCCTCGCGGCTCCACACGGGCTCGAAGAGCGCGTTTGCGAAGCGGAGGTAGATGATGTCCTGGACGGGCTCCTTCCCCAGGAAGTGGTCGATGCGATAGAGCCGATCCTCGGGGAAGATCGCGGTCAGGCGCTCGTTCAGCTCGCGCGCCGACCGGAGGTCGGAGCCAAACGGCTTCTCGACGACGAGTCGGGCGTTGTCCGCGAGCCCCGCGCCGGCCAGCTCCTCCGCGACCTCGAGGAACATCGAGGGCGGCGTCGCGAGATAGAAGACGGGCGCCTTGGCCTCGCCGAGTGCCTCGCGCAATCGGTCGTACAGTGAGCCGTCCTCGGCGTCGCCTCCGAGGTACTGGAGGCGAGAGAGAAGATCCGTGAGCACCTTTTCGTCGATGTCGTCCACCGCGGCCTTCACCGATTCGCGGGCCTGCTCGGCCAGCTCGTCGTCGGTGAGCGGGCGGCGTCCGACTCCGATCACCGAGCACGTGAGCAACCCCTGCTCCGTCAGGCGATAGAGCGCGGGGAGCGTCATCCTGCGCGCGAGGTCGCCGGTGATGCCGAAGACGACGAGCGCATCTGCCGTCTCGCTCACGTAATGCATCCTCGCCGCGTAACGTGTCGCACGGACAGGGATGCTCGCGGAAAGGAGCGAGAGTGGCAACTGAGACACCGCTTCAGCTCGGGATGGTCGGTCTCGGACGCATGGGCGGCAACATGGCGAACCGTCTTCTGCGCGCCGGTCACCGCGTCGTGGGACATAACCGAGACCCGAGGCCGATAGAGGCTCTGGTCGCAGACGGCGGAGCAGGCGCGGCATCCGTCGAGGAGCTCGTCTCGCTGCTCGAGCCACCGCGTGCGGTCTGGCTCATGCTCCCCGCCGGAGCGGTCACCGAGGGTGTACTCCAGGAGCTCGCCCAGCGGCTCGAGCCAGGCGACGCCATCGTCGACGGCGGAAACACGCACTACCCCGACGACATCCGCCGGGCGCAGGAGCTCGGCGCGCGCGGGATCGCGTATCTCGACTGCGGCACGAGCGGCGGCATCTTCGGGCTCGAGCGCGGGTACTGCCTGATGATCGGCGGCGACGAAGCCGCGTTCAAGCGACTCGAGCCGATCTTCGCCTCGCTGGCGCCCGGAGTCGACGCAGCACCGCGCGGCCGATCGCGAACCGGGCCGCCCGCAGCCGAAGAGCAGGGGTACCTCTACTGCGGCGAGAGCGGCGCCGGCCACTTCGTGAAGATGGTCCACAACGGGATCGAGTACGGACTGATGGCCGCCTACGCCGAGGGCTTCAACCTCCTGCACCATGCGGATGCCGGTCTCGTCGAGCGCGCACAAGACGCCGAGACTGCTCCGCTCGCCCACCCCGAGCGCTACACCTACAGGCTCGACGTGGGCGCGATCGCCGAGCTCTGGAGGCGCGGAAGCGTCGTCTCTTCATGGCTGCTCGATCTCACCTCGGCTGCACTCCACGACTCGCCGGAGCTGGACGGATTCGCCGGCCGCGTGTCGGACTCGGGCGAAGGTCGTTGGACGTCGCTGGCCGCGATCGAGACGGGTGCTCCGACACCTGTCCTCACGACCGCGCTGTACTCGCGCTTCACCTCGAGAGAGGAAGGCGACTTCACGAACCGTTTGCTCTCCGCGCTGCGCGCCGAATTCGGGGGGCACGCGGAGAAGCCCGCATGACCCTCTGTTTGGAGGTTCACGTCGACGCGTCCCAAGCAGCACGCCACCTGGCTGGGCTGATCGCGGAGCGGGCGCGCAAGTCCGTCGAGATCCGGGGCACTTTCACTTTCGCCGTCAGCCGAGGAGCGGAGCTAGTCGCTCGTCTCAGCGAAGAAAACGTGCCGTGGCCGTATGTGACCGTGTTCCAGGTCGACGAGCGCGTCGCCCCTTCGGATCACGAGGACCGGAATCTCACGCAGCTCTTCGCCGCGCTGCCGATCGACGCAATCCGCCCGATGCCGGTCGAAGATCCCGACCTTGAGGCAGCAGCCGCACGCTACGCCAATTCGCTCCCGCAGGCACTCGATCTCGTCCATCTCGGCCTGGGCCGTGACGGCCATACGGCGTCGCTCGTGCCTGGAGACCCGGTGCTCGACGTCCGGGATCGCCCGGTCGCCGTCACCGCCGAACATCGGGGACGTCGCCGGATGACGCTCACGTACCCCGCGCTCGATGGGGCGAGGGAGATCATGTGGCTCGTCACCGGGGAAAGGAAGCGTGATGCGCTGGCTCGCCTCCTCGAAAGTGACCCCTCGATTCCGGCCGCGCGCGTCGTCAACGTCCGTCAGCGCATCGTGGCCGACCGCACCGCCGCCCAACGTCGCTAGCGCAAGAGCGTATGGTGGCGAGTACGAATACCCGAACGCTCCGGAGCGCTTGCGCTGCCGTCGTCGGCGGCTGTGTATTCCTGCTCGCGAGCGGCATTGCGTGGGCCGACGAGCAGCCTGTCCCGAACCCGGACAAGCTCTGGGAGGCATTCCCCCTCGACCCGCAGGCGACGACACCTGCGCCGCGACCCCCGGCGACGATTCCCGCAAGTCCCGCTCCTCGTCCCCCAACGACCTCGCAAGAGCGCGACACCGAGACGGGTTGGAGCCCTTTCGTTATCGGCGGGCTCGCCGGCTCCTGTCTCATCGCCCTCTCTGTGGGCCTAGCGCTGCTGCGGGTCAACAGGCGCCCGGCAGCGGCCTCTCGACGGCCCGAAACGACCAAGGACCTGATCGCCCGCGCCTATGCACTTGCAAAGGAGGCAGCGGAGTGCGATATGTTGGTCGCCAGTAAGCGAAAAAAGGGGATCGCATCCATGTCAGAGACTGCCGATCACGAACTTCCCGCCGTGCAGGCCACACCGACCGGCGGGTACGCCGAGATCGGTGAGCGCGTCGCCGGTGTCCTGAGCGCTGCCGAGGCAGCGGCGGAGCAGATCCGTGCCGACGCCCGAGTGGACGCAGAGGATCTCCTTCGCGCGGCCAAGGAGGACGCCGAGGAGGTGCGCCGCGAGACCATGGCCTACGACAGCGATACTCGGGCCCAGGTCGGTGCGTATGCGATCGAGCGACGGCGCGACGCCGAGCAGCAGGTGCAGAAGCAGCTCGCCGACGCGGAGGCTCAAGCACGCGCTACCAGGGAAGCGGCTGAGGAGATGGCGCGGCAGATCGAGGAAGATGGCCGTCAACGCGGGCATGCGCTACGGGAAGAGTCACGTGCGGTCGAGGAGCGGCTGAAGAAGGCACTCTTCGGCCTGCGCCGCATGACCGTGGAGCTCGAGGAGCTCGTGGGGACCCCAGCTGCCCAGTCGGACGGGGAGTCGCTCGCCGATGCACTCAAGCCGTACGGACAACGCGACGAGGAGATGCAGCCGCTCGTCGAAGAGCGCTAGGCAGCGCCGAAGGGGCGAGGCTTGGCCCGCCCTAACCGAGCGGCGCTCTGGCCGTCGCGCGCAGCATGTTCACACCGAGTTCGAGGTCGTTGACGGCGATGCGCTCGTTCGCCGAGTGCACGAGCTTCGTCGCGTCCACCGCATCCATCTCCTTGATCGGGAAGAAGCCGTACGCGACGGAGCCGAATGCCTTGCGCAGGTAGTGGCTGTCGGTGAAGCCCGGACAGGCAATCGGAGCGAGCCTTGCCTCGGGCTCGATCCCGGAGACGAAGCTCTCGATTGCGTCCCACAGCGGCGTTTGCAGATCCGATCGGGTCCCCCCGGTCGCACTCACCCATTCGAGGTCATAGTCCCCGTCGCCAAGTGCCGCACGGATGAGCGGCTCCGCGTCAGCGGGTGTCTGCTCCGGCAGCAGCCGGCAATCCACCGTGACCTCGCAGAGCGCCGGGATCACGTTCACCTGGTGCGAGGCGTCGATCATCGTCGGGGAAAGCGTGAGCGCCAGCAACGGCTGGACGAGCGCGGGCAGCAGTGGATGCAGCTCGCCGGCGCGAGCGAGCGCCTCCTCCACCGCAGGCGCCTCTCCGAGCACCGCCTCGAGAAATCCGCGCGCCTCGGGGATGAGCTCCGGAGGAGGCTCGTAGGCGCCGAGCGCCGCGACGTAGCGCGCGGCCTTGACGAGGGCGTTGTCGGCGATCCCGGGCATCGAGGCATGGCCGCTCCGGCCGTGGACGCGGAGCTTGAAGGGAGCTGACATCTTCTCGGCCGTCGCGCAGAGGTAGACGGGCTTTCCGCCCAGGACGAGGCGCTCGCCCCCGCCTTCGTTGATCGCGTAGTCGCAGCGCACCGCGTGCGGATGCGCATCGACGAGCCAGCTCAGCCCCCATCCGTCGCCAACCTCCTCGTCCGCCACAACGACGAGAAGAAGATCGCCTGGCGGCACGAAGCCCTCGCGCGCGAGCGACGCGAAGGCGACAGCCGACGCAGCAACCTGCCCCTTCATGTCGAGGGCGCCGCGACCCCACACCTCTTCGTCGACGAGGTCACCGGACCACGGATCGCGATCCCACTCGGCCGGATCGGCGAGAACCGTGTCCGTGTGGGAGAGAAAGGCGAGCGACGGGCCGTCTCCTCCGGGGATCCTGGCGACGAGGTTCGCTCGATGCGGGTCCCGGGCAAAGAGTTCACAGTCGATCCCATCTCGAGCGAGGTAGTCGCGAAGCAGCTCCGCGGCGACGGTCTCGTTGCCGGGCGGATTGACGGTGTCGATACGGAGTAGCCCCTGCAAGAGCCCGGTGACTTCTTCGCGAAGAGTCACTCCGCCGAAGCCTTCGAGAGCGCCGTCAGCTCGTTTCGAACTTCCCAGAGTTCCGGGAACGACGTCTTGGAGACAAGCCGTCCGAGAAGCTCGACGGGGGTTCCCTGAGTTCCCACCACCTTGTCGCCGATCACGCGGGCGACCACCTGGTAGTGGCGCAGGCGCCAGTGCTGGGCCTGCTCGTCGAGCTCGATGAGCGCTTCTGAGAGCCGGTAGAGGTCCTCATGCTCGCGTCCGTGCACGTACAGATCCGCGAGCGAGAGCCCGGCTGTGCGGCGCGCGGCGTGGAACGCCTGCCCTAGCCGGGGAAGCTCGTGGCGGAGAGCGTTCCAACCCGGCGAGTCGAACCCCGATCCGTGCCCGAGCACCTTGCGTATCTCCTGGTACTCCCACGGAGACATGTGCTCGAGCATGTCCAGTTGGGCGATGACGTAGCGGATGCAAAGCGAGGAGCGGTCGAGAAGTCGAAGGGCGCCTTGCAGGCCGCCCTCGTCGATCAGCCGCACCGCCTCGCTCGCGTCGCTGCCGGCGAGCTTCAGCCAGAGCTCGGATGCCTGATGGGTGACCTGGAAAAGGAGCTCGTCCCGGTGCACCCACTCGTCCGGGCCTTTCTGGAGCGCGAGCAGGCCCTCCGTATTGAGGTAGCGCTCGTAGTCCGATGGCGCTCCACCCGCGAGGACCGGCTGTGAAAAGTCCTCGGGCTCCGGGCCTGGATCCGAGTGCGGGGCCACGGCCGGAGCATACTTCGCCGCATGGGAGACCTCTTCACGGAGGCTGCGAAGGAGCGGCAGGCGGAGAACGCGCCGCTCGCCGTCCGTCTTCGGCCGCGCACGCTCGACGAGCTCGTCGGCCAGCAGCACGTTCTGGGGCCGGGCTCAGCGCTCCGACTTGCAATCGAGCAGGATCGCCCGCCCTCGATGATCCTCTTCGGGCCGCCGGGTACCGGCAAGACGACGATCGCGCGCATCGTCGCCGAGCGGACAGGGGCGGCGTTCGAGGAGATCTCCGCGGTGTCGGCCCGCGTGGACGATGTCCGCGGCATCATCGCGGAGGCGCGCGACCGGCTGGGCGCGAACGGCCTCCGTACGACGCTTTTCATCGACGAGATCCATCGCTTCAACAAGGCGCAGCAGGACTCGGTGCTGCACGCGGTCGAGGACGGGCTCGTGACGCTGATCGGGGCAACGACCGAGAACCCGTACTTCGAGGTGAACTCGGCGCTGCTCTCACGCTGCACTGTGATCGAGCTCCAAGCTCTCTCGGAAGAGGACATCGCGGCGATCGTCAAGAGAGGAGCCGCAGCGCTCGAGACCGAGATCTCCGACGACGTCGCCGACGTGATCGCCGGACGGGCCGGCGGTGATGCCCGCGCCGCGCTCCAGATCCTCGAGCTCGCGCATGCGACGGCCAGGGCGGAAGAAGTCCCGCTCGCCGAGAGTCACATCCTCGACGCCTCCCGAAAACGTCCCCTCCTTTACGACCGCAAGGGAGACCAGCACTACGACTTCGCCTCTGCGTTCATCAAGTCGATGCGCGGAGGAGACCCCGACGCGTCCGTCTACTACCTGGCGGCCATGCTGGAGGCGGGAGAGGACGCTCGCTTCATCGCCAGGCGCATGGTCATCCTCGCCTCCGAGGACGTCGGCAACGCCGATCCGAACGCCCTGGTGGTCGCCGTCGCAGCGGCACAGGCGCTCGAGCACGTCGGGCTCCCCGAAGCCCAGCTCAATCTCGCGCAGGCGGCGATCTACCTCGCCCGGGCACCGAAGTCGAACGCGTCGGCGATCGCGATCTGGGAAGCGCGCCGCGACGTCCGCGAGCACGGAAACGCGCGGCCGCCCGCCATGTTGCGCTCGACCGGGCACAGGGCCGGCGCCAAGGCACGCGGCCACGGCGAGGGCTACGTCTATCCGCACGACGACCCCGCCGGGTTCGGCGTCTCCTATCTTCCGGAGGAGCTCGAGGGCCGTCGTTACTATCGCCCGAGCGGCCAAGGGGAGGAGCACGGCGATGACGACGACGACCGGTGAGGCGGCACCCGAGTTCGATCTGTCGGTGACTCACGAGGAGCGCGTGCGGCTCTCCGACTTCCGCGGCCGCTCGAACGTCCTCCTGGTCTTCCACCCGTTCGCGTTCACCCCCGTCTGCGAGGACGAGGCCCGCGACCTGCAGGAAAATCTCGAGTCCTTTCGCAACGCGCAGACGGAGATCGTGTTCGTCTCGTGCGACCCCTCGGCCGCCCGGCAGGCGTGGAAGAAGGAGCTCGGCGCCGAGTACACGTTCGCCTCGGACTTCTGGCCGCACGGCGCGGCGGCGAAGGCGTACGGGGTGTTCAACGAGACAACCGGCGCGCCGCTCCGGGGGACCTTCCTGATCGACAAGGAAGGCAGCGTCATCTGGTCGCTCGTCAAGGAGAAGGACGAGCGGCGCACCGAGCTGGTCCCGGAGTCGCTCGACGCGCTCCACGAGACCGTGTGAGGCTGCATCTCGAGGAGTGGGGCCCTTCGGAGGCGCCGAGGGTCGTCTGCCTGCACGGCGTCACGAGCCATGGTCGGCACTTCACCAAGTTGGCTGAGGCGCTTCCGGGCTTCCATGTGCTCGCCCCCGACTTGCTCGGCCACGGTTCCTCGCCGTACGAGCCACCGTGGGACCTCGAGACGCACATGGATGCGATCGTCGAGACCGTTGGAGCCGCGACCGCGGCGCTCATCGGGCACTCCTTCGGAGGCCGGCTTGCTTTCGAGCTCGCGGCACGTGCGCCGAAGCTCGTCCCGCGGATCGTCCTCCTCGACCCCGCGATCCACGTTCTTCCCCAGATCGCCCTCTTCGCCGCCGAGAACGCGCGCAAGGACCGGGCGTACGTCTCCTTCGACGAGGGGATCGACCGGCGCTACGACGAGAGCCAGCTCTCGCGCGCGCCGCGAAAGCTGGTCGAGGACGAGCTTCGCGGACATCTCGTCTGGCACGACGAAGGCGGCTACCGGTACCGCTACAGCCAATCCGCAGTCGTCGCCGCGTACGGCCAGATGGCTTCCCAGCCCCCGCCCTTCGAACACGTTCGTGTCCCTACGCTTCTAGTCCTCGGCGAGGGCTCGTATCTCCCATACGACCACCTGCTCAATGCGCACCGCGAGGCGCTCGGCGAGCTCCTCGAGGTCGTCGTCGTCCCCGGCGGACACACCGTGCTGTGGGACGCGCTCGAGGAGACCGTCGGCGCAGTCAGTGCGTTCCTGCAGAGGTAGCTACACGACGTACTCGTCGGCGATCGCGAGGGCTTCGTCGAGGACGGCGAGGCCCTCGTCGACCTCCTCACGCGTGATCGTGAGCGGCGGCACCACCATGATCATGTTCCAGTGCGTCATCAGGTAGAGGCCGCGCTCGAGCGCCGCCTTCGCCAGCCGTGTAACTGGCGCCGCAGCCTCGCCTGAGGCGTTGTACGGGACGAGCATCTCGCGCGTCTCCCGGTTCTTCACGAGCTCGACGCCCCAGAAGCAGCCGAGACCGCGCACGTCGCCGATCGACGGGTGACTTTTTGCGAGCCCGCGCAGACCCTCGCCCAGGTACGCGCCCACCTCGGCCGCGTTCTCGACCACCCCCTCCTCCCGGAACGCCTCGATCGAGGCCACCGCGGAGGCGCATGCAAGCGGATGCCCCGCGTACGTCAGGCCCCCTGGGAAGAGCTTGTCGCGCACCCAGTCCGCAATGTGCGTCCGGAAGATCATTGCCCCGAGTGGCACGTAGCCGGAGTTGATCCCCTTCGCCACGGTGATGATGTCCGGGACGACGTCCCAGTTCTCGCAGGCGAACCAGCGTCCCGTGCGGCCGAAGCCGGCCATGACCTCGTCGAAAACAAGGAGGATTCCGTGGCGGTCGCACACCTCCCGGATCGACTGCAGGTAGCCGTCGGGCGGCGGGATGACGCCGTTCGTCCCCGTCACCGTCTCCATGAACACCGCGGCGACGTTCTCGGGCCCCTCGTACTGGAGGATCTCCTCCAGGTGCGGCGCCCCCGTGCAGACCGGACACGGATCCGGGTGCCCAGCCGGGCAACGATACGTGTACGGGTCGAACATGCGGACGACGCCTGGCATCCCGGGCTCGTTCGGCCAGCGCCGTGGGTCGCCGGTCAGGGAGATTCCGCCGAGCGAGGCGCCGTGATAGGACCGATAGCGCGCGATGATCTTGTGCCGCCCGGTGTAGAGGCGGGCGAGCTTGATCGCGTTCTCGTTCGCCTCGGCGCCCGAGTTCGTGAAGAACGACATCGAGAGATCGCCAGGGGTGACCTCCGCGAGCAGCCGCCCGAGCCGCGAGCGCGACTCGTTCGCCATCGGCGGCCCGATCGTGCAGAGCTTGTCCGCCTGCTCCTTGATCGCCGCGACGATCTTCGGGTGCTGGTGCCCGATCGAGACGTTCACGAGCTGGGATGCGAAGTCGAGGTAGCGCTTGCCCTCGTAGTCCCAAAAGTGACGCCCCTCCGCCCCGGCGACCGCGATCGGGTTGATCGCGTCCTGCACCGACCAGGAGTAGAGGACGAACTCCTTCGCGTCCCCGGCGATCTGTGCGCCGAGGTTGGGGTTCGCCTCGATGATCGCCATGCGGGCGATCGTAGCGTCCACCGAGCTTGAAAGCACCCGCGGACGGGGGCCGGATGTAGGCATGCCGGAAGACGTCCACGGAGGGGGACTTGGCCTGCTCGAACTGCGCGAGAGGGCCCTTCACCCCACGAACTGGCCTCGCCGCTTGCCGATAGGAGGTTCGTGCCCTCGACCGCGTGGTGTGGCTCGACTTCTCATGGGGTCCCGACGCATAGGGGTCTACGCCACGATCTTGAGCGGGGTGCCTGCGGGGGTCAGCCGCTTCAGCATTTGCGCCGCGGCGTTCGACATGCGAACGCAGCCGTGGGACACGGCTTGTCCGAGGAGCCACGGCATCGACGTGCCGTGAAGTCCGACAATGCCCCCGCCGGGCCATTCGGAGAGCTTGGAGTAGGCGCTCGTCTCGAAGGCGAACGCCCCTAGAAACCGCTCCTTCGGCTTGAACGTGGCCATGAGGTAGAAGTTGCCGGTCGGCGTCTCCATCCCGGGGCGGCCGATTGCGACGCGCGTGGCGAACCGCGTCTTGTCCCCCTCGAGGACGCGAAGCTTCCGTGAGGACAGATCGATGACGATGGCGCGGCGCACGGGGCGCATCTGAACCGCGGCCGCCTTCACCCAGCCGGTGCGCCCGTTCGGCCGCATGGGAATCGAGAGCTTCAACCAGCTGACGCCCTTCGCGTCCTTTTTCATGCCGAGGGCGAGCAGCGTCGTCGGCCTAAAGTCCGTCCGGAATTGCGAAAAAGTCTTGATGGTCGGGGACGACTCGCGCGGCGACGAATGAGCCGCCAACTTCCTCCAGAGGATGACTCCCGCTTTCGGATACTTCGCCGGCGCCACCTTGGCCGAAGCCGTCACACCGGCCGGCGACGTCGCCGGCTGCATGGCCGCGAAGAGGCCCGCAAGACATGCGACCGCAACCAGTGCGGCCTTGACGTGATGTCGTGGTCGGGTGTTGTCGGTCCGAGGCATTGGGTGGTCCTTCCTTTCCTGAGTACCGGGAGGTCATGAGGCGGGCGCCTCGTCGGAAACGAGGCGCCCGCGTTGGTCGCTTCCGCTAACCGGTGAGGTTGGCTCCGGATCGCGTTACCGAGGACACGCCGATGCGCTTCACGACGCGGTTCCCAGCTCCACGAACGGTGACGATCCCCTTCTTCTTCGGCTTGAGCTTCAACGTCGCCTTGCCTTGCTTGTTGCTCTTGGCGGACTGGTTGACTCCCGCGCCGCTGGCGGTGACGACCGTGTTCGGCGTCGTCTGCACGACGACCGTGGTGGTCTGACCGGCCGTCGCGGTCGAAGGCTCGCTTGCACCTTCGGCGCCGCCCGCGTCGCCGCCGCCGCCGCCTGCACTGCCTCCGCCTCCGCCTCCGCCTCCGTTGGACGTGGCGCCCGAAGCGGGACACCCGCCGGTCGGCGCCGGAACGACCGTGCCCGCCCGCGTGAGGTATACGCCGAGCTCGCTTTGCCGAATCGTGACCGGGGCCAGCGGGTTGTCGGCATCGCCGGTGACACGACAGATCGTCACGTACCCGAGCGGCTCGTTACCGAGAGTTCCGTTCGGGTCGCCCGAGCTCGGGCAGAGACCGACGAACGAGCCGGGGTTCTGGTTCAGGAACGCGGCCACTCGGTCGATTGCCACGTTGACCTGCGCGAACCGAAGGACCGAGGCACTCGTCGTGACCTGGCAGATCGTGAGCGCGGCGCCCGCCGGAATGCCGAGGATCCGGCCGGGTCCCTGCGTCACCGTGCCACCCTGCCCGGGGCAGGTGCCGATGAAGGAGCCGGGATTCTGGTTCAGGAACGCCACTACCTGGTCGACCTTGAGAGTGAGCTGCACGATGTCCGGTGCGTTGACGTTGCCGGTGACACGGCAGACGGTCACGACCGCGTTCAGCGGGCCGCTGCCCCCGGTCGAGCCGCCGGCGTTACCGCCGCCGCCCGTAGCCGGGCAAGCGCCGACGAACGAACCGGGATTCTGGTTCAGGAATACGGCGACCTGATCGACGGCCACGAGGACCTCGGACAGAATCGGGGCACTCGCGCTTCCGCTGACCCGGCAGACCGTAACCGCGGCGTTGAGCGGTGGGTTGCCGCTACCGCCCGTGCCGCCGCCGCCCGAAGCCGGGCAGGCGCCGACAAATGAGCCCGGGAACTGGTTGAGGTAGGCCGCAACCTGGTCGACCGAGACCTGAACCTCGAGAAAGTTCGGAGCGCTTGCGCTTCCGGTCACCTGACAAACGGTCACTGTCGCACCAGGAAGCTGACCGCTCGAGGTACCCGGTAGAGCAAGGACGAACAGGCTGACCAGGGCGAGCACGAAGCCCGTAGCCAGCGGTGTGAGCCGTGCCTTGAGCTTGAACATGCGATTCTCCTTGTGAACGAGCCGTGGCGTTTGGTCATCGGGCCATGGCCACTGGGCTTGACGAGGGGAGGAACGGTTAGCGCCCTCGGTACCGACCGGCGCGCCCGGGTGAGGTGCAATACCCGTGCCGTCTTCCTCTCGGGGGGAATGTGTTGGTACTCATGTTGAAGCCGATGGAGACCCATTCGTGCACCGGCGATCGCAAGTTCACTCGTTCGAGTCACCCCGGGCGGGGGAAGGACCTTTGGGGAGGGAAGCCTTGGAATCTCGCCTGCCCTCACGGCGTGGCAGCCCCAGCCGATACGGAGCACGGCCTTGGCGCGAGGGTCGACCGAATCGCATCAAAGACGGCGCGGTCAATGCCGGCCCCCGGCTTGTAGTGCGCGGAGGAAGCTGGGACTAGGGGGAAGGAAGTCCCAGCGCCTCCGCGCACCTTTCGTCAGCGTGCCGCAGCGGGCAAGAGCTCCTGCCCGAATGCCGCGCGCTCGACGAACTGGCCGACCCCCGGATCCGCGACGAGCTCGCCCGACTCGACGAGCACGTTTCCACGGAGCAGCACTACCTCGGGGGATCCGGTCACTTCGGTGCCTTCGTACAAGTTGTAGTCCGATCGCGACTGTTGCGTCTCGGCGGTGATCAGATGCCGCTTCTCCGGGTCGAAGACGACAATGTCGGCGTCGGAGCCGGGCGCGATCGTCCCCTTGCGGGGATAGAGTCCGAAGAGCTTCGCCGGATTCGTCGACAGGAGCTCGACCATCCGGTTCAGGGTGATCCTTCCGGTGCGGACGCCGAACTCGTGGATCATGTGCAGACGGTTCTCGAGTCCCGGCGCGCCGTTCGGGATTTTCGAGAAGTCGTCCTTACCCATCGACTTCTGGCCGTCCCACAGGAACGCGCAGTGGTCGGTCGAGACGACCGAGAGGATGTCGGAGCGGATCGCGTGCCAGAGGACCTCCTGGTTCGCCTTCGAACGCGGAGGCGGCGTATACACGTACTTCGCTCCCTCGAAGCCCGGCTGTTCGAGGTGCGTGTAGTCGATGAAGAAGTACTGCGTGCAGGTCTCGCCCCACACGTCCCAGCCCTGCTCGCGTGCCCGCGCGATGGGCTCGACCGCCTCGCGGCAGGAGACGTGGACGACGTAGAGCGGCGCGCCCGCGATCCGGGCCAGCTGGATTGCGCGGTTCGTCGCCTCGCCCTCGAGCTCGGGCGGACGCGTGAGCGCGTGCCAGTGCGGCGCGGTGTTGCCAGCGGCGAGCGCCTGCTTGACCAGGACGTCGATCGCATCTCCGTTCTCCGCGTGCACCATCACGAGCGCGCCCGTCTCGGCCGCGACCTCCATCGTCTTGAAGAGCGTCTCGTCGTCGACCATCAGCGCGCCCTTGTAGGCCATGAAGAGCTTGTACGAGGTCACACCCTGCTCGGGCAGGCGCGCGAGCTCCTCCAGGGACCCTCCCTCGCGGAGGTCAGTGACCGCCATGTGGTAGCCGTTGTCGATGATGGCCTTGCCCTCGCGCTTCGAGTGCCAACTGTCGAGGGCGTCTGCGAAGGTCTGGCCGGGAGACTGAATGCAGAAGTCGACGTGACACGTCGTCCCCCCGAATGCGGCCGCGGTTTGTCCGGACGTGATGTCGTCGATCGTCGTCGTGCCACCGAAGGGCATGTCGAGGTGGGTATGGGGATCCACGCAGCCCGGCAGCACGTATCGCCCGGAGGCGTCGATCACGCGGTCCGCGTCGACGTCGAGCGTTTCTCCGATGAGCGTGATCCGCTCGCCCTCGACGTACACGTCGCCGACGTAGTCGTCAGCCGCGGTGATGATCCGACCGCCCTTGATCAGAACCGACACGCCATCTCCCCCTTTCACGGCAACCTGAGGTAAACCGGGCCGCTGCCGCAGCGCGGCCCGGTTCGCCATCTTCCCCTATTCGCCTGGTGTCACGCGCTACTTGCCGCCGAGCGTCAGCTTGACGACCGATTTCTTGTAGCCCTTGCCATTGACGTCGAGCCCCTGCTTCTTCAGGTTCGCGATCGCCTTTCTCGCGAGATCCGTGCGATAGGACGCCTTCGTCGCCGGCTTCTTGATGACCTTGTACGTCTTGGCGATCGTGGTCGTCCGCTTGTACTCGATCGGATCCATCAGCCCGATGCCGAGACGGTTCGGCCAGATGAGCGCGTTGACCTCGTTCATCTGCCAGCGCTGATGTCCAGCTGGAAGCGCCGGGCCGTTCTGGAGCACGATCTTCGTGCACTCGGCCAGATGGTCGCGGCAGTAGATCCAGCCTTTGAACGACGCCTCGAGGAACTTTACGGACGTCGCCTGGTTGGCCTTGTCCTTGATCCAGTCCCCGCGCACGAAGACCCCGTCCTGGAGCATGCCGGTGCCGAGATCGGAGTACTTGAAGACGTTCAGATCGGAGAGCTGGTAGAGCTTGCCCGTCTTCGGGTTCTTCACCTCGAGCACCTGCGCGAGCTCGTTGTACGTCATTGCCGAGCCCGCGTCGATCTCGCCCTTCAGGAACGCGAGCATGTCGAAGTTCTGCTTGACGAGCTTCACGTCCTTGTCCGGGTTCATCCCGTTCTTGACGAGCGCGGCCCTCTGCTCGAACTCGTTCCCGAAGATCCAGACGCCGAACTTCTTGCCGCGCATCTTCTTGAACGTGTTGATGCCGCTCGACTTGAACGTGACCTCTGTCGTCCCGCTCCGCGCGTAGACCTGTCCGATGTTGACCAAGTCGTTGCCGGTGTCCCGCTGCTGCAGCAGGCTCGGGAACCAGTTGATCCCGAACTCCGCCTGCCGGCCGAGCACGACCTGCTCCGGGAGGATGTCCGGACCGCCGGCCTTGATGTCGACGTCCAGCCCGACCTGCCTGTAGTAGCCCTTCGCCTTCGCGACGTAGTAGCCGGCGAACTGCGACTGCACGACCCACTTGCTCTGCAGCGTTACTTTGGTCAGGTTCTGGTCGGCGCTCGACCGGCTCGCTGTCGCGAAACCGGCCACGATCAGGCTCGACCCCACGACGACCGCAGCCCCGAGCGCGTACCACCTGCGTCTTCTCATGTGCCCTCCTCGTAGTTCATTCTGCATCTCCTCTAGTGGACGGATGCCAGCGAAGCGCGAACCTTTCGACAAGCGCGACAGACGCGTAGAACGCGATTCCGAGAACGCTCGCCACCAGTATCGCGGCCCACGCGGTCTCGTACTGCGCGAGCGAGACCGCGGACACGATCTGAACCCCCAGCGCCTCCGTCGAACCTCCGAAGTAGTCCCCCACGACAGCGCCGATCATCGCGAGTACCGACGCAATCTTCAAGGCCGAGAAAACGAAGGGGAGACTGTTCGGGATTCTGACCCGCCTGAAGATCGAAGGTTGCCCCGCGGCGTACGAGCGCATGAGCTCGAGCGACTCGGGCCGAACCGACGTAAGTCCGCGCAGGGTGTTGACGAGGACCGGGAAGAAGCAGAGGACAGCCGCGATGACGATCTTCGACCATGGGCTCAAGATTCCGAACCAGGCGTTCGTAATGGGCGCAAAGGCGACGATCGGAACCGCGTTCGCCGCGATGAGGTACGGCATGAGGGCGTTGCCAAGCGGGCGCCAACGCGCTAGCACCAGCGCGAAGATGAACGCGAACGAGCAGCCGAGCACGAAGCCGCCCAGCGCTTCCTGGAAGGTGATCCAGCCGGCGCGCACGAGCTCGTCGCGTGAGTCCCGAAACGCCGTCACCACGTCCCAGAAGGGCGGCAGGAGAAAGCGCTCGATGCCGAGCGCGGGGAGGAGCCACTGCCAGGCGACGAGCCCGAAACCGAAGACGGCGGCAGCCGGCAGCCATCTCCCAGCGTGCTGGCCGAGCGTGCGGCCACGTCGCGCGGCAGGCTGGTGAGCGCTCGTCGTCACTCGCGCGCCTCGAGCTCCGGAACGACCTCGTCGGCTCCGCCTGCATGCAGTGCCTCGCGCACCTCGGTCACGAGCTCGAAGAAGCGCGGCTCCTCCCGCGTCTCGGCGGTGCGTGGCTGCCGAAGATCGATGGGTACGATCGCCGTGATCCGGCCCGGGCGTGCTGACATGACGACCACGCGCGTGGACAGAAACACCGCCTCGGAGATCGAGTGGGTGACGAAGACCACGGTAGAGCCGGTCTCGGCCCAGATGCGGAGGAGCTCCAGATTCAGGCGCTCGCGGGTCATCTCGTCGAGCGCGCCGAAGGGCTCGTCCATC
Organism: Actinomycetota bacterium; assembly: GCA_030857225.1. Lineage (GTDB taxonomy): Bacteria > Actinomycetota > Thermoleophilia > Gaiellales > Gaiellaceae > GMQP-bins7. Next base: position 30,831 of record JALZOK010000002.1, read on the forward strand.
AAGAGGAGCGCCGGCGAGAACGACAGCGCGCGGGCGATCGACACGCGCTGTTGCATGCCGCCCGAGAGCTGCCAGGGATAGTGCTTCTCGAACCCCTCGAGCTCGACCAGCTCGACCATCTCACGTACGCGATCTGCACGGCGCGAGCGGTCCCAGCCGCCGAGCTCGAGAGGCAGGGAGATGTTCTTCGAGACCGTCCGCCAGTCGTAGAGGACAGCGGCTTGGAAGACGATCCCGTAGTCGCGGTCGAGGCGCGCTCGATGTGCGGACTTGCCGTTGACGAGGATCTCGCCCGCCGTCGGCTCGACCAGATCGCCGATGATGCGCAGGAGCGTCGACTTGCCGCAGCCCGACGGGCCGATCAGCGAGATGAACTCGCCGCGGCCCACCTCGAGATCGATCTCCTGGAGAGCCGTAACCCCGCCCTTGCCAAAGGTCTTTGTGACGCGCTCGGCCGAAACGACCACGTCGTTCATAGGCCAGGCCTTTGTGGTCTATGAGCGTAGAGGGGTGT
>JALZOK010000002.1:31354-38040 GCA_030857225.1 Actinomycetota bacterium
GTGGGGAACCGGGAGGTTCCCCACGTTCTCAGGAAGAAGGGGGTCCGCGGGGGAAACCTGGTTTCCCTCGCGAAGGCGAGCCTGCGGCGAGCCTTGTTCACACCAGCACGTCCGGTGCGCGCCTGACGACGAGCTTCTCGACGAGCAGAACGACGAGGAAGAAGCTGATCCCGAGAAGAGCGGCGATCAGGTTGGTCGCCCACAGATTCTCGGGGTTCAGGACGTAGTACTGGTTGAAGTTGATGATCGCCCCGCCCAGGCCGTCTTGGATCGAAGAGGGCAGCTCGCCGATGACCGCGCCCACGACGCTCGCCGTTGCGGCCACCTTGAACGCGGAGAAGAGGTACGGGAGCGCGGAGGGCACGCGCAGCTTCCAGAACACCGCCCAGCCGCTCGCGGCGTACGACTCCATCAGCTCGACCGCGGCCGGATCGGCCGAGCTCAGGCCGCGCACCGTGTTCACCGTAACGGGAAAGAACGTCAGGTAGGCGGCGATCACCGAGACGCGCATCCAGTCCTCCGGCGTCCAGCCCGAGACGGTCAAGCTCCCGAGGCCGACGACGACGATCGGCGCGACCGCGAGAATCGGGATCGTCTGCGACGCGACGACGTAGGGCATCAAACCGCGCTGCAGGATCTGAAAGCGCGCGATCACGGCGCCCAAGAGGAAGCCGATCGTCGCGCCGATCGCGAAGCCGACCACGGCCTCCTTCGCAGTGAAGAGCGCGGAGTCGAGCAGCAGGTCGATGAGCAGCGGGCCGCCGACCTGTGGCGACTCGAAGAGCGCGCCCACGATGTCGTGCAGATGCGGGAGGGTCGTCTCGTCGACGACGAAGGGCTTCGTCCAACCCGTCTCCATCCACAGCCAGCGATATCCCTCCCAGAGTCCCCAGAGGGCGAGCAGCACGAAGAGGAGCGTGGCGGCGCGCGTCGTCAGCGCGGCCACCCTGTCGAGCGGGCGTGCCCGGGCAGTAGTCATGGCGACCTCGGTCACTATGCGTGATTCTTACCGACCCGAATTCGCCTCGGTAGTAAGCTCGCGCACGTGCCACTCGAGCCGAGGCGAACGGTTGCCGACCTGAAGGAGCTACGCGAGCTGACCGGCGACGAGGAGGGGGCACAACGGGTTGCATGGACTGAGACCTGGGAACGTGCACGCAAGTGGCTACGCGACAAGATCGCCGAGACCGGCGCCGAGGAGGAGATCGACGCCGCAGGCAACCAGTGGTTCACCCTGCTCGGAAGCTCCGAGCGCGCTGTGCTGATCGGCGGTCACATCGACTCCGTCCCGAACGGCGGCTGGCTCGACGGCGCGCTCAACCTCGTCGCCGGTGTCGAGGTGCTACGTCGCATCGCCGAAGAGGGGACGCCGCCGGTCACGGTTCGGCTCGTGAACTGGGCTGACGAGGAGGGCGCCCGCTTCGGTCGGAGCCTCTTCGGATCGAGCGCCGCCGCAGGGTCGATGACCGATCAAGAGGAGCTCCGGGGACTTCGAGATCGAGACGGTGTCACCCTGCCGGACGCGCTGCGCGAGTTCGGTGTCGACCTCGACCGTGCTCTCGACGCTCAGAGCCAGCTCGAGAACGCGGCGGCGTACCTCGAGCTGCACATCGAGCAGGGGCCGGTTCTCGAATCGCTCGATCTACCGCTCGGAGTCGTCCTCGGCACCTTTGGTGTCGAGCGCCACCGAATTACGTGGCAAGGGCAGGCCGCCCACGCAGGCTCGACTCCGATGGACCAGCGTCGAGACGCGCTCGCGGGCGCCTCCAAGCTCGCGCTCGAGATCCGCGAGGTCGCAGAGCGAGTCGGCGACGGCGGCGTCTGCACCTCAGGCGGAGTCGTCTGCAACCCCGGGATCGTCACCTCCGTCGTCGAGACCGCGGAACAGCTCCTCGATCAACGCCACCTCGACGGGGAGAAGCTCGCCTCGCTGCTCGAACAGGCAAAGGAGGCGAGCATGCGCTTCGCGACGGAAGAGGACCTCGAGGTGAAGTGGGAGCGACTCTGGTCGATCGAGCCGATCCTCTTCGACGAAACGCTGGTGGGATTCTGCGACGAGGCGATCCACGAGGTCGCGGGCACTTCGCACATGCTCGCGTCCGGCCCGCTACACGACGCCGCCGAAGTCTCGCGCGCAGGTGTCCCGACGGTGATGATGTTCGTCCAGAGCCTTCGCGGCCTCTCGCACACGAAGCTCGAGGACACGCGCGAAGAGCACCTGGAGCTCGCGGTGCACGCGTTCGACCGGCTCGCTTCGAAGACCATCGGCTAGAAAGGAACGAGAGATGAGCTTGAGCTTCGGCGTCACCGTCTTGCCCGATCCTCCGCCGAGCCGGCTCGTCGAGCTCCTGCAGCTCGCTGAGTCGCACGGCTTCGAGTACGGGTGGACATACGACTCGCACCTTCTCTGGCAGGAGTCGTTTCCGCTCCTCACCCTCGCCGCGCAAGCGACGAGCACGATGAGGCTCGGGCATTGCGTGACGAACCCCGGCACGCGCGAGCCGACCGTGCTCGCGAGCGGGTACGCAACCCTGCACGACATCTCCGACGGGCGAATGGTGATGGGGATCGGGCGCGGCGACTCGGCGCGGCGGACAATCGGCCAGCAGCCGGTCAAGGTCGCCGAGTTCGAGCGGCGCCTCGCGATGATCAAGGACTTCATGAATGGCCGCGAGGTGAGCTGGAACGACAAGGACCTTCAGCTCAAGTGGGTGCGGCCCGAGCTCCCTGAGATCCCGATGTGGGTCGCGGGCTACGGGCCGAAGGCGCTCGCGGTGGCTGGTCGGGTCGGGGACGGCGTGATCATCCAGCTCGCCGATCCCGTGATCGTCAAGTGGATCATGGACACCGCACGCGAGTCGGCGGTGGAGGCAGGCCGCGATCCGGACGCGCTCCAGTGCATCGTTTGCGCGCCGAGTTACATCACGGACGACATCGCCGAGGCTCGCGCCCAGGTGCGCTGGTTTCCGGCCATGGTCTCGAACCACGTGATGGATCTCATCGAACGCTACGGCTTCGAGTCCGATATCCCCAAGGAGCTGACAGAGTTCGTTCGCGCGCGCAAGTTCTACGACTACGAGGAGCACTCGCGTGTGGGCGCAAAGCACGGCGAGTTCGTGACCGACGACATCTGCGACCGTTTCTGCGTCCTCGGCACTCCCGAGCAGGCGACTGCCAAGTTGAAGGAGCTGGAGGCGGTCGGTGTCGACCAGTTCAACATCTACCTCATGACCGAACACCAGGAGGAGACGCTCAGCGCCTACGGACGTGACATCATCCCTCAGCTCGCAGGGGTGGTCCAATAGCGACGCCCGAGCACGAGCAGGTCGAGGCGTGGCGCACGGCCGCTGCTGGCTGGGAGCGGCAGGCAGCGCTGATTCGTGCAGTCACCCGTGCGCTCGACGAGCGACTCGTGGCCCTGCTCGATCCTGCTCAGGGTGAGACCGTGCTCGAGCTGGCCGCCGGTCCCGGGGACACTGGCTTCATCGCCGCCGCGCGCCTCGGTCGGGAGGGCCTGCTTCTCTCCACGGACGTCGCGCCCGAGATGGGCGACGCCGCCCGACGTCGCGCGACCGAGCTCGGCATCGAGAACGTCGAGTTTCGGGTGGAGGACGCATCTGCAATCGACCTCCCGGCTGCTTCCGTCCACGGGGTGATCTGTCGCTTCGGCGTGATGCTCGTGCCCGATCCGACGCAAGCACTCTCGGAGATCGCACGCGTGCTCAGGCCGCAGGGTCGCGCGGTGCTCGCCGTCTGGGCGGCGCCCGACGCCAATGACTGGATGACGGCAGCCGGCAGATCAGCCCTGGAGCTCGGCCTCCTAGAGCGGCCCGACCCGAACGCCCCCGGCCCGTTTCGGCTGGCTGACGCCGGCGAGCTGCGCCGTCTCGTCACCGGAGCCGGTCTCCGAGTCAACGCGCTCGAGGACGTGCCTGTGCTCTGGCGTGCGGCTTCCCTCGACGAATGGTGGCGAACCGCCCAGGACCTCTCGCGCATGCTCACGACCCTCCTCGAGCGCGTCACGCCCGAAGAGGGAAGAGCCGTGCGCGACGGCGCCGAGCGGCGCCTAGCCCGGTACGTGAAAGCGGACGGCTCGCTCGAGGTGCCGGGACTCGCGCGTGCCCTGCTGGCTGTCCGCGGCTAGAAGATCGTCTTTCCGAGCGCGCTCGCCACGAGCTCGACCGCCGTCAGCGCCGTGGTGTTCTCCCGGTCGAGGATCGGATTCACCTCGACGACCTCGAGCGAGCCTGCTAACCCCGACTCGGAGATGAGCTCGAGCGCCAAGTGCGCCTCGCGGTAGGTGAGCCCTCCCCGGACCGGCGTTCCGACCCCTGGAGCGACGACCGGGTCGAGCACGTCCATATCGAAGGAGACATGGACGAATCCTCCGCCCGCGACCCGATCGAGCGATTCGCGCACCGCCCGCTCGATCCCGATGCGATCGATCTCGCTCATGGTGAAGACGCGCACGCCAGCTTCCCGCAGCAGCCGGCGCTCGCCTTCGTCGAGCTGGCGGGTGCCGATCAACGCGACGCGCTGCGCATCGACGGCAGGAAGCGGCCACGCGTCGCTCTCGAAGTCCGACCCGGCGATCCCGAGCGCGGCGGCGAGTGGCATTCCATGGACGTTCCCGCTCGGACTGGTCTCCGGGGTGTTGATGTCCGGGTGCGCGTCAATCCAGATGACGCCGCCGGGCCCGTGCACCGACGCCAGCCCGCCCAGCGTTCCGAGGGCGACGGAGTGGTCTCCGCCGAGAACCAGGGGCGTCTCCCCCGCCGTCGAGGCCTCCGCCACCAGGGTGGCGACCCGCGCGCAGGTCGCCTTGATCGCGGGCAGGAAGCGCGCGCTCTCGTCTCCAAGCGCCGTGGCCTCCGGCTCGGGGCTCTCTACGTTGCCGAGATCCCGCACCTCGTACCCGAGACTCCGGAGCCGCTCCTCGAGCCCGGCAGCCCGCATCGCCGACGGGCCCATGTCGACTCCGCGTCGTCCCTGACCGAGGTCGAGTGCCGCACCGATGATCGCAACTCTGCGCGTTTTGTCGGTCACACCGGCGAACGCTAACCGCTGCGGGAGGCGGGTACACTGCCCTGCCGTGGCGAGGTAGCTCAGCTGGTAGAGCACACGGCTGAAAACCGTGGTGTCGCCGGTTCAAGTCCGGCCCTCGCCACTTTCTCTGTGACTGGATCTTGGGTGTCGCTCGGAGCGTTCCACCCGAGCCCCGCAGGGGCGAGGGATGCCTTGCCCCTGCTTCCCACTCCGAGTCGGTCGACGACAGAATCCATGCCCGCTGACACTGAGCTCGCGTTCCTTCCGGCGACCGAGCAGGCAAGGCTCATTCGGGACGGAGAAGTCACCGCGCTCGAGCTCGCAGAGCTCTACCTCGAACGGATCGCAGGACTCGATCCCGAGCTCAACTCATTCGTCACCGTCCGCAGCGAGCAAGTGCTCGAGGATGCTAAAGCGGCTGATGCCTCCGAGAGTAGCGGCCCGTTTCACGGCGTTCCGATCGCGGTCAAGGACCTGACGGCGACGAGAGGCATCCGAACCACGTACTCGAGCCGCGCATTCGCCGACAACGTCCCCGATTTCGACACAGCCGTCGTCCGGCGGCTGCGCGAAGCCGGGTTCGTGATCCTCGGTAAGACGAACACCCCGGAGTTCGGGACGGTCGCGTTCACCGAGTCGGAGCTGAACGGGGCCACGCGGAACCCTTGGAATCCCGAGCGCACGCCCGGCGGCTCGAGCGGTGGCGCGGCAGCGGCCCTCGCTGCGGGTCTCGTTCCGCTCGCGCATGGGACGGACGGAGGCGGGTCGATCAGAATTCCAGCGTCCTGCTGCGGCGTGTTCGGCCTCAAACCCGCACGCGGTCGGGTTTCCACGGCGCCGTTTCCGTCGCTCGAAGGTCTGTCCACTTCGGGTCCGATCACCCGCTCGATCGCTGACGCTGCCGCGCTCCTCGACGTTCTGGCCGGCTACGAGCCCGGCGATCCCTGGTGGGCACCTCCGCCCGAGCGTCCTTTCGCGGAAGAGACGAGTACTCCACCAGGCCGTCTACGGATTGCGGTTACCACCGATCCGCCCATCGACGCGCCCGTGCACGCCGACTGCGTGGCTGCGCTCGAAGCTGCAGCAGAGCTCCTCGAGAGCCTCGACCACGAAGTTGTCGAGGCGACGCCTCCGTGGACCGGAGCAGGGCTGCTCGATGCCTTCATCACCATCTGGCAGGTAAGCCCCGCCCTCTACCCGGTCGATCCCGAGCTTCTCACGCCGCTGAACCGCGGGCTCGCCGAGTCCGCCCGCGCCACCTCGGCAGCGGACTACGCGAGCGCCGCGTTTCACCTTCAGACGGCGGCGCGGCGCATCGTCTCGTTCTGGCAGGACGCCGACATCGTCCTCACTCCCACACTCGCGCTTCCCCCGGTCCCGATCGGCTGGCAGGAAGAAGGCGTGGACGGAGCGATGGAGCAGCTCGCGCGAAACACCCTGTTCACCCCCTTCACCGCGGTCGCAAACCTCACCGGCCTGCCGGCGATGTCGCTTCCCTTGCACTGGTCGGGCGAAAATCTTCCCATCGGCGTACAAGCCATTGGGCCACCGGCGGGCGAGGCGATCCTCCTTCGCCTTGCAGCGCAGCTGGAGGAGGCGCGACCGTGGGCGGCGCGCCGACCACCCACCTTGTAGCGGCC
>JALZOK010000002.1:38050-140418 GCA_030857225.1 Actinomycetota bacterium
GGCCGCGACAGCGGCCGCCTTCAGGGATGTTCGCGCGTCAAAGAAAGCGCCTAGGGCCGAAGCGAGATCCGAATCCGCTGGCCCGGAGCGGCGTGCAGCATGCGCCCCGCATTTCCCCGCGAGATCGCGACCGACATGCTGCCGTAGCTGTCCTCGTAGAGAATCACGTCGCCAGGCCGTGCATCGGCGAACGTCCTCGCCATTACCGCGTAGTAGCGCTCTCCCGCGTGCTCGAGCTCGAGCTTCGTTCCCGAAGAGATTCCCAGCTCGTCGACGTTTTCACGCGTCAGGTTGAGAGCGATGTTCCCGAAGCTGTCGACGTAGAGCAGCGTCGCCGTGAGCACGCCGTTCTCCGAAACCGGCTCGGGTACGTCGAGGCTGACGAGCGTCTCCGCATGCAACGGCGGACCGAGCTCGGAAAGCGGGACCCCGTTCGCGAGGTATGCAGCAGCTGGGCTGAAGAGATCCCGTCCGTGAAACGTGCGCGAGATCGCCTGCAACGCGTACTCGGGATTCGCGAGCTCGTGTGCTTCGGCGATTCCCGCCCGGCTCGCTGCCGGGAGCAGGAGCCCGTTGTCAGGGCCGACGAAGAGCCGTCCGGCTTCGTCTCGTAGCGCCAAGGGGCGACGCGGACCCCCGACACCGGGGTCGACGACCGCCAGGTGCACCCCGACCGGCATATAGGAGATCGTGTTCGCAAGGACGAGCGCCCCCTCCAAGACAGCCTGCGGCGGGATGCCGTGCGTGATGTCGATGATCTGCGCGTCGGGAGCGATCGTCTTCATCACTCCATGACATGTGCCCACGAAGTCGTCCTTGAGTCCGAAGTCGCTCAAGAACGTGATAAACACGCGCGGAGCGTAACGCGGCGACGCTCGGGCGCGGTTCAGCGGCGACGTGGTCGCTCAGCCGAGCAGCGGCCGACGCGCTCGGTGCGCGCCTCTCCGCACATGCAAAATCCGCGCCGGCGGACGCGAACGAACGCCGTCGGAACCTGCACAGGGAGCGGCCTCCCGACCAGCGTCCGTCTTACGCCCACGCACCGGTCCTTCGCCGCGTCTTCGGCACGCGCGCACGATAGTCGGGGAGTCGGCCGATCACGTGTCCTCCCCGCGCCGGCGCACGATCTCGAGCAGCTCTGCGGTGTCCCGCTGGAGGCGCACGAGCTTGGCGGCGATAATTGCCACATACACGAGCACGAAAACGAACACGACCCCGTAGGCCGCCGCGACGTACTCCCCGCCCGTCACTCCAAAGCCTCGCGCAGCTCTCGCAGATCTATGTGCAGCCGCTTGCCGACGAGCTCGACGCGGTACAGGACGTAGGCCAAGAGCGTCACGGCCGCCCACGAGACACAGAACGCCGTGAACATCGTCCCGGTCATCTGCGGGCCGTCGCGCGTGAAAGTCGTCGGGTGGATGAAGTCCTCGGCGAGACGAATCGCGAGGAAGCTCACCGGAATGAGGGCGACTCCGAAGAGCGCGTAGACCGCGGACGACCGAGCTCGCCTCGGCCCCTCCGGCAGCGAGAAGCGAAGCATGAAGTACGCGCAGTAGAAGAGGAAGAGGGTGAGAAAGAGGACGAGCTGGTTCGAGTCCCACGTCCACCAGACGCCCCAGGAGGCTTTGGCCCAGATTGCGCCTGTGATCAAGGTCAGCGAGCCGAAGATCGTCCCTTGGTGGATTGCCACGTAGCTCTCCAGGTCGTAGCGCTCGCCGCCTCGCCAGAGCAAGAGCAGCGCTTTCCACGCACCCAGGCCGAAGCAGAAGTACGCAGTAAGAGCGATCGGCACGTGGATGTAGAAGATCCGCTGGGAGATCCCCTGGTCGCCGTCCTCGGGTGCGATGAAGAAGGAGAGCAGGAGCGCGAGCCCCATCAGTCCCGCGGCAAACGCGGCGAGCGAGGGAAGGCCGCGGATCCTGGAGAAAGGACTGCTCATGACTCGGTCACGACGTACTCGAACGACGCCCACGAGAGTACCGCGAAGATCCCGTCATACAGCGCGAGCAGCAGGAGGTAGCGCTCTGGCTCGGTCGAGACGGCGCTGCCGACACCGCCGACGATGAGCGGCATCGAGAGCGGCAGCAGGAGCAACGGGAGGAGCAGCTCACGAGCGCGGCCGGCCGCGGCCATCGCAGCCATGAGCGAGCCGACGGCGCAGATCCCGACGTCCGCGAGCAGCACGCCGGCGAGCGCGACGCCGTCCAGCGGAGCAAAGAAGAGAACGAACGCGGGCAGTGCCACGGCCTGTGCGGCGACGAGGAACGCGAGTGTGGCCACGGTCTTTCCGACCCAGATTGCGCTGCGGTCGCAGGGGGCCAGAACGAGCGCGTCGAAGACGCCGTGCTCCTGCTCCGGGATCCATGCCCGGGCGAGCCCGAGCAGAGCCGTGAAGACGATCGCCACCCAGAGCAGCCCGTAGGCAGCATCCTCGCCGGTCCCCTCCGGCAACGCGAAGTGAAAGACCACCAGCATCGAGAGGACGAAGAGGAGCATCGCGGGCAGCGTGTCCTGGGCGCGCAGCTCGACCCGCAGATCCTTGCGAGTCAGCGCCGCGACATCCGCGAGATACCTCACGTAAGCACGAGTCTCTGCGTCGCCAGCGGCTCCACGCGCGCGGGATCGTGTGTCGAGACGACAAGGGCTCGCGTCCCGGCCAGTTCGGCGAGCTCTCGATCGAGCAGCGCTGCGCTCTCCGCGTCGAGCGAGGAGTAGGGCTCGTCGAGGACGAGGAGATCGGGGTCGTGAAGAAAGGCGCGACAGAGGGCGAGGCGCTGGCTCATCCCGCGTGAATACGACTCCACGCGCTCGGATCGAGCTTCCCACAGGCCAAAGCGCTCCAGCAGCATCCCGATTCGCTCCCGCCGCTCGGGCACGCGGTAGAGCCTCCCGAAGAGGTCGAGATTCTCGAGCGCCGTAAGCTCCCGGTACACGAGTGGCTCGTGGGCCACGAACCCCAACCGTCCGCGGTGGACGTCGACCTCGACCCTTCCTCGAGTGGGTGCGACAAGTCCCGCGATGACCCGAAGCAGTGTCGTCTTCCCGGACCCGTTCGGCCCCGTCACCAGGAGGAATCCGTCCCGGGGAAGCTCGAGGTCCACGCCCACGAGAACACGACGCGCGCCGTAGCGTTTCTCGAGCCCGCTCGCACGTATCACGTGACCACCACGTCCAGCGCGACGAACACGAAGAAGACGATGCTGATGAGGCCGTTCACGGTGAAGAAAGCCGCGTCCAGGCAGCGGAGATCGCCCGGTCTCACGAGCAGATGCTCATAGGCGAGCAGCCCCGCCACCGCGACCACACCGGCCCAGTACCAAAGGCCGCTATCGAGGCCCAGTCCCGCAAGCAGGAGAAGCACGACGGTTCCCGCGTGGAACGCTCGAGCGCCGAGGAACACCCCTGCCTCTCCGAAGCGCGTTGCCCACGAATGGAGGCCGACCCGACGATCGTGGTCGAGGTCGAAGAGCGAGTAGAAGAGATCGAAGCCGGCAACCCAGAGGAGAACCGACCCGCCCAGCGCCCACGCTTCCCAGGGAGCCATCCCCGAGACGGCGAGCCAGGCGCCCACCGGTGCGAGCCCCAGGCAGGCGCCGAGCCAGAGGTGGCAGAGCCACGTAACCCGCTTCAGGTACGGATAGACGACGAACATCGCGACGGGGATCGGCCACAGCCAGCGGACGGCCGGGTCGAGCTGCGCGACTGCAGTCAGGAACACCGCGAGCGCGAGCGCGCTGAGCCCGAGCACCTGGAAGCGGGTGAGCGCTCCGCTCGGAAGCTCGCGACTCGAGGTGCGTGGATTCAGCGCGTCGAGCTCGGCGTCGATGAGCCGATTCAACGCCATTGCAAGTGTCCGCGCCCCGGCCATTGCAACAGTGATCCAGAGCAGGTCGCTCCACGCCGGCAAGTCCGCGGCGGCGAGAGACGCGCCCACGTATGCGAACGGCAACGCGAAGACCGTGTGCTCGATTCGAACGAGCGAGGCAAGGCGACGGGGTAGGGGGACAGCCGAGGTGGTCACGTTTGCCGGTGTGGGGTGGCCTTGTCACCGGCCGCCAGCTCTAGCCCGTGGCGGAGGGCGGGGCGAATCACCGCGAACCCGTCGCGACAACCGCCCGGAGAGCCCGGGAGGTTGACGATGAGCGTCCCGCCGCGGAGGCCGGCGACGCCACGGGACAGGAGAGCGTGCGGAGTCCGGGTGAGCGCATCCGCGCGGATTGCCTCGGCGATGCCAGGCGCTTCGCGATCCAGCACGATTCGTGTCGCTTCGGGAGTCACGTCACGAGGCGCGAACCCCGTTCCTCCCGTTGTCAGTATGAGCAACACGTCAGACGCCAGCTCGACTATCGCGGTCGAGACCCGCTCTGGGTCGTCCGGAACCACCCGCCGTACGACGTCGAACCCCTCGCCCGCGAGCAGATCCGTCAGCGCCGCGCCGCTCACATCGTCGCGCTCACCCTCATGCACGCCGTCGGAGACGGTGAGCACCGCTGCCTTCAGACCGGCTCTTTCGTCTTCTCGACCAGACGGACCGCGTCGATTCGCATCTCTTTGTCGACGGCCTTCGCCATGTCGTACACCGTCAACGCCGCGACGGTCGCAGCGACGAGCGCCTCCATCTCGACGCCGGTCTGCGCTGTGGTTTCGGCCGTCGCCTGGATCTTCACCGTGGAATCGCCGACTTCGAGGTGCACGTCGAGATACGTGACGGGGAGCGGATGGCACAGCGGGATGAGCTCCGCCGTGCGCTTCGCGGCCATGATCCCGGCAAGCTGCGCGGTCACCAGCGCGTCACCCTTCGGAAGCGCACGAATCGTCTCGGCAGTCGCCGCAGCCATCTGAACGGTCGCCGTTGCGACCGCGCGACGTCTCGAGACCGGCTTGTCACCGACATCCACCATCGTCACGTCGCCGGCGTCACCAATGTGAGAGAGCTCGCTCATGCTTGGATCGTAGACCGGCGACGGGTCATCCACGGTCGGAGGCGTTTTCACGTGAAAACGGGTGCGTGACCACCGGGCGCCTGCTCGACGTGCGCGATGCTCGGAAGATCGAGGGTGACCACGGTTCCGGCAGAGCCGGCTTCGAGACGCACCTCCCCGTCCATCAACCGTGCCAGCTCTCGCGCGATCGCAAGCCCGAGGCCGCTCCCCGAGGCCCTCCCTCCCTCGACGCGGTAAAAGCGCTCGAAGACCGCTTCCCGCTGCCTGACGGGAATACCTGGACCGTTATCGGCGACCTGCAGCTCCACGCGTCTGCCGCGGCGGCAAGCCCGAATGACGATCCTCGTTCCTGCCGGCGTGTGCACGAGGCCGTTCACCACGAACGCTCGCCCGATCTGGAGCACCCGTTCCTCGTCGGCCGTGCACCACGCTTCGCCGTCGAGCTCGATGTCGAGCACGTGCCCCGATCCGGTCGCGACGTGCTCGAGCTCCTGTGCGAGCGTCGTAACCACCGCAGCGAGGTTGACCGGTTCTCGCTGAGTCCTGAGCTGGCCTGCATCGACCCGGGAGAGATCGAGGAGGTCGGTCGAGAGCCTCGTCAGCCTCTCGACCTGGCTTCGCATCGTCGTCAGAAACTCCTGGCGCGTCTTCTCGTCCAGCTCCTCTTCCGTCAGGAGCTCGAGAAAGCCGCCGATCGAGAACAGTGGCGTGCGAAGCTCGTGCGAGGCGTTCGCCACGAACTCCTTCCGGGCATTGTCGAGCTGCGCTAGCTGGACCCGCATCCGATCAAACGTCGCGGCGAGTTGTCCGATCTCGTCATCGCCTCGATCGACAATCGGCGCGTCGAAGTCACCGCCGGCGATCCGCTCGGCTGCAGCCTCGACGCGACGCAGCCGGTACGCGAACATCCCAGCGGCAGTCAGGCCGAGCACGAGCGCCAGCACCAGCGCGAAGGCGGTGGCAACGAGTAGGCGTTTCTCGACGAGCCGAACCGTCGCGAGCGAGTCGGCGAGTGATGCGCGGAAAAGGACGACCGCCGCGGCGCCCCGGGGGACAGCAACCTCGGCATAGTCGCCGGTGGAGTCGAGAACCCTGCCGCGCTCGACGCCCTCGGTCTCTGCCGCCCGCAGCGCCGTCGGGTTGCGGGCGACGTCCCGGGAGCTCTGGCCGCGGCGAGAGTCAGCAACGACGGCGAGCGCAGGCGGTGTCGCTTTCAGCACGCTGAACGCAACCACGCGGGCGTTCGCGGCCACCGCGAACTCCTCGACTCGGTCGTTCCACAAGAGCGTGTCCGTGGGAAGCACCTCGGCGAGCGGGGCGGCCTGCTTCTCCAGCTCTTCGAGCCTTGCGTCGACAAGCTGCTTCTCGAGCGACGGGACGACGATGAGATAGGCGGTACCGAGGGCTCCGGCGACTATTGCCACCAACCCGAGAGCAAGGCGGACTCTGATTCCGCCCGGGATCCTCACGACTGGCTGCTCCGGTGGTCCCCGCGAGGCCCGACGGCCGGCGAGAACCGCGGACGCCGAGAGCGCTCGAAGAGCTCGGGTTCGATGAACACGGGTGTGGTGGATGACGGCGAACGGGTGCCCGTGGGTGCCGGAAAAACCACCTACGATCTGAAGCGGTAACCGGCTCCGCGAATGGTCAGGATCAGCTCCGGGTTGCTCGCGTCGCTTTCGATCTTCTCGCGCAGGTGTCTCACGTGGACGTCGATGGTTCGCGGTTCGCGGTAGTCCGAGCCACCCCGCAGCCGTTCCAAGAGCTCGCGGCGCGAGAACACCACGCCCGGACTCGAAGCCAGCAGCACAAGCATCTCGAACTCGATGAACGTGAGCTGGACGGTCTCGCCGCGAACCTCGACCGTTCGGCGCGGCAGGTCGATCTTGAGATCGCCTTGCTCGATCACCTCGACACGGTCACGCGCTGCGTGTGGCGCCGCAGCACGCCGCAACAAGGCTCGCACCCGGCTCCGAAACTCGCGGATCGAGAATGGCTTCGTGATGTAGTCGTCGGCGCCGAGCTCGAGACCCAGAACCTTGTCGAGCTCCTCTCCGCGAGCGGTCAACATGATGATCGGGACGCTGCTCTGGGTGCGTAGACGCTTGCAGACTTCGAGACCGTCGAGCTTGGGAAGCATCACGTCCAGCACGACGAGGTCGATGTCCTCGTCGGCGAAGCGGCGTAGGGCATCCTCTCCGTCTCGGGCCTGCACGACGCGATAGCCGTCCCGCTCGAGTGGAAACGTGAGGAGCGTCTGAATCGACTCCTCGTCGTCTACGAGCAGGATGGTCGAGACGTTCGGCATGGGCGCTGTCGAGACCGGACGCCGGCCTGCGGGCCCTACTATAGCCCGGCGATGGAAGCGGCTCGGCCCAGTGGGCGGAGGCGGCGGGCCCGCCGCGGCACCGTCGACAGCCCGCTGAACACACGCCTCGTCCGAGTCGGCTCGCTCCTTCTCGCGCCGGCGCTCCTTGCCCTGCTGTTCTCGATCTCGACAACCAGCGCGCTGCCCCGCCCCCAGCTCGAGCCGGTGTTCGACGGTGTTGCGGCGGCGGCCATCGCGACCGAGCTCTCCACCGAGTTTCCATCCCGGATACCGGGAAGCGACGAAGCCAAAAGCGCCGCGCGCTGGTACTCGGAGACGATCGCGGCGCTCGGGCTCGACGTCGAGGAGGACACATGGACTGCCGACCTCGTCGATCTCGGAGACGTCGAGCTACGGAATCTCGTGACAGTAGTGCCTGGGCGGTCGGAAGAAGCGATCGTGCTTGTCGCCCATCGAGACAACGCGGGGCCAACCCAGCCACATGGTGAGAACGCATCGGGCACCGCCGCGCTCATCGAGCTCGCTCGCGGATTCGCCCCGCAACGAGCGGTGCCCGCTCCACTGCCCAACCGCACGTTGATCCTGGTCTCGACCGACGCCGGTGCCTACGGTGGCGCGGGCGCGGATCGCTTCGCGCGTACGTCTCCACACTCGGCTCGAGCGCTCGCGGCGATCGTCCTCGACGGGCTCGGAGGCAGAGGAGGCCCCCGGCTCGGAATCGCGGGGAATGGCTCTAGCTCGCCCGCTCGAACGCTTGTCAAAACCGCCGCGGAGCGGATCGGCGAGCAGGCCGTCAAGCCGTCGCTGCCGTCGCTTCTGACCCAGCTCGTCGATCTTGCCGTTCCCTACGCGGCCACTGAGCACGGATCGTTCGTCGCCGAGGGCATCGCGGCGATCTCGCTCGCCACCGGCCCCAGCGGCGCCGGAGATCTTCCAGGTGCGGTCTCCGCACAGCGACTCGGGCAGCTTGGCCGCGCCACCGAGGCGCTCCTGAGCTCCGTCGACATGAGCGTCGGAGCCGCCTTTCGGACTCCTGATGCCGTCTTTCTGGCTGACCGGGCAGCGAGCGGATGGGCGGTGCGGCTCACGCTCGTCGTCGCCATCGTGCCTTTCGCGCTCGCCATCTTAGACTTGCTCGCACGGGCTCGACGTCGTGGGCTTCCGCTCGTTCCTGCGACGCGCGCGCTGCGCACGCGTCTCTTCGTGTGGCTCTGGGCCGGTGTTCTCCTCTGGGTCGGCGGCTTGGTGGGAGTGCTGCCGACCGCTGACGCGCTCCCGCTTCCACCGAGCGCGTCGTTCGTCGTCGATGCGAACATCGCCGGGCTCGCCGTGTTGGCCCTGGCGTTCGTGGTCGGTTGGCTGATTGCACGTCGTCCGCTCATCCCAACGTCCGCTCCCACTCCGGAAGAGCGCCTTGCCGGATACACCTGCGCACTCGCCTGGCTCGGCGCGGTAGCCCTCGTCGTCGCCATCAGCAGGCCGTTCGCGCTCGCGTTCCTTCTTCCGTCGCTCTATGCCTGGCTCTGGCTTCCGCTGCGAGCACGGCTGTGGCAACGCGTCCTCATCTACGCGACCGGCCTGCTCGGGCCGCTGGGCGGACTCTTCCTACTCGGACGCGAGCTCGGCCTCGGGCCCGCCGACGCTGCGCTGTACCTCGCCGGCCTCGCGACCGTCGGGTATGTATCGCTCTTCTCGGTTCTCGTCACGCTCGCGTGGTTGGCCTCAGCTGCGCAACTCGCTGCGCTCGCATTCGGCCGCTACGGTCCCTACGCGTCCGTGTCCCGCCTCAGCTGGGTCACGACGAGGAGAGACGTGAGCTAGTCCTCAGGCGAGATCGAGGTATCGCACCGCGTCTCCAGCAGCAATTTCACCCTCTCCGCGCGGCACGTGGACGAGCGCGTCCGCGGACGCGGCGCGCACGATCATGTGTGACTCCTGGCCGGTGACCGGCTGGAGAAGGATCCCTTCGTCGTCAGCTGTGCGCCGGGCTCGGACGAACTCGTCGCGCTGAGCGCTTCGACGAAGTGTGATCTGGGTCCGGCCGCTCTGAAAACGTGGCGCTGGCTCGGCAAGACCTTGCAGCGCGAGGAGAGCGGGACGGACGAAGACGAGAGACGCCACCAGCGAGGAAACGGGATTGCCCGGAAGGCCGAAGACGAGAACGTCATCCCGAACACCGAATGAGAGCGGCTTGCCCGGCTTCACGGCCACACCCCAGAACACCTCTATGACCCCGAGAGCCCCCGCCACCCGCCGGACGAGGTCGTGGGGTCCCATGGACACCCCGCCCGAGGAGACGAGCACATCAGCGGCGAGGCCTCGCTCGAGCGCGGCGCGTTGGGCGGCTTCCTCGTCTCGGACGACGGGTAGAAGGTCGATCTCGGCTCCGCTCGCGGCGAGCACGGCGGCGATCGTGAGTCGGTTCGATTCGAAGATCTGTCCCGGTTCGAGCATCTCGCCCGGGGCGCGAAGCTCGTCGCCCGTCGCGAGCACGGAAACGCGAGGACGCCGAAAGCACCTGATCTCCGGCACCCCGGCGGCGGACAACGCGCCGATCTGGGCTGGCCCTATTCGGACACCAGCTGCGACCACGACCGCCCCCTCGCGCACGTCACCTCCCCGCGGACGAATGTGGGCATTGGCTCGAGCCGGCTCTGCGATTCGCACCTGGCTGTTCTCCTCGACCGCCTGTTCGACCGGCACGATCGTGTCTGCGCCTTCCGGAACGGCAGCACCGGTTGCGATCGCGGCGGCTGAGCCGGACTCGAGCGGGCCGGTGGGCGGGCTCCCAGCCGCGACTCTGAGCGAAACCGGCAGCGTTCCGGGCGTCTCCACTCCCCGAACGGCGAACCCGTCCATGGCCGAGCTCGGAAACGGGGGGAGGTCGGCGCGCGCCAGTGGAGGCTCTGCAACGACCCGACCGAACGCGCGATCCAGCGGGACAACCTCGGAGGAAAGCGGCTTCGACCGCTCGAGGATGCAGGCAAGCGCGTCCTCGAGCGAGAGCAGTTCGGCGGGCAACTGATCCTAGAGGCCCTGCCCCGGCGAGACGAGCGGCGCCTCGGGCTCCTTCTCCGGGGGCTCCGTCTCCTCGGTCTCGGGTGCCGCCGGAGTGTAGCTCGGGTCGTAGGTGAGGGCGTACTCCCCACGCGTGAACGGCTCCCAGGTGGGCCAGACGGACGGCTCGGGAAACGCGCTCGGCTCGATCGCGTCGAGCGAGGGCTCCATGAACAGTCGCCAGATCTCGGCCGGGAAGGTCCCACCGCTCACCGAGATGCCGTGTACGTTCGACATCGGGATCTCGGCCTTCGTGTACCCCATCCAGACCGTTGTCGCGAGGTCAGGCGTGTAGCCCGCGAACCATGCGTCCTTGTACGCCTCGTTCGTGCCGGTCTTGCCGGCCGCCGGGCGGCCGAACGCGGCCCGTACTCCGGTTCCCGACTGCATGTTCTGCTCGAGGATGCGCGTGACTATCGCCGCTGATCCCTCCGAGATCGCCCGACGCCGCCTGGGCACGCCCCAGCCCGCGTCCTTGTCCTCCTTGCCGTTCGAAAGAACCACGCGCCTAATTGCCATCGGCTCCGAGTACACGCCACCCGAGGCGAGGGTCGCATACCCCGAAGCGAGGTCGAGCGGCGACACAGCGACCGAGCCGAGCCCAATCGAGGGGACTTTCGCCAGAGGCGTCTGCACTCCCATCTTGCGAGCCGTCTCCGCCACCTTCTCCGGCGTGACGTCGAGCGTGAGCTGCGCGTACACGGCGTTGTCGGAGCGGATCGTCGCACTGCGGATCGAGCTCCACCCGTAGTAGTCGTCCGCGTACGTGTGCACGCACCACCAGCTCCCGTCGTCGCAGTTGCCCGCCGGGTGCACCTTGTACGTGAAGGGAGCGGAGACGTAGTACGTCGAGTCGGGGTTGACGCCCATCTCGACAGCGGCCGTGAGAACGAACGTCTTGAACGTCGAGCCCGGCTGTCGTCGTGCTTGTGAGAGAAGGTTGAACTCGTTCTTCGGACGGTTGGGGATCACCGCCGCCATCGCCCGAATCGCGCCCGTGCGTGGGCTGATCGAGATCAGCGCGGCGGCAGGATCGGTGGGCTCGGTGAGCGTGTCCCGAATCGCTTCCTCGGCCAGGCGCTGGTAGCGAGGCTTGATCGTCGTGTACACCCGCAGACCGCCCGAGCGAACGGTCGCGGCACCGTACTCCTCGATCAGGCGGTCGCGGACGTAGCCGAAGAAGTACGGCTCGCGGATCTGGCTATAGAGCCTTCCCGGATCGAGCCCGAGATTCGACTTCGTGGCACGCGCGTGCTGACGTTTCGTGATGACGCCCGTCTCGAACATCGCTCGCAGGACGAGGGCGCGCCGGGCGAGGGCTCGGCCGGGAGCTGTGAACGGGTTGTACGTCGACGGAGCCTGGGTCAACCCTGCGAGCAGAGCGGACTGAGTGAGCGTCAGCTCGAGAGCCGATCTGGAGAAGAACGTCTGCGAGGCGGCTTCGATCCCGTAGGCCTGGCTGCCGTAGTACACCTGGTTGAGATAGGTGGTCAGGATGCGGTGCTTCGTCCACGCGCCATCGAGCTTCGTCGCGAGGCAGGCCTCCTTCACCTTGCGCTGAACGGTGCGCTCGCGGGAGATGTAGAGATTTCGGACGAGCTGCTGCGTGATGGTCGAGCCGCCCTCGACGATGCGTCCGGCCTTCACGTCCGCGACTGCCGCTCGGGCTATTCCCTCGATATCAACGCCGTCGTGCTCGTAGAAGCGGCGGTCCTCGACGGCGATCGTCGCTTTGCGGATCCACGGAGACATCCCGTCGACCTGTACCGGCTGGCGATTCCGCTCTGCGGGGATCGAGCCCAGGAGACTCCCGTTCGCCGCGTACAGGAACGAGTTCTGGCCGATTCGGATCGATCTCAGGGAGCTCAGGTCGCACGACGAGCCGTAGGCGAACACCGCGGCCCCGCCACCGATGCCGGCGATCGTGCCGAGGGTCGCGATGACTGCCAGAGCGATGACGGCGGCGTGCTTCCGCCGTCGGCGCCGGGCGGCGCGCTGGTGACGACCCTTCGGGAGGAGCGTGTCCGGATCGAGAGACGTGCGCCTGCCGCGACTCGCGCTCATGGACTGATGCTAGCCGTCATGCGTCGAGATTCGACATCCCGCGGAAGCCTCCTCAGAATCGCGAGACTTCGGCAATGGGGTCCACGGGAGCGCCTCACGTCGCCCAGCCTCCTTCGCGCGGGCGGCTAGTCGCCTGGCTCGTCTTCGTACTCGCTCTCACCGCTCTCGGGTACGCGGGCCGGGTCGACGGTTCGGAGCCCCCTGACGACATCGCCTTCCGCTACAGCTATGCGCTGGCCGCTCTCGTCCAGTACGCGGTCATGCTCGGGATACTGCTCTTGATCGCGCGTGGCCATCCCGTACGTGAGCTCTTCGCGATGCGGCGGCCCGCGTCGTGGTGGCGTGCCGTGGGGCTCGGCGCCGCTGCTCTCGTCGCGATCTGGATCGTCGGAGCTGCGCTCGCGCCGTTTCTCGACGCCACGGAGGAGCAGGGGCTCGTTCCGGACGAGTTCGACTCGAGTCGCGTGGGCGCCTTTGTCGCCTTCTTCGTGGTCGTCACGTTTCTCGCACCGGTAGTCGAGGAGCTCACGTATCGAGGGCTCGGGTTCGCGCTGTTGGCGCCCTATGGCGTCACGGTCGCGATTCTTGTCACGGGCGTGTTGTTCGGGCTCGCCCACGGCCTGCTGATCGCACTTCCCGTGCTGACGTTCTTCGGAATCGCTGTTGCCTGGCTCCGAGCCCGGACGGACAGCATCTACCCGTCGATCGCGCTCCACTCGCTGTTCAACGGCACCGCGCTGATCTTGTCGGTATCCGGCGTCGGCTGAGCCGGCTTACGCCCGCTCGTCCTCCTCCTCGCCCTCTTCGTCCTCGTCCTCTTCGTCCTCGACTTCGGGCTCCTCGAGGCTCGTCAGAAAGTCCTCGACCGTCACCGTCTCGAGGAACTTGCGGAACTCCGCGGGGTCGAGGTCGGAGAGGCTCGAGACGGTGACCAGGCCGGGTTGCTCCTCGTCCTCCGTTTGGAAGTCGATGCCCGACTCTTCGACGACCTCGTCGGCGGCGAAGATCTGCGCGTCGCAACGAACAGCCAAGGCGATCGCATCCGAGGTTCGGGAGTCGATGTCGACCTCGCGGCCGTTGTGGACGATCGTGATGTTGGCGTAGAACGTATTTTCGCGGAGCTCGGTGACGGTCACCTTGACGACCTCGCCCTGGAGCTCGGAGATGACGTTGGTGAGCAGGTCGTGAGTCATCGGTCGCGGAGCGGCGGCTCCTTGCAGCTTCATCAGGATCGCGGCCGCCTCGGCGTGACCGATCCAGATCGGGAGGAACTTGTCATCGTCGGCTGTCTTCAGGAGCACGATCGGCTGCTTGCCGATGGGCTCGAAGCTCACGCCGTAGAGGGTCATCTCTCGCATCGCCAGGCCTGTGCGCATGTTAGAGGTCCGTGCCGAATGCACGGGTGGGACCGTTTGCGGGTGCGCTAGAGTGGCGAGCCGAGCAGGGAGCAGCGGGCGATTAGCTCAGTTGGTTAGAGCGCCGCTCTGATAAGGCGGAGGTCCGTGGTTCGAGTCCACGATCGCCCATGCAGGCCGTCCAATCCAAAGCGTCGCGATTGCTGAGGGCCTCCACTCCCCTTTTGAGCTCGCCAAACCGCGTCGGTAGAGGGATGCGTTGGACGAGGTCGGTCGGGCTAGTCGCAGAGCGCCCGTGACCGGCTTTCCTGGCTGGAAGCGGAGCGCATGGCAACCGAGGAGCTGGCCGGCACATCTGTCTGAGAGCCGTGCGGCTCTTAGACCCAGCCGGTGGCCTTCTAAGGGGCCGCCGCTTCGAGCGTCTCCACGAGCTCTCCGAGACCCGTCTCGTCTCGGAACCTGATCTGCAGCGAGCCGTTCGCCACGCTCACCGAGAGACCTGTGAGGCGCTCGGCGGCTGCCCTAGCACGATCTGCGAGTTCCGGGTCGACCGCGAGGTTCCGGCGAGGACGCCGGCGGGCTCCGCCTTCTCGGGCAGCCCGCTCGGCGCTGCGGACGGTGAGGCCCTCCTTCGCGATCCTGCGCGCGAGGCGGCGGCGGGCGTCGTCGTCCGGGAGCGACAGGACGGCACGCGCGTGGCCCTCGGTCAAGTCTCCACGCGCGAGCATCCAGAGCACCTCCTCCGGAAGCTCGAGCAGGCGAAGCCGGTTCGAGACCGCGGACTTCGAGTGGCCGACCTTCTCCGAGACCTCGCCCAGCGTGAGCTCGAACTCGTCGACGAGAGAGGCGTAGGCTCGGGCCTCCTCCACCGGCGAGAGCTGCTCGCGTGCGACGTTCTCGACGAGCCCGAGGAGAAGAGACTCCCCGTCCTCCACGTCTCGGACGAGCGCGGGGAGGGTCGGCATGCCGGCCGCTCTCGCAGCCCGCCAGCGTCGCTCGCCGGCGATCAGCTCGAAGCCGCCGTCGGGACGGCGACGCACCACGATCGGCTGCAGGACTCCCTGAAGCCGGATCGACGCCGCCAGCCCGGACGCAGCCTCGGGCTCGAAGCGGCGTCGAGGCTGGCGGGGGTTCGGGTGAATGGTCTCGACGGGAAGGTGGAGCAGTTCCGGCTGGCCGCTCTCGCCCAACAACACCTCGAGACCGCGCCCGAGGCCTCTCCGCTCCTTAGGAACGCTCGACAAGCTCCATCGCCACCTTCCAGTAGGCCTCGGCGCCGGCGGACCGGCTGTCGTAGGCGATTGCGGGAAGCCCGTGGCTCGGGGCCTCGGCAAGACGCACCGAGCGGGGCACGGTTTGGGTGAAGACCAGGTCGCCGAAGTGCTTCCGGAGCTCGGCCTCCACCTGCGCGGCCAAGCGCGTCCTGCCGTCGGCCATCGTCAGGAGGATGCCCGCTACCGCGAGCTCCCGGTTCAGGCGCGCCTTCACCAGATTGATCGTCCCCAGGAGCTGGGACAACCCCTCGAGCGCGTAGTACTCCGCCTGGACCGGCACGAGTGCGCGGCTCGCGGCAGCGAGGGCGTTGACCGTGAGCGTGCCGAAGGACGGAGGGCAGTCGAGGAAGACGAACGAGTACGCGTCGAGCGAGCCTCCGAGTGCATCGGCGAGGTACCGCTCGCCCCCCTCGCGGGTCGAGAGCTCCACCGCTGCGGTGGCGAGGTCGCTCTTGGCCATAACGACGTCGAGATTCGGAAACGCCGTCGGTTTCGCGAGCGCCGAGAGCGGGGTGCCGTCGAGGAGGTCGTGAGTCGAGGCGCCGTTGGCGCGCATCCCGAGCCCCGAGGTTGCATTCGCCTGCGGATCGAGGTCGATGAGGAGCACGCGCTCGCCCGCCTCGGCGAGGCAGGCGCCGACGTTGACGGCGGTCGTCGTCTTGCCGACGCCGCCCTTCTGGTTCGCGACTGCGTAGACCCGGGCGGGCACCCGCCTCAAGCTAGCGATGGGGGCGGACGCCCCAGGTAGCTTGGCCGCATGGACTACGCCGGTGGCGGGAAGTAACAGCCTGTTACTTGACCGTCGTCATGCGAGCGGACGTTTCTTGGCCATCCCGGCACGCCGCGGGAAACCGGTGGGTGTAGGACCGAGCTTCCTAAGAGTCAGAAGCCCCGCCGGGCTTGCCTCGAGCTCGCCGGCGAGACACCCCGCGACCAGTGAGACGGGCTCGACCTCGGCGCTTGCTCCCACCCACAGGATCGCGATTCCCCCTTTCCGAACCAACGGGAGACAGAGCTCGGCGGCGACAGGCGGCTTCGCCAAAGCCTTCGCGAGGGCAACCCCGAACACGTCCGGCGGCTGCTCCTCTGCCCGCCCCCAAACGACTTCGACGTTCGGCACCTCGGCCGCGATCGTACGGAGGAAGTCGCACTTGCGCCGTTCCGCCTCGAGCAGGGTGAACGAACGGTGGGGAAGCGCGACCGCAAGCGGGATTCCCGGTGAGCCTCCTCCCGAACCGACATCCACGATGTCTCCGTGAGTTGCCTCGATCAACGCACGAGCTCTCAGGGCGTCCTCGAGGAGAACGCGCCGTGCTTCGGCGGTGTCCACGAGTCCCGTCAACCCAGGTGTTTCCAGTACGCCCTCGAGCCAGCGCTCGAGGAGCTCCTCCGCCATCTCAGTCGGCGCTAAGGCGCGGCAGCACGACGACGTAGCGGTTCGGTTCCGAGCCTTCGCTCTGCGTCTCGACCTCGGGATCGTCTTTGAGCGCCTCGTGAACGATCTTTCGCTCCACCGGCGTCATGGGGTCGAGCTCCACGGCGTTTTGCGTTGCCGACGCTTGCCGCGCTGAGCGGTTCGCGACCGCCTCGAGGGAAGCGTTGCGGCGCGCTCGGTATCCGGCAGCGTCCACGACGATCTCCTGCTCGCCTCCC
The DNA here is from genome assembly GCA_030857225.1 of Actinomycetota bacterium. Taxonomy (GTDB): domain Bacteria; phylum Actinomycetota; class Thermoleophilia; order Gaiellales; family Gaiellaceae; genus GMQP-bins7. The sequence goes on from JALZOK010000002.1 coordinate 54,726, forward strand.
TCAACGCGGAAAACGGCGTTTGCCAGGTACTGGATCGCGTCGATCGTCTGTCCGTGCTTGCCTATGAGCAAGCCGAGATCCTCTCCTGAGCAGGTGACTGTGACGATCCCCTCCCGCTCGCCCGCGGACACGGTGACGCTCGCGCCGATCGCGGCGGCGATGCGCTCGACGAAGTCGCGGGCGTCGGTCGCGGTTTCGCCCAAGGTGGAGCCGGCTGCGCTTCCGTTGGGAACGCTCGCTACCACCCGCGCGGGCGTATACCCAACTCCGAGAAGCCCTCGCTCGCCCTCCGTCAGTACTTCGAATTCGACCTGATCGCGATCGAGGCCTGGCATGAGCTGCTCGAGCTCACGGAGCGCCGCCCACTTGGCCTCGCCCACCGTCTCGCCGGTGGCCTCCACGCGGACGTCGTCCCCGCTCATCGCTTGCGGCCTCCGCCCTTCTTCTTGACGCGCCGCGGAGTGCCTGCGCGGACGGCGCTCGCCGCGGGCACCCCGTCGACGGCGGGCTCGGGCTCCACAGAGGTCGCGTCCTTCGGCGGTGTGCGGCTCGATCGCTTGGGAGGAGCAACCGGCCGTGGCATCTGCCGGCGGGTGATGAGGCCCTGCCCGGTCGTCCACAGGTTCGTGGTGAGCCAGTAGATCATCAGCCCCGACGGAAAACCGAGGATGAAGGGGATGAAGACGATCGGCAGCACCATGATCATCCAGCGCTGCGCCGCGCTCTGCATCGAGGTCGACATGAGCCACGTCGACGTGAGCTGGCTCACAACGTAGACCACGAGGAGCACGGGGCCGAAGCCGTCCTTCGTCGGCTCGGTGATGTCGATGAGGTTGAGCCACTCGAGAGTCGACTCGTTGAACTTTGGAAACACCTCGTCCTCGAAATCGCGCAGGACGAAGAAGAGCGCGATGAAGATCGGGATCTGGAAGACGATCGGCAGACACGAGGCGTACGGGTTGATCTTGTTCTCCTTGTAGAACTTCATCAGCTCTTCGGACTGCTTCTGCCGGTCCGACTTGTAGCGCTGCTGGATCGCCTTCATCTCCGGCGCGTGGATCTGCAGGCTCTGCATCGAATGGATCTGGCGAATCGCAACCGGGACAAGGAGCACCCGGACGATCACGGTGAGCACGACGATCGACCACGCCCAGGTCAGACCGCCGGTCTCGTGCAGCCAGATGAGGACCTCCGTCAGGATGTTCTCGATCGGCGAGAGGATCCCGCCGACGATCACGTCTTCACCTTCCTCGCGTGCCGGAGAAGCGGAAACAGCGTCTGGTCACGCACGTAGTCGACACCGCCATGGCTCCACGGGTTGCAGCGGAGAAGGCGCCACGCTGCAGCCGCGCCGCCACGGACTAGGCCAAGCTCTCGAAACGCGTCGATCGCGTACTGCGAGCAGCTCGGGTGGTACTTGCATGTCCCCGGCGGCGTGAGGAGGCCGATCGTCCAACGCCAGACGAGGACGAAACCGATGCCGAGGTGCCTCACGGGCGCACCCGCTCGAGCACGCCCGAGATCTCGGCTGCAATCCACTCCTGCCCTCGTACCTGGGCAGGCTCCGCCAAGCCGGGCCGCGCCACCAGCACGTAGTCGTTCCCGGGCGGCACCTCCGGGAGCAGCTCGCGCCATGTCTCGCGCAAGACTCGTTTCACGCGATTTCGCACCACCGCCGAGCCGACCGCGCGCGGGACGGCAAGCCCAAGTCGCGGGTCGCCGTCTTCGTCCTGCTCACGTGGAAACCAGTGCAGGACGAGATAGCGGGTCGATGCGGACGTGCCGCGCCGATAGACGGCGTCGAAGTCCCTCGAGCGAGAAAGCCTGTGGCGGCGCTGCACCGTTAGTTGTGCGCAAGGCCGGAATCCGCTAACGCAGATTCCGGCCGCGCGAGAATCCCTGAAGGCGTCCGCTTTGCGGCCGCTGTGTCTGTGGACCTGGACGCACCGCTCGAGTCCGCTAACGCAGATTCCGGCCGCGCGAGAATCCCTGAAAGCGTCCGCTTTGCGGCCGCTGTGTCTGTGGACTTCACACCGAGCCTCGAGTGCGTCCTCAAGCGGACAGCCGCTTGCGTCCTCTGGCGCGGCGGCGCTTCAGGATCGCGCGGCCGGCGCGGGATGACATCCGCGCTCGAAACCCATGCCGTCGCTTACGGCGGCGTACGTTCGGCTGGTAGGTGCGTTTCACGGTTCTCGAATGTCCGGAAAGAGAGGGGAGCGGGCGGAGCGCGCAGTATAGACGACGACTTCGCGCGGTTGCTTTTCCACAGTCTGGGGGGTCTTCCTTCCTGCCGAAACTGCTGCTCAGACGTTCTCTCTGTTGTCTAGCAACAAAACGTCTGCGACACCTTCCACAGGTGTGGAAAATTGTGTGGAATGCAATAAACACCTGCAAAATCGGTTGTTTATAGCCACTTTTCTGTGTCTGGACCGCGTTGAGAGGGAACCGTAACGCTGCTATGCTCGCCCCTTCTTCAACCCGACACATTCAGAGGAGCGGGTGAGTTACCCAACCCAACCGACCGCTGAAGGCCTGTGGGAAGCGATTTCCTTCCGGCTGAAGACGGTATTGACTCAGACGAGCTACGACACCTGGTTGGCGCACGCGGAGCCGGTCTCCCTTGCTGACGGGAGGCTCGTCGTCGCGGTTCCGAACGAGTTCACTCGCGACTGGATCGAGAGCCACTTTCGTGGCTTCGTCTCTTCTGCCGCCCGGGAAACCTCAGGGCGAGACCACCTCAGCGTCTCGTTCGTGATCGGGGATCACGCGCCTGCGGAGGCTCCGACCGGGCCCCCGCCTCGTTCCGACGAGCGGGCGAGCGCCCATGAGGACGAGCTCCAGCCCTCGGACTCGGCAGAGCTCGGCCTCAACCAGAAGTACACGTTCGATACTTTCATCATCGGGTCGTCGAATCGCTTCGCGCACGCGGCGGCGCTCGCGGTGGCGGAAGCGCCGGCGCAGGCGTACAACCCGCTGTTCATCTACGGCTCGACCGGCCTCGGCAAGACGCATCTTCTCCAGGCGATCGGCCACTACGTCCGCCAGCACTCGCGACGTCTTACCCGGCGCTACGTGACGAGCGAGACGTTTATGAACGACTTCATCGACTCCCTCCGCGACAAGCGCATCGAGGGCTTCAAGCGCAGGTACAGAAACTACGACGTCCTCCTGATCGACGACATCCAGTTCTTCGAGGGAAAGGAGCGGATCCAGGAGGAGTTCTTCCACACGTTCAACTCCCTCTACGAGGGTGGGGCGCAGATCATCATCTCGTCCGATCGGCCGCCGCGGGAGATCGCGACGCTGGAGGAGCGCCTTCGCTCCCGGTTCGAGTGGGGTCTGCTCACTGACATCCAGCAGCCCGACCTCGAGACGCGGATCGCGATCTTGCGCAAGAAGGTCAACACCGAGCGGATCGCGGTCACCGACCCTGAGGTTCTGACGTTCATCGCAGGCAGAGTCGCCTCGAACATTCGCGAGCTCGAAGGAGCGCTGACACGGGTCGTCGCGTTCTCGTCGTTGACCGACAGGGTCATGACCGTCGAGCTCGCCGAGCACGTGCTCAAGGACGTGTTCCCGCAGGGCGATGCGGCACCCGAGGTGACAATCCCTCGGATCCAGGAGATGATCTCGGAGCGATTCGGGGTCACGCTCGAAGAGCTCGTGAGTCCGCGACGGTCCCAGTCGGTCGCCTACCCGCGGCAGGTTGCGATGTATCTGTCACGGGAGCTCACGGATTCGTCACTCCCGAAGATCGGGCGAGAGTTCGGTGGTCGCGACCACACAACCGTCATGCACGCGAACTCGAAGATCACCCGCCTCATCCGTGAAGATCGGTCTGTGTACAACCTCGTGCAAGAGTTGACCGCGCGCATCAAGCAGGCCCGCTGAAGTGGGGGTCCTTCGCGCAGGCCAAGTTTGTCCTGTGGGACCGTCGCACGCGGACCCACATTTGCGTACACCGGGTATTTCCCCGCTCATACGGCACAATGGCCCCCTCTTCCACGTAATTCACACTCTTACTACTCCTATGGGTTTTTTTACTAAGTAAATGAATACAGACCTAGCCGCAGCTACCGAGATCCGTGTTACCTGCTCTCGGAGCGACCTCGCAGCCGCGCTCGGCACCGTTGCCAGAGGATTGTCCACCCGTGGAGCCGTGCAAGTGCTGAGCGGGATCCTCCTGCGCGGTGAGGAAGGAAGGCTCACGCTCGCGTCCACCGACATGGAGATCTCCCTTCGCGCGTCGATCGCGGGCGACATATCGGGCGAGGGCGCGGTCGTGGTTCCTGGACGGCTGCTCACCGACCTTGCGCGGCTCCTACCGGACGACAAGGTGACACTGGCTTACGAAGAGGGCGAGAACGTCCTCAGCATTACCTCTGGGAGCCATGCTTCAAGGCTCAACACCTACAGCGCTGAAGACTTTCCGCGCCTTCCACCCGTCGACATCTCGCTTCACACCATTGCTGCTCCGACACTGCTCGCGACCATCGAAAAAGTCGCGCGTGCTGCGTCCCGGGACGAGTCCCGGCCGGTCTTGACCGGAATCCTCGTCCGCTTTGAGGGGAACCAGTTGATCATGGCGGCGACCGACTCATATCGGCTTGCGGTCAAAGAGACCCAGCTCGAGGAGATCGGCCCGGAGCTCGACGCGATCATCCCCGCCCGAGCGTTGCAGGAGCTCGCCCGCCTCGCCGGAGGCGCGAACGAGGTGCAATTGGGAGTCCATGAGAACCACGTGATCTTCAACGCCGGCGACGTCTGGTTGACGAGCCGTCGGATCGATGGGCAGTTTCCGAACTACAAGCAGCTCCTACCAGAGACGTTCGAGGCGGAGATCACCACCCCCCGCGAGCCCTTGCTCGAGGTCATCCGCCGTGCAGGAGTCCTTGCGCAGCGAAACGCCCCCTTGCGGTTGCGCTTCGCTGAAGGGGAGCTGGCCGTTTCGGCCCAGACACAGGACGTTGGAGAGGCGCACGAGTCGATCCAGATCGACTACGCCGGCGACCCGCTCGAGATCGGGTTCAACCCCGACTTCCTCAGGGATGGTCTGGAGGCCGTCTCCGGCGAGACCGTCCAGCTCAAGCTCATCAATCCCCTGCGCCCGGGCCTGCTCGTCTCGCCGAACGAGAGCTTCTCGTACTTGATCATGCCGATCCGGCTCCCGGACTGACGCGATCCGCCGGCGGGCTGATCGTCCGCGAAGTGACACTCCGGGACTTCCGCTCGTACCCGCAACTCGAGATCGCGCTCGAGCCCGGTGTCGTGCTCGTCTCCGGGCCTAATGGCGCAGGAAAGACGAACCTCCTGGAAGCGCTGCACGTTGGAACGCAAGGCTTCTCGCCACGCTCACGCTCTGACGCTCAGCTCGTGCGCTTCGGCGCTGCGGCGGGACGCGTTCGGCTGCGGGGCGCAAACGGCGACGCGCGATTCGAGACGGAGGTGAGCCTGGGCCCACGGGAAACCAGACGCGCGCGTCTGAACGGTGGAATGCTGAGCTCGGCCGAGCAGCTTCGGCATGAGCTCCGAACGCTCGTGTTCACACCCGACCGCCTCGCCGTCGTCAAGGGCGCGCCGGCGGTGCGAAGGGCTTATCTAGACAGGGCTCTCGGCCGTTTCTTCCCGGCTCGGGCCGGGCTCCCGGTGGAGTACGCAGCCGCGGTCGGCCAGCGAAACGCGGCCTTGCGACGCCTTGCCGCAGGCGCCTCCTCGGCAGACGCCCTTCCGCCGTGGACCGAGGCTGTCGTATCTCTCGGCGCAGATCTCGTGGCCGCCCGCACGGACGCGATCGGCTTTCTCGCTGCCGTGTTCTCACGCTGCGCGGAACGCCTGGGTGTCCAGGGAGCGACGATCTCGTACGAGGGCGATCCGCCGACGGTCGCGGAGTACGAACAGCGTCTCGTCCGAGATCTCGAACGGGGGCTCACAGGTGCAGGACCCCATCTTCACGAGCTGCGCTTTCAGGCGGACGGCCGCGACCTGCGGATCTATGGATCTCAAGGAGAACAGCGGATCGCGGTGCTCGCCGTCGTGCTGGCCGAGGCCGAGATCCTCGCCGACAGGATCGGCATGCGGCCGCTCGTTCTTCTCGACGATGTTCTGTCCGAGCTCGACGGAGATCGCCGGCTTGCCCTGGCGGCGATCCTCTCAGGGGTGGGACAGACGATGCTCACCTCGACCTCGGCCCAAGCTTTCCCGGTGGAGCCCGCGCAATCGCTCGTCATCTCGGCGGGCGAGGTTCGGAGCCTCTCGTAGCCATGGAACAGATAGGGAAATCGGTGGAGCACGTCCTCTCGCGGAGCGGCGATGGCACCGCGCTCGCGCTGGCAGAGATCACGACAGCATGGCCACAGGCGGTCGGAGCGGCTGTCGCCCGCGAAGCGTGGCCGTTACGGATGGCGCGGGACGGGACTCTGCACGTGGCGACGACCTCCTCGACCTGGGCTTTCGAGCTCGACCGATTGTCGCCGGAGATCGAGGAGCGCCTTCGCGCTCTTCTCGGCACAGCAGCCCCGAAGAAGCTTCGCTTCCGCATCGGGCCGGTGCCTGAGTCCGGCGAGTCGTCCCGCGCCTCTTCCGGAGGCACTGCCGAGAGCGTGCAGACGACTCCCGAAGCGTCCGCCGAGGCGGCTTCGCTGACCTCCGAAGTCGAGGATCCCGAGCTCCGGGCGCTGATCGCTAGAGCCGCTCGCGCGAGCCTCTCTCGGGACTCGTCCGGCCGTCGTTTCTGATACACTCCTCCGAGCCCGCAAAACATAGCTTTTGCAGGGCTTTTTTCATGGCCGAAGCAGCCTACTCCGCAAAGGACATCACTGTCCTCGAAGGCCTCGAGCCGGTCCGACTTCGACCCGGGATGTACATCGGGTCGACGGGGCCGCGAGGCCTCCATCACCTCGTCTACGAGGTGGTCGACAACGCCGTCGACGAAGCGCTCGCGGGCAGGAACGACCTGGTCGACGTCACGATCCATCCCGACAACTCGGTGACCGTCCGCGACGCGGGCGCCGGGATCCCGGTCGACGTGATTCCGGAGCAAGGCCTGTCCGCGCTCACGGTCGTGCTCACGAAGCTTCATGCCGGCGGAAAGTTCGGCGGCGAGGGCTACAAGGTCTCGGGCGGTCTGCACGGTGTCGGGGTTTCTGTTGTCAACGCCCTCTCCGAATGGCTTGTCGCCGAGGTTCGCCGCGACAACAAGGTCTACCGGCAGGAATTCGCTCGCGGGGAGCCGACGACCGACTTGCGGACGGTCGGTGTGGCCGGCAAGGACGAGTCCGGAACGACGATCTCCTTCCTTCCCGACCCGGAGGTGTTCGAGGAGCCCGAGTTCGACGCGGCGACGCTCTTGCAGCGACTGCGTGAGACAGCCTTCCTCACCCGCGGCCTTCGCATCATCCTCGCGGACGAGCGTGCCAGCGGTAAGACCGAGGAGTTCTATTACGAGGGCGGCATCCGGGACTTCGTCGCGTACGTCAACGAGTCGAAGGACGCGGTGCACAAGCACATCGTCTATCTCGAAGGCGAGAGCGACGAGGGCAACCTCGAAGTCGCGTTGCAGTGGAACAACTCGTACGTGGAATCCGTGTTCTCGTTCGCCAACAACATCAACACCACGGAAGGGGGGACGCACCTCCAGGGCTTTCGCGCAGCGCTCACCCGCACGCTGAACCAGTACGCGCGCCAGGAAGGTCTGCTGAAGGAGAAGGACGACAACCTCGAAGGCGAGGATGCGCGCGAAGGTCTCGCAGCCGTCATCTCAGTCAAGCTCCGGAACCCGCAGTTCGAGGGACAGACGAAGACGAAGCTCGGCAACCCGGGGATCGCAGGACTCGTCGAGCGGATCGTCAACCAGAAGCTCGCCGAGTTCCTCGAGGAGAACCGAACCGAAGCACGACAGATCGTGCAGAAGGCGATCGCAGCCCGGAATGCCCGCCAGGCCGCCCGCAAGGCGCGCGAGCTGACGCGGCGGAAGAGCGCCCTCGAGAACTCGTCGCTTCCGGGCAAGCTCGCCGACTGCACGATCAAGGATCCGGATTCGGCCGAGCTCTTCATCGTCGAGGGCGACTCCGCCGGCGGCTCTGCGAAGCAGGCCCGAGATCGCACTACCCAGGCGATTCTGCCGCTGCGCGGAAAGATCATCAACTCCGAGAAGAACCGCATCAACAAGGTGCTGTCGAACACGGAGATCCAGGCCATGATCACCGCGATCGGTACGGGGTTCGGCGACGAGTTCGACATCGCGAACCTGCGCTACGGGCGCGTGATCGTGATGACGGACGCGGACGTTGACGGCGCGCACATTCGCACGCTCATTCTCACCTTCCTCTATCGGACGATGCCGGAGCTCTTCGAGCGCGGTCACATCTACATCGCCGTTCCGCCGCTCTACCACGTGAAGCTGGGAAGCCGGGGGATGTACTTCGAGAAAGACGCGCAGCTCGAGGATCTCCTGGTTCGCGAGCGCGTCAAAGACATGACCGTGACCGCTCGGGGCGATGTCGAGACAACGCTGACGGAAGCTCGTTGGACGCGCCTCGTTCGCGAGATCGGGAACCTCGAGGCTTGGGCCGCGAAGCTCGAAGCCGAGTTCGGCCCTGCTGCGCGATTTGCGATCTCGCACCGGCTCGTGGAATCCGAGCCAGGCGGCACCCCCGATGCGACGGCGCTGATCGCGTCACTCCCGGCGAACGGTTACGTGGTCACGGTCGAAGAGGAGCTCGGCGAGCTTCTCCACGTCCGCGTGGTCGAAACCGAGACGAGCACCGCTCACCGGGTCGACCTGCCGATTGCCATGCTGGATTCCTCCACGTACGGAGCCGTTCAGCGCGCCTACGCGAAGGTCAGGGACATCGTCGGCCTTCCTCCCTTCACCGTTGCTTTCGGAAACAAGTCCACTCGCGCGGAGACGTTCGACGCCCTGCGCCTGAGCTCGCTCGACCTGGCGAAGGAGGGCATGCAGATCAGCCGCTTCAAAGGTCTCGGCGAGATGAATCCCGAGCAGCTCTGGGAGACGACTATGGATCCCACCAAGCGCATGCTGATTCGCGTCGAGGTGGAGGACGCAGCCGCGGCAGACCGGGTCTTCTCGACGCTGATGGGTGACCAGGTGGAGCCACGCCGCCTCTTCATCGAGCAGAACGCGAAGGATGTGAGGTTCCTCGATGTCTGACGTCGTCGAGCCCCTGGGCGCAGGCCGCATCGAGCCGCGTGAGCTCGAGCAGGAGATGCGCTCGAGCTACCTCGACTACGCGATGAGCGTCATCGTCGGCCGTGCGCTGCCAGACGTCCGCGACGGGCTCAAGCCCGTCCACCGACGGGTTCTCTGGGCGATGCACGACTCGGGACATCAGCCCAACCGGCCGTACGTGAAGTGCGCCCGGGTCACCGGCGACGTGATGGGGAAGTACCACCCGCATGACTCGAGCTCGATCTACGACGCGATCGCACGGCTCGTGCAGCCGTTCTCGCTCCGCTACCCCCTCGTCGACGGCCAGGGCAACTTCGGCTCGATCGACGACGACCCACCCGCTGCCGAGCGCTACACCGAGTGCCGGCTCGCGAAGCTCGCCACGGAGCTCCTCCGCGACATCGACTCGGACACGGTGGACTTCGGCCCGAACTACGACGAGTCACGGCGAGAGCCGCAGGTGCTCCCGGCGCGCTTTCCGAACCTGCTTGTCAACGGCTCGACGGGCATCGCCGTCGGGATGGCGACGAACATTCCTCCGCACAACCTCGCTGAGACCATCGACGCGGTCGTCGCGCTGATCGACAAGCCGACAGCCAGCGTAGAGGACCTGATGAAGCACGTTCGCGGGCCTGACTTCCCGACTGGCGGGATCATCGTCGGCCGTTCGGGGATCCGCGACGCGTACAGAACCGGCCGCGGCCGCGTGGTCATGCGCGCGCGCGCACACATCGAGGAGCTCCGCGGCGGCAAGAGCGCGATCATCGTCACTGAGCTTCCGTATGGAGTCAAGAAGGGCGGAGATGGCGGCGTGATCACCAAGATCGCCGCCCTTGTCCGCGAAAAGGTGATTACCGAGGTCTCCGATCTCCAGGACTACTCGGACAAGACCGGGATGCGGATTCAGATCGAGCTGAAGCGCGAGGCGATTCCCCAAGTCGCGCTGAACAAGCTCTTCAAGCACACGTCGCTGCAGACGACGTTCGGCTACAACGCCGTCGCTCTCGTCGACGGCGTGCCACGCACCCTCTCGCTGCTCGAGTTTGTCCGCTACTACCTCGACTTCCAAAGGGAAGTCGTCACCCGCCGTTCCCAGTACGAGCTCCGGAAGGCGCTCGCCCGCGCCCATGTTCTCGAGGGCTACCTCATCGCGCTGGACAACCTGGACGAGGTCATCCGGCTGATTCGGGCCTCCGACGACGCCGACGAGGCCCGCTCTGGGCTGATGGAGCGATTCAATCTAAGCGAGCTGCAGGCGCAGGCCATCCTCGATCTGCGACTGCGGGCGCTCACGGGTCTCGAGCGCAAGCGCGTCGAGGACGAGTTCAAGGACCTGCAGGAGCGTATATCCGAGCTACGGGTGCTTCTCGGCGACGAGTCGCGAATCGCCGCGCTCATCAAGGAGGAGCTGCTCGAGATCAGGGAGATCTACGGAAAGTCTGACGATCGCCGCACGGAGATCGTGGCGGGGGAGACCGATCTCGAGCTCGAGGACATGATCGCGGAGGAGGACATGGTGATCGCGATCACCAAGTCCGGCTACATCAAGCGTCTCCCGGTAACGACCTACCGCGAACAGAGGCGCGGCGGCATTGGGGTGATGGGGATGGACTTGAAGGACGAGGACTACATCGAGCACCTCTTCGTCGCCTCCACCCACGACTACATCCTCTTCTTCACGACGGTCGGGAAGGTCTATCGCCTGAAAGTGCACGAGCTCCCACTCGGCTCGCGCCAGTCGAAGGGCCGCGCAATCGTGAACCTCCTCCCCTTCCGCCAGGACGAGGACGTGCAAGCGGTGATCGCCACCCGGAATTTCGAGGAGGCCAAGTACGTCGTCTTCGCGACACGGAAGGGCATGGTCAAGCGAACCGAGTTCGCCGCCTACAACACGCCCCTGAAGGCAGACGGGATCATCGCGATCAAGCTCCGAGACGACGACCAGCTGATCGGAGTGCGGCTTGCCAGCGAGACCGACGACGTGCTCATCGTCTCCCGCATGGGACAGGCAGTGCGGTTCCACGGCAAACAGGTGCGCTCGATGGGGCGGGACACGTCAGGCGTGTCGGGGATGAAGCTCCGAGCCGGCGACGAGGTCATCGAAGTGGACATCGCGGACGAGACCGCCGACCTCCTCGTCGTGACCGAGAACGGGTACGGCAAGCGGACGAGAGTGGCCGACTATCCGGTGAAGGGTCGCGGCACGATGGGCGTGAAGACGGTGCAGCTCGTCGACCGCAAGGGCAGGCTCGCCGGTGCGCGCATCGTTCGCGACGGCTACCAGGTGATGCTGATCTCCGACGCCGGGACAGTGATCAAGATTCCGGTCGAAGGCATCCGGCGAGCAGGTCGCTCGACGCAGGGCGTGATCGTCATGCGCCTGCGCGAAGGCGAGAAGGTGGCGACGCTCGCACCCGTTATCGGCTCGGACGAAGATGACGATGACGATGCGGGGATCGAACCTGACGGCGATGCGGCCGCATCAAGCCCCGAGCCCGCTGCAGACGAGCCTCAGGCCTGACCTACGACGAGTTGCCGCCGCCGTCGGCGAGGTTCGAGAGCGCGGTCAACAGATCGATCGGGATCGGGAAGACGATCGTCGAGTTGTTCGACGCCCCGATCTCGAGCAGTGTCTGCAGGTAGCGGAGCTGCACCGTGATCGGCTCCTGCGACATGACCGCCGCCGCATCCTTCAGCCTCTCGGACGCTTGGTACTCGCCCTCCGCTGAGATGACCTTTGCGCGTCGCTCGCGCTCTGCTTCCGCCTGACGCGCCATCGCGCGCTGCATGCCGCTCGGAATCTCGACATCCTTCACCTCGACCACCGAGACCTTGATCCCCCACGGCGATGTCGACTCGTCGATGATCCCCTGCAGAATCGCGTTGATCTTGTCCCGCTCGGACAAGAGCTCGTCGAGCACGTGCTGGCCGAGCACGGAGCGGAGCGTCGTCTGGGCGATCTGCGAGGTGGCAACCATGTAGTTCTCCACCTGCACGATCGAGGCGTTCGGCTCGACGATCCGGAAATACGCGACGGCGTTCACGCGCACCGGAACGTTGTCCTTCGTGATCACCTCTTGCGGGGGCACGTTCAACGTCACCGTGCGCAGGTCGACCCGGACCATGCGGTCGATGACCGGGATCAGGAGGAAGAGACCCGGGCCTTTGGGCTCCGGGAGGAGCCGGCCCAGCCGGAAGATGACGCCGCGCTCGTACTCCCGCGCGATCTTGACCGCAGCGAACAGAAACAGGATGACGACGATCAGCGCAGCGACGAGAACGATCAGGCCTACGGACACTCCATCCATCTCAGCTCGGCTCCTCCCCAGTTGGTGACGTCATGGATCCTACGACCAGACGCAAGTCTTCCTCCACCTTGCCCACGCGCACGCGCTCGCCGGCGATGAGCGGAGAGCCGTCGTCCCGCGTCGCCCGCCAGAGCTCCCCGTTCAGCGCGACGAGTCCGTCCCTGCGCACGACGCCTTCCCCACCCACGAGCCCGTGCACCCCGACTGCCGCCGGGCGCCGGGCCACGCGCACGACCCGGCTCAGGGCGAAGCCGAGCAAAAGCGCGAGCGTCGCGGCGATGCCGATCGAAACCGGGAGCGAGACCTGGTACGCGTCTCCGGCAGGATCGAAGAGGATGAGCGACCCGAGGACGAACATGATCCCTCCCGCGACGGTGAGCGCGCCATGCGTGGGCACGAAGGCCTCCGCGACGAAAAACGCGGCGGCGAGCATCATCAGCAACAGGCCAGCCAGAGACACCGGGAGCACCTGCAGGCCGTACATGCCGAGGATCAACGAGATCGCGCCGACCGTGCCGGGGAAGATCAGGCCGGGATTCCAGAGCTCGACGACGATTCCGATCACCCCGATCGAGAGCATCAGCGTGATCAGGTTCGGGTCGACCAGCAGGTCTCGCGCGCGTTGCCAGAAGCTCATCTCGATCTCTTCGATCTCTGCTCCGGCGGTCTTCAGGACGAGACCCTTGGGGACGGTCTTGGTCCCGTCGACCTGGTTCAGCAGTGCCGTCAGCGTGGGTGCGATCACGTCGACGAGGCCGATCTCCTTCGCCTCACGGGCGCCGTAGTTCGAGGCCTTCGTGACCATCTGCCGCGCGGCGGGAACGTTGCGGCCGTGTTCGCGCGCGAGCTCGCCGACATACGCGGCAGCGTCGTTGACGACCTTACGGCGCAAGTCCTCGGAAATGTCCTCGCCTCCGAGCGAGATCGGAGTGGAGGAGCCGATGTTCGTCTGTGGCGACATCGCCGCGATGTCGGCCGCCATCGCTATTACGGCACCGGCCGAGTCGGCGCTCGAGCCGGGCGGGGAGACGTACAAGATCACAGGAACGGTCGAGGCGAGGAACCGCTTGACGATTCCGCGCATCGACGACGATAGTCCGCCTGGTGTGTCGAGAACGACGACAACCGCGTTCAGCTCCTCGTCCTCGGCCCGATCGATCGCGTCCTCGAGGTACTCCTGCGTAACCGGGTTGATGTCGTTGTCGAGATGGACCGCGAGAACCGTCGGGCGCGCGGCCTGACCAAAGGCGATCGCCGGCACGAGAAGCGCAAGAATGGACAGGGAGACGAGAGGTCCCCGCAAAGGGCGGATCCGCACCGGTGTAAGGATTCTATCAACGGAGGGTTTTCCGCCCTTGCCCGCGAAGGGCATCCGCGCCACCCTGGCTAACGATGCGTCGCCTCGCCCTCATCCTCCCCGCGCTCGTACTTGCGGCTGCGACAGCCCCGACCGCGTTCGGCGGAGGGCCAGCGGCGGTGACGGTCGTCGATCTTCGGGTGAATGGGAAGCGGCAGCCCCCCTCGGTAGCGGAGAAGCGCTTCACGCTCGCGGGGATCCACTGGCGCGGCCCGGGCCGGGTCGTCTTTCGCAGCCGCTCGTTCGACGGGACCTGGAGCGCGTGGCGTCCAGCCGCTCCGGAAGACGAGGACGGGCCGGACGCGGGTTCCCGCGAGACGCGCCTCCGTGCCGGTTGGCGCATCGGCAATCCCTGGTGGGTCGGTCCGTCGGACCGCATTCAGGTACGAACCACCGGCCGGGTTACCCGCGTGCGTGCTCACCTCGTCTGGAGCCCGGAGAATCGCATCCCGTTCCGTACTCCAGCGGCGACGACTACGCCTCCGATCGTGCCGCGGCTCTCGTGGGCCGCCGATGAGTCGATTCGCCGCGCTCCTCCCGCCTACGCTGACCAGATCCGCTTCTCGGTCGTTCACCACACGGCCGGCCAGAACGACTACTCCCGCGCCCAAGCCCCCGCAATCGTCAAGGGCATCCAGCTCTACCACGTCCAGTCGAACGGCTGGAACGACATCGGCTACAACTTCCTCGTCGACCGCTTCGGCACGATCTACGAGGGCCGGTTCGGAGGCGTCGAGCGGAACGTGGTCGGCACGCACGCTCAGGGTTTCAACACCGGGTCGGTCGGGGTGGCTCTTCTTGGCAGCTATGGGAACGCTGCTCCTTCGGAGGCGGCCCAGGACGCGATCGCCCAGCTCCTGTCCTGGCGCCTTGATCTCGCACATGTCGATCCAACGACGGCGCTGACCTTCGTCTCGGGCGGAAGCAACCGTTTCCCGTCGGGCGTTCCAGTGCTTCTCCGCGGCGTTTCGGGACACCGAGACACCGGCTTTACGGAATGTCCGGGGAATCAGCTGTACGGACGCCTGAACAGCATCGCCACAGCCGCCGCGCAGCTCGGATTGCCGAAGATCTACGACCCTCGCGTCGAGTCGGGCGAGGGCCTCATCCGCTTCCGCGCCAAGGTCTCCCCCGGCCAGGCGTGGGCGGTCACGGTCACCGATGCGGGGAGGCTCGAAGCAGCGCGCGGGACGGGCACGGGCGCCACGGTCGACTGGGCCTGGGATTCCACGCTCGCACTGGCCGGCCGCTACACATGGGCGATCAGAAGCGGATCTGCGCGACCCGCGACGGGCACGCTCCGTATCGGAGGCGCGACCCCGTCGCTCGCGCTACAGGAGCTCACGGCGACTCCGGAGACGATCACGCCGAACGGCGACGGCCAGGGAGATGTCGCAGCTCTTACCTACCGACTCACCCTTCCTGCGAACGTCACCGTCGAGGTCGTCGACCAGAGCGGACTCACGGCGTCGACTGTCGTCGACCGAGTGTGGACGCGCGCTGGTAAGCACACGGTCGACATCGGCGGCGCGTCGCTCACCGACGGCGCCTACAGCGTCCTCGTACGAGCAGTTGACCAGGCGGGTCTCGAGGTCGAGAAGACCGTCCCGCTGCTCGTCAGCCGCACTCTGGGCCTCGTCTCTGTCACGCCGAGCCTGTTCTCGCCCAACGAGGACGGCCGGAACGACCGCTTGGAGATCGGCTTCGCGCTGACGACAGCGGCGGAGGTCAACATCCGTATCGTCCGTGACGGCGGCTGGGTCGCGAGCCCCCACACCGCGAGCTACGAAGCGGGCGCGTATGTCTTTTCCTGGAATGGAATCCGGGCGACCGGGCGGCTGCGAGACGGCTCCTACGCAGCGGTCGTCGAGGCGACCGATGCCCTTCTGGGTCAGGTCTCGACGGTAGTTCCCTTCGCCTCCGACACCGTCGCTCCGCGTGTGCAGCTCCTCCCAACCCGCGACATTCGCGTCGACGTGAGCGAGCCTGCGGTCCTCCACCTCACGATCGACGGGGCGAAACGGCAGCGCGTCGTGAAGCGCGCCGGCGCCGTGCGCATTCGTTGGGAAGGGGCGGCCAGGCGCGTTCGCGTAGTCGCTCGAGACGCCGCCGGGAACCAAAGCGCGCCTATCGTGCGCGTCAGGAAGTCTCCTCCACCGGCCCAGTAGACTCGCCGTCGTGACCCAGCCGCTCCCCGCCGTTCCCTTCGG
This sequence comes from Actinomycetota bacterium, assembly GCA_030857225.1. Taxonomy (GTDB): domain Bacteria; phylum Actinomycetota; class Thermoleophilia; order Gaiellales; family Gaiellaceae; genus GMQP-bins7. Next base: position 70,788 of record JALZOK010000002.1, read on the forward strand.
CCGGGACGAGATCGAGGCGATCCTGCCGCACCGGGATCCATTCCTTCTCCTGGACGAGGTGCTCGAGCTGGAGCCTGGCCTTCGCGTCGTCGCCCGGCGGGAGGTGCGAGGAGACGACTTCTGGGTTCCGGGCCACTTCCCCGACCGACCGGTCATGCCAGGCGTTCTCATCGTCGAGGCGATGGCCCAGGCCGGCGCCGTCGCGGTTCTCGTCGAGGAGGAGAATCGAGGCAAGATCGCCTTCTTTGCCGGAATCGACGACTGCCGCTTCAAGCGGATCGTCTCTCCTGGCGACGTCCTCACGCTGACCTGCGAGATCGACACCGTGCGCGGGCCGATCGGGCGCGGCAAGGCGACGGCGTACGTCGGGGAGGAGCTTGCAGCTCGCGGAACGCTGACATTCGCGGTCGAGCGATGATCGGGTCGGCGACAGCTGCCCGCATCGGCATCACCGGACTGGGGACGCATGTTCCCGAGCGCGTGCTGACCAACGCCGAGCTGGCGCGGATCGTCGACACTTCCGACGAGTGGATCCTCGAGCGGACGGGGATTCGCGAGCGCCGGATCGCCGCGAAGAACGAAGCGCTCACCGACATCGCTCGTCCGGCTGCGCGAGCGGCGCTGGCGGATGCCGGAGTCGAGGCGGACGAGATCGACCTCCTCATCTGCGCCACGGTGACGCCGGACATGATGTTCCCGACGTCTTCGGCGCTTCTGGCCAACGAGTTGGGGATGCCGAAAGCGGCGGCCTACGACCTGCTCGCCGGCTGTACGGGTTTCGTCTACGCGCTCGCCCAGGCCTACGGGATGCTCGCGTCGGGGCTCTCGCGCCGTTGCCTCGTGATCGGCGGTGACGTGCTCTCCAAGATCCTCGACTGGGAGGATCGCTCGACGCTCGTGCTGTTCGGAGACGGCGCCGGCGCTGTGGTCATGGAGCGCGTCGAGGAGGGCGGCTTCCTCGGCTTCGAGCTTGGCGCGGACGGCGGCGGCGGCGAGAACCTCTGGCTTCCCGGCTCCGGATCGAGGCACTTCGACGACCCGGACGCGTACGTGAAAATGAACGGGCGGGAGGTCTTCAAGTTCGCGACCCGGATCATGGTCTACTCCGCCGAGCAGATCCTCGCCGAATGCGGAAAGACCGTTGACGACATCGACGTGTACATCCCCCACCAGGCGAACAAGCGGATCATCGACTACGCGGCCGCTAAGCTCGGGATCCCTCCGGAGAGGACCGTCGTGAACGTCGACCGTTATGGAAACACGTCATCGGGCTCGATCCCCCTTGCGCTCACCGACGCGCGCGCCGAAGGGCGCCTGCGCGACGGCGCGCTCGTCCTGATGACGGGCATGGGGGCCGGCCTCACGTGGGGGTCAGCGCTGATCGAATGGAAGAACGGGAGGCTCCGATGAAGATTGCGTATTGCTTCCCCGGCCAGGGGTCGCTCGAGACGGGCATGGGTCGTGACATCGCGGAGGCGTTTCCCGTCGCCAAGGAGGTCTACCGCCTGGGTTCGGAGGCGACCGGGCTCGATCTCGAGCGCCTGTGCTTCGAGACGCCACTCGAAGATCTCGTGGACACCGAGCTGCAGCAGCCGGCGCTCGTCGCGACGAGCCTGGCGATTCTTGCGGCGATGCGCGATCGCGGCCTCGAACCGGACGTGGTCGTCGGACACTCCGTGGGTGAGTTCGCCGCGCTCGCCGCGGCAGGATCGCTCGGCACCGGCGAGGCGATCGGCCTTGTTCGGGAGCGCGGACTTGCGATGGCCGAAGCTGCGCGCAAACACCCAGGGACGATGGCCGCGATCCTCGGACTGGAGGATGCACAGGTCGAGAACCTTTGCCGGAAGATCGTGGGAGTCTGGCCTGCGAACTACAACTGCCCAGGACAGATCGTGATCTCGGGCGAGCGCGAGGCAGTCGAGGAGTGCTGCGCCGAGGCCACGAGCCTCGGCGCCCGACGAGCGATCCAGCTCAAGGTATCGGGCGCGTTCCACAGTCCCCTTGTCGCACGGGCGGCCGACCGACTACGGCCGGCGCTGGACCGCGTCCGCTTCACCGAGCCGCTGGCGCCGTTCATGTCGACGGTGACCGCGAAGATCGAGCCGGCACACCGACTCGCCGTTCTTCTCGTCGACCAGCTGACCGCCCCGGTGCGCTTCACGCAGGCGGCGACCGAGCTGATCCGAAGCGGTGCCACGACATTCGTCGAGGTCGGCCCGGGGAACGTGCTGTCCGGCCTCGTCAGGCGGATCGATCGCGGGGTGAAGACCATCTCGGTGAACACGGTCGAGAGCCTGGATCGCGCGCAGGAAGCGCTTTCTCGGTGAGCTCCGCCGCGTTCTGCTCCCTCGAGGGCAAGAACGCGCTCGTGACGGGCGCCTCCCGCGGGATAGGCGCCGCGATCGCGGCGGAGCTCGCGCGGGCGGGAGCGTCGGTCGTCGTCTCGTATCGCACCGGAGCGGATGAGGCTGCGACGCTTGCTAGCGAGATCGGGGGTCGGGCGGTGCAGGCCGACGTCTCCGATCCGGAGTCCGCGCGCGCGCTCGTCGAGGAAGCGGGCGACCTCGACGTTCTCGTCAACAACGCGGGCGTGACCCGCGACGGCCTCCTCGTGCGAATGTCGGACGAGGACTGGAAGACGGTGATCGACACGAACCTCGCGTCGTGCTTCTACACGTCTCGAGCAGCGGTGCGGGGGATGATGAAGAGACGCGCCGGCGCGATCGTGAACATCTCATCGATCGTCGGCCTGCGCGGCAACTGGGGCCAGACGAACTACGCGGCGTCGAAGGCCGGGATCATCGGCTTCACGAAGTCGCTCGCACGCGAGCTCGGTTCCCGGAACGTGCGCGCCAACGTCGTCGTGCCCGGATACGTGAAGACGCAACTGACCGACGTTCTTCCGGAGGAGGCGACCGGAGCCATGCTCGAGAACACTCCACTCGGACGACTCGGCGACCCGGACGACGTGGCCGGGGCGGTGCGTTTCCTCTGCTCCGAGGAAGCCGCGTTCGTCACGGGCGCGGTGCTCTTGGTCGACGGCGGCTTGGGGATGTAGCGCGAGGATGGGCGAGACCGCACACAACGGCAGGCGCCGGGTCGTGATCACCGGAGTCGGGATGGTGACACCGCTCGGCAACGACCAGGAGTCGACGTGGAAGAGCCTCGTCGCCGGAGAGTCGGGCGCGGGTCCGATCACCCACTTCGACGCCAGCGAGTACGCGGTGCGCTTCGCGTGCGAGGCATCGGAGTTCGAGCCGACCACGTGGATCGAGCGCAAGCAAGCGCGACGCATGGACCGCTTCTCGCAGCTCGCGCTGTCGGCGGCGCGAATGGCGGAAGCCGACAGCGGACTCTCGATCGCCGCCGAGCCCGACCGCGTCGGCGCCGCGTGCGCCACGGGTATCGGTGGTCTCTATGCCTTCGAGGACTGCTTCCAGACCCTGCTCGAACGAGGCCCAGGCCGGACGAGTCCGTTCTCGATCATCCAAATCATCCCGAACATGGCCGCGGCGTGGATCTCGATGGAGCTCGGCACGCGCGGGCCACTTGCCACTCAGACCACCGCGTGCGCAGCCTCGAACATGGCAATTGGCGACGGCCTGGATGCGATCCGGCTGGGTCGAGCGGAGGTGATGCTCTGCGGCGGCACCGAGGCGCCGATCACGCGCGTCGGCATCGCCGGCTTCACGGCGATGCGCGCTCTCTCACAGCGAAACGACGACCCCGAGCGTGGCTCGCGTCCCTTCGACGCCGACCGGGACGGGTTCGTCATGGGAGAAGGGGGCGCGGTGCTGGTTCTGGAGGAGTTCGAGCACGCGCGGGCGCGAGACGCGAAGATCTACGCTGAGCTGCTCGGCTATGGCGTCTCCTCTGACGCAACACATGTGACCGAGCCCGACCCCACCGGGGAGAACCCGGCGCGGGCGATGCAGATGGCGTTCTCCGACGCGGGGATCACTCCCGATCAGGTGGATTACGTAAACGCGCACGGCACGTCGACGCCCCTCGGCGATCCCGCCGAGACGCGTGTCCTGAAGCTCGCGCTCGGCGAGGAGAACGCGTACGCGACTCCGGTCTCCTCGACGAAGGGGGCAACAGGGCACACATTGGGCGCCGCCGGCGCCGTGGAGGCGATCTTCACGATCTTTGCGCTGAAGGACGGGCTCTTGCCGCCCACGATCAACTACGAGACACCGGATCCGACTTGCGATCTCGACTACATCCCGAACGAGGCAAGGCCGGCGGACCTGAAGATCGGCGTCTCCAACTCGTTCGGCTTCGGCGGGCACAACGCGTGTGTTGTCTTTCGCAGATGGACAGACGAGTGAGCGCCATTCTTTATCCGCGCTAGCCGATTTCCGTCTTGCGCACCAGCAGCGCTAGGCTCTAAGCATGGCGGAGCGCTGGGTGACGTTCGACTGCTACGGCACGCTCGTCGACTGGAACGGCGGGATTCGGGCGGAGCTCGAGAAGCTGTTCGGAGTGGGGCAGGCGGACAGATTGCTGGCCCGCTATCACGCGATCGAGCCGGAGATCCAAGCAGCGCACACGGGAGCCTTGTATCGCGAGGTGCTCACACTTGCCCTCGGGCGGCTTGCCGAGGAAGAAGGTCTAGCGCTCCCCGAGGGCGAGGCGAGCGCGCTGGCCCGATCGCTGCCGTCGTGGCCGGTGTTCGAGGACGTCCCCGCGGCGCTCGCCGAGGCGCGGGATCGCGGCTGGAAGCTCGGGATCCTCTCGAACACCGATCGCGATCTGATCGACGCCTCGATGGTCGCGATCGGCATCGCCTTCCAGAAAGTGATCGTCGCGTCCGAGATCGGCTCCTACAAGCCGGCGAAGCGGCACTGGGAGGTCTTCCGGGAACAGACTGGGGCCGGTGCGACTAACCACGTCCACGTCGCGCAGAGCCTGTTCCACGACGTCACGCCGGCCACCGAGCTCGGCATTCCGAGCATCTGGATCAATCGGGTAGGCGAGCCCGACGATGGGAGACCGCAGCGAACACTCTCGTCGCTGACTGGCCTCGCAGATGCATTGGAAGAGATCGCGTGAGCTCATTGCGGGCCCGCTGCCCGGACTGCCGCACCTTCACGGCGGTCGCTGTGGGCTCTGGCTACGAATGTCATGCGTGCGGACGGGAGTTCGCCGCCGGGCTCGTGAGGGTGCCGCGTGCATGGGGTACCGGCGGGGAGGCGATGGCGGAAGGCGCGAGCCTCGCTCTTCCGTATCCGGAGACCGGTGTGGTCGCGGCGGACTCGCTGGACGAGCAGAGCGCCGAGCTCGCCGCGGTGCTGCCCGAGCGGCCGCTCATCCTCGGAGGCTGCTGTTGCGCGCACGTGGGGGCTGTGCGGGGCCTCGCCGCCCGGGTCGATCGCCTCGCAGTCGTCTGGCTCGATGCTCACGGCGACCTGAACACGCCCGAGACGTCTCCGTCGGGGAATCTCTGGGGAATGCCGTTGCGGATGCTCCTCGACGACGGTGTTCTAGCTCCCGAGGACGTGGCTCTCGTCGGGGCACGTAGCCTGGATCCCCCCGAGCAGGCGTATCTCGACGAGGCCGGGGTCGACGACTCGCTTGACCGCGCCCTCGCCGGCGTGGACGCCGTGTACGTCGCGCTCGATCTCGACGTGCTCGATCCGGGCGACGCCGAGGTCTTCGTACCCGAACCCGACGGTTTCAGCATCGCCCATGTCGAAGCCACGCTTCGCGATGTCGTCTCGCGCGCGCCCTTGGCTGGAATCGGGGTCACCGGACACCTCCGAGCCGAGCGGAACATTCCTGTCGCCTCACGTCTCCTCGCTGCCGTGGGCCTCTGAGGGGCTTAGCGACGAGCCGCACGTAGGATCCAGCCCATGTCCTCTCCGGACTCAGGCGGGGTCGACGTGTCGGTCGAGACCAAGAAGACAACCGATGCGGCACCGGCGAAGTCGCACCCGAACACCTGTCCGGGGTGCGGCTCGCACTATCGCGACGACGAGCTCGCGCAGACCCTCCGCGTCTGCCCGCAGTGCGGGCACCACTTTCCCGTTGGCGCTCGTGAGCGGATCGAGCAACTCGCCGACCCTGGCTCGTTCTCGGAGGAGGATGCAGAGCTCCGCTCGGCGGACCCGCTTGGCTTCTTCGACCTCAGGCCGTATACGGAACGTCTCGCTGAGGCCGAGATCGCGACCGGCCTCGGCGACGCGATCGTGTGCGGCAGCGCGACGATCGAGGACGAAGGCTGCCGACTCTCGGTCATGGACTTCGCGTTCATGGGGGGCTCCATGGGCAGCGTGGTCGGGGAGAAGTTTGCGCGCGCGTGTGACAGTGCGGGCGAAGGCGGAGTGCCGCTCGTGTCGGTCTCAGCGTCGGGTGGCGCCCGCATGCAGGAGGGAATTCTCGCGCTGATGCAGCTTCCGAAGACCGTGTGCGCGATCGAGGAGCTGCACGACTCGGGCGGTGCGCTCCTTTCCATCCTCACGCATCCGACTACAGGCGGAGTACTGGCGAGCTTCGCCAGCCTCGGCGACGTCGTCCTGGCCGAGCCGGGCGCGCTGATGTCCTTCGCCGGTCCCCGGGTCGTCGCCCAGACGACGCGGGAGAAGCTCCCCGCCGACTTTGGCTTGGCCGAGTCCAACCTCCGCTTCGGGCACGTCGACGGGATCGTTCCACGTGGCGAGCTACGACCGACGATCGCGCGTCTGCTGCGTCTCTTCAAAGAGAACTAGTGCCGAGCGAAGCCGAGATGCGCTTACGCGAGCGGCTCAGTAAGCTCGCCGGCATGAAGCTCCTCCGCGGGACGAAGCTGAGCGGCGAGCTCGAGCGGCTCCAGGATCAGCTCGACCGCCTGCAGGCGGAGCCGAGCGAGGAGGAGATCTGGCGCTCGGTCGAGCTCGCGCGGCATCAGGATCGCCCGTACACGCTCGACTACGTGGAGCGGATCCTGGACGACTTCTTCGAGCTTCACGGGGATCGGGGACGAGCAGACGACCGGGCGATCGTGACCGGCCTCGGCAAGCTCGGGGAGCGGACGATCGTCCTCGTCGGTCACCAGAAAGGCCGAGATCTCAAGGAACGGACGAAGCGGAACTTCGGAATGGCGTACCCCGAGGGCTACCGGAAGGCCATGCGCGCGATGGCGCTCGCGGAGCGACACGGGTTCCCGCTCGTGACCATGGTCGACACTCCCGGCGCCTATCCTGGCGTCGCGGCCGAGCAGCACGGTCAGGGCGGCGCGATCGCACGTTCCCAGGCGGCGATGGTGCGGCTCTCCGTGCCGACCGTCACCTGCGTCATCGGCGAGGGTGGTTCCGGAGGCGCGGTCGCGATCGCCGTCGCCGACAGGGTGCTGATGCAGGAGCACGCGATCTACTCCGTGATCTCGCCGGAGGGGTGCGCGGCGATCCTCTGGAGAGACGCGGGCGAGGCGCGCAAAGCTGCCGCCGCGTTCAAGCCCGATGCCGCGCACTGTCTCGAGCTCGGTGTGATCGACGCGGTCGTTCCGGAGCCGGAGGGCGGCGCGCACACGGATCCGAATGCGGCCGCGGAGCTGCTCGAGGCGGGGATTCTGGGAGCGTTGGAGGAGATCGACGCTTTGGAGCCCGACGAGCGCCGGCGGCGACGGCGGGAAAAGTACCGCGTCATGGGCATCCTGTCGACCGCTTGACGACTATCCACAGTCTCCACAGGCTTATCCCCTACACAGAAACCCTTTCAAGCGGGACTTTTCTCGGATCTGGAGCCAGTTGGTGAAGAAAGTGTTGCGTTGATGGCGACAATCCACAGGTGACGCTCGACGAGTATCGGCGCAAGCGCAGTCCGGAAAAGACACCCGAGCCGTTCAGCACGAAGAAGCGGCGTTCCACGGAGGCACGCTTCGTGATCCAGCGCCACGACGCGCGGCGCCTGCACTACGATTTTCGGCTGGAACGCGACGGTGTCCTGGCGAGCTGGGCTGTGCCGAAGGGCGTCCCGCTGCGACGCGGCGAACGGCACCTTGCTGTCCACGTCGAGGATCACCCACTCGAGTACGGCGACTTCGAGGGGACGATTCCCGCCGGCCAGTACGGCGCCGGCACGGTCGAGATCTGGGATCGGGGCACGTACGAGCTGCTCGAGGAGAAGCGTGACGGAGGGTTGACGGTTCAACTGAACGGCGAGCGTCTGGACGGCGTGTGGACGCTCGTGCCCGCCAAGCTCGACGGTGACCCGAAGAACTGGCTCCTCCTCCGGAAAGACGGCGCCAAAGACGACCAACGCAAGTATGCGCCCATGTTGGCCACGTCGTCGGAGACGCTCCCTCACGGCGAGCGCTGGACGTTCGAGCCAAAGTGGGACGGCTTCCGCGCGCTCGTGACGATCTCGGGCGGCCAGGCCACACTCACGAGCAGGAACGGCAACGACCTGACCGAGCGGTTCAAGGCGGCTGCGCGCGCCGCTGAGCTCGGGACACGCTCGGCCGATGCCGTGCTCGACGCGGAGATCTGCGCGCTCGACGACAGCGGCCGCTCGCGGTTTTCCCTGCTCCAGGAAGGGGCAGGCACGCTCGTCCTCGTCGTCTTCGATCTCCTCGAGCTCGATTCGGAGCCGCTCGTCTCGCTTCCGTTGGCCGAGCGCAGGCAGCGGCTCGAGGGACTGATCGACCCCTCGCGAGGCGGCATCGTCATCTCTCCGCAGTTCGACGACGGCGAGGCGCTTCTCGCCGCGGCCGACGACCAGGAGCTGGAAGGTGTCGTCGCGAAGCGGGTCGACTCGCGGTACCAGCCCGGCAGGCGCAGCGCCGACTGGCACAAGGTGAAGGTGCGCCGCGGTCAAGAGGTCGTGATCGCGGGCTACACGAAGGGACATGGACGCCGCTCGCGCGGCTTCGGCGCGCTCGTCGTCGGCGTTCACGAGGCCGGTGGCCTACGCTGGGCCGGGAACGTCGGCACCGGGTTCGACGAAGCCGAGATCACGCGGCTGCTCGGTCTTATGAAGCCGCTCAAACGCACGGATTCGGCCTTCGCCGAGACGCCGAGGATGCCGCGCGTCCGGCGCTCGGATGTCGTCTGGGTGGAGCCGTACCTCGTCGCGGAAGTCGCATTTGCCGAGTGGACGCACGAGAGGCGCCTGCGCGCACCGGTTTACCTCGGCCTCCGGGAGGACAAGCCTGCATCCGAGGTGCGAAAGGAGACTGCCCCACTGCCGTCGGTCATCAAGAAGGGGCGCCGCGAGCTCCGGCTCTCGAATCTGGACAAGCCCTTCTGGCCCGAGGAGGGGATCACCAAGGGCGATCTCATCGCGTACTACCGGGACGTCGCCGAGGTTCTCGTCCCGCACCTTCGCGACCGGCCCTTCACGATGAAGCGCTACCCGGACGGCTGGCAGGGAAAGAACTTCTTCCAGAAGCAGGCGCCGTCGCACATGCCGGAGTGGATCAAGCGTGCCCCGTTCCCGGCCTCGACCCGCGAGGGGGAGAAGAAGATCATCGACTACGCCCTGGTCGACGACGCGCTCGCGCTCCTCTGGATGGCGAACATGGGTTGCATCGACATGCACGCCTGGTCGTCGCGCGCGGACAAGCCCGACCGCCCCGACTGGGTCATGTTCGACCTCGACCCCGCGGAGGGCGCGACGTTCGACGATGTCGTGACGGTGGCCGGGCTCGTCAAGGACACGCTCGACCTGCTCGAGCTGGAGGCGTTTCCGAAGACCTCGGGCTCACGTGGGATACACATCCTGGTGCCGATTGCGCGGCGCCACACGTTTGCCGACGCGCGCGAGTTCGCATCGATCATCGCCGGGGCGCTCGCGCGGGCGCATCCAGGGCTCGTGACGACGGAGTGGTCGAAGCAGAAGCGCCGCGGGGTGCTCGTGGATGCGAACCAGAACGGCCCCGGGAAGACGAACGCCTCGGTGTACTCGGTACGGCCGCGAGCCGGAGCCCCTGTGTCCGCGCCGCTGCATTGGGAGGAGGTCGTGCCGGGGCTCGACCTCGCGTCATTCACCATGGATGCCGTGCTCGACCGGGTGGCGCGCGACGGAGACCTGTTCGCGGGCGCCCTCGGCGGGAAGCAGTCGCTGACGCAGGCTCTGCGCCGGCTTCGTTGAAGCCCTTGCAGGTATCCGTCGTCGGAAGCGGAGCGGACTGGGAAGTGGCCGCTGAGGAGATCGGGCGCCTTCTCGCCGAGCGCGGCTGCACCGTTGTGACCGGTGGGCTCGGCGAGGTGATGGCCGCCGCGCATCGCGGCGCGAAGGCTGCAGGAGGAACCACGATCGCGATCCTCCCGGGCGAGCGGCGCGAGGACGCGAATCCTTGGGCTGACCACGTCGTCGTCACGGGCATCGGCCACGCTCGCAACCTTGCCGTAGCGGCCTCCGGCGATGCGGTGATCGCGGTCGGAGGCGAATGGGGCACGCTGGCCGAGATCGCGTTCGCGCGCCGGCTCGGCCGAAGGGTCGTCGCTCTCACAGGGGCTCCCGAGGTCCCCGGCGTCGAGACTGCGGCGACGCCTGCGGAAGTCGTCGAGCTCGCCCTACGAGACCTCGAGTAGGCGCGCCGCTCGAGATACCGGCTCTCGGCCTCGTTCGCGGTGAGCTCGAGCGCTCGCCGGTACTCGGCGGCCGCCTCGTCTCGCCGCTCGAGCCGGCGGAGCAGGTCGGCGCGGGCGGCATGGAGGAGGTGGTAGCCCTCGAGCTCGACGAGCCCGGTCGTAGAGGATCACGATCTCGCTCCAGGGACGATCCTGCGCATGCGTGGCTGCTATTGCGGCCTGAAGCTGGTAGCGACCACCCCGCCGCAGCGAGACGGCGCGCTGGAGGACGCGCAGGCCTTCCTCGATCCGCGTCCGGTCCCCAGAGCGCGCGGTCTTGATCCTCGAGCAGCACCAACTCGCCGTCGACGCCCGCCCGCGCTGCCCGCCGCGAGTCGTGCAGGAGCATGAGCGCCAGCAGCCTGAGGACCTCCGCTTCGTCCGGCATCAGGACGGCGAGGAGCTTGCCGAGCCGTATCGCCTCGTCGCACAGGTCTCCGCGCACGTAGTCCGAGCCCGCGGTCGCCGCGTAGCCCTCATTGAACACGTTCTGCCGGAAGACCTTGTCCCGCCTGATGCGGTCGATCGCCCGGTTGCGTGCAGTCGTGACGATCCAGGCGCCCGGCGTACGTGGAACGCCGTCTCTCGGCCAGCGCTCGATGGCGGTTGCGAACGCGTCCTGTACCGCGTCCTCGGCCAGCTCGAGATCGCCGAGGACGCGCGTGAGGATTGCGACCGCGCGGCCCCATTCCTCCCGAAAGACCCGCTCGACCGTCACTCCACCAGCGGCCGGATCTCCAGGGAGCCGTGCTCGGCGGTGGGTACCAGCGCGGCGAGACGGATGGCCTCGTCCAGGTCTGGCAAGTCGATGACGAAGACACCGCCGACGACCTCCTTCGTCTCCGCGAACGGTCCGTCGGTGACGATCCGCTCGCCGTTGCGGACGCGAACGACCTTCGCGGCGTTGCGCCCGTCGAGCTCGTAGCCGGCCAGGCTCGGGTCGGCCTTCTGCAGTTCGTCGAAGAGAGTCATCCAGCGCGGCATCTCCTGCGCGCGGAGCTCGGCCTGCTCCTCCTCCGAGAGGTCGACCCACGCGGAGTCGTCGCCGTAGACGAGAAATGCGTACTTCATGTCGCCGCTCCTTCTGCTGCGGGATCGACGTAGATGGGCCGGACCTCGATCGCGCCATGCTGCGCTCCCGGGATCTTCGCCGCGTACTCGACGGCCTCGTTCATCGACTCACATTCGAAGACGAAGTAGCCGCCGAGCGCCTCCTTCACCTCCGCGTAGGGCCCGTCGGTCACGAGCAACTCGCCGTCGCGAACGCGGACCGTCGTAGCGTCACGGGTCGACGCGAGCTCCGCTCCACCGGCCATGACGCCGGCCTTGCGCGCTTCGTCCGAGAACGCGCGGTACTGCGCGTACACGGCCTCGCGCTCGTCGGCGGAGAACGCGTCCCAGCGCGACGCGTCGCCATAGATCAGTGCCATCACCTGCATTTGCTTCTCCTTTTCCTGGATTCCATCAGTAGACGATCTGCGACAGGCGAAATCGACGACCCAACTCCGAGGTCAGGCTAAAGCCTGACCCCGCTCATCGGCCGAGAGCATCCGCTGAAGCAGAGTTCGTGCGCCTGCCTTGTCCAGCGGCTCGTTCAGGTTCCCGCACTTCGGGCTCTGCACGCACGACGGGCAGCCGCTCGCGCAGGCGCAGCGCTGCAGCAGGTGCGTCGCGTCCTCGACCCAGCCCTCGAAGCTCCCAAAGCCGCGCGCCGTGAGGCCCATCCCTCCCGAGTGGCCGTCGTAGACGAAGATCGTCGGACGGCCGGTCTGGTAGTGGACATTCGTAGAGAGGCCGCCGATGTCCCAGCGGTCGCACATCGCCCACAGCGGCAGGAGCGCGATCAACGTGTGCTCCGCCGCATGCAGCGTTCCGAGCAGGGACGGCATCTGCTCGAGCCCTTCGAGCTGCACGGGCTCGGGGCAGAACCAGATCGCCTCCGTCTCGAACGTGGTCTCGGGCATCAGCATCGGGACGACGTCGATCGTCGAGCCGTCGCGCACGGCCTTCCGCGCATACCCGACGACCTGCTCCGAGACCGACACGCGGCCGAAATGGAGATCGACCCCGAGCCGTCGCTCGACCCGCTCGGCTTCCTCGATCGTCGTCTCCGTCTCCTCCTTCACCTGCGTGTACCAGTCGACGCGCGCAGGGACGACGACCGCGACTCGGTTGTCGTGGTCGAGCTGCTCGACGAGGTACTGCTCTCCGAGGTGCAGATACACGGCACCCTCGTGAACGGTCGAGTACGCGCGCTCGCGCTCGACCAGACCGAGGAGGGATCCGGTCATGCCGTCGACGACGGTGAAGGGCTCGCCGTCGCCGGAGCGCAGCGAGATGCGCGCAGCCGGGTAGTCGCGTCCCTTCCAGACGAAGCCGGCTGAAGTGCGCTCGAGCTCGGGCAGCTCGGCGGCTCTGCGAAGCGCATCCTTGCCCAACGTCTCGGCGTCACCCTCGTCGAGCGGGGCTTCGAACGCGGCCGCGAGCACGTGCGGGTCGAGAATCCGCGGGTTCGTGTGATCGACGATGGCCGCCTCCACCCGGCGTGAGAGCAGAGCCTCCGGTTCACGCGCGAAGAACTGGTCGAGAGCGTCCTCGCTCGCGACGAGCACGGCCAGGCCGCGGCCGCGGCGTCCAGCCCTTCCCCACTGCTGCCGCAACGATGCAACCGTGCCCGGAAACCCGACGGAGATCGCGCAGTCGAGGAGGCCGATGTCGATGCCGAGCTCGAGCGCGTCGGTTGCAGTGACGCCCAACAGCTCGCCTTCCACTAGCCGTCGCTCGATCTCGCGGCGTTGCTCTGCGGTGTAGCCCGCGCGGTAGGGAGCGAGCCGACTCGCGGTGGCGGTATCCACCCGTTCGACCGTGAAGCGATGGATGAGCTCCGCGGCCTTGCGGCTCTTCGCGAAGCAGATTGTCCTGAGGCCCCGAGACGTGAGCTGTGACATGAGTCGGGAAGCGTCTCCGAGCGCGCTCGCACGCAGGCCGAGCTCGGGGTCGAGCAGCGGCGGGTTCCAGATGACGATCTCGCGCTCGGCCTTCGGCGAGGTATCGCTCTCGATCACCGTCGCTGGCTCTCCGGTGAGCGCTTCGGCCAGCTCGCCCGCGTTCGCGATCGTCGCCGAAGCGAGCAGGAACTGTGGCTCCGCCTCGTAGACGCGAGCGAGCCGCCGTAGCCGGCGAAGGACGTTCGCCACGTGCGAGCCGAAGACCCCTCGGTAGACGTGCGCCTCGTCCACGACGACGTAGCGCAGGTTGTGCAGCACGTCGCCCCAGCGATCGTGGTGCGGGAGCACCCCGACGTGGAGCATGTCCGGGTTCGTGAGGATGAGGTTCGACCACTTGCGAATCTGCCAGCGCCGCTCGCCAGGGGTGTCGCCGTCGTAGATCGCGGGCTTGAGTCCCTTGAGACGGAGCTCGGCTAGGACACGTGCCTGATCCTGCGCGAGCGCCTTCGTCGGATAGAGGTAGAGCGCTCGCGTCTTCGGCTCGCGCGTGATCGCGTCCAGAACCGGCAGGTTGAACGCGAGCGATTTCCCGGAGGCCGTGCCGGTCGTGACGACAACGTTCTCTCCTCGCTGCGCGGCCTCCCAGGTCTCGGCCTGGTGCCGGTAGAGGGACGTGACGCCGTTCGCGACGAGCACGGAGGCGACGCGGGGATCGAGGTCGTCGGGAAGCGATTCGGAGCGGGCGTCACGAGCCGGCTCGACACCGGAGTACGCAATCTCCTCGCCCTCGAGCAGGTCGGCCCAGGTCGCCGCGACATCGGTGGCCATCCGGGCCAGTGTCGCAGCGTTTATGCCTTAGCCGATCCCTGGTCGGCGCTGCATCGTGAGAAGCGCCCCCAGGCCGAGCAGGGGACCGAAGGCGTACGCTGCTCGCCCCTCGTCCGTTAGCCCCGTGAAGAACGGGTAGCTCAAGAGGAGAAGGCTGTGTTCTCAGAACAGCTGAGAATCGCTCCCAGGAACCCGCCGGCGACAGCGATAAACGCCGACCAGAGGACAAAGCCGAACGCCAATATCCAACTGACTCCTCGGAGGTATCGCTCAGTCGTTCCCGTGATCATCCGAGCAATGGTTCAAACGCTCGCTCGTAGTGCGAGCGCGGATGCGCGCCGAAGATCGTTTCGCGGGGCTCGGCCTCCGCGAAGACCATCACCGTGGGCAGCGACAGGACGCCATAGCGACCCGAGACCGCGAGGTTCTCGTCCACATTCACACGCACGAGCCGAACGCGTCCTCCGTACTTCGCGGCAATCCCGACCAGGTGCGGTTCGATCGCTTCGCACGGCTTGCACCACGGGGCCCAGAAGTCGACGATCACCGGTATCGGCGAGGCCAGTACTTCGTCGGCGAATGTCTCATCCGTGACTTCGTCCACGCGCCCAGGGTAGTCCCCAGGGATAGCCGGGGGTCAGGCTCTCGACGAGGCTGGGGTCAGGCTGAAGTCTGACCCCGCGGGACGTCAGAGCCGGCCGAGAAGCGCGCGCAGCCGGAGAAGCGGCACTTTCCAGATCGCCTCAGCCACGATCGAGCTGGTCATCTTCGACGCGCCGGCTCGTCGCTCGACGAAGCGGATCGGGACCTCCTGCACGCGCAGTCCCTTCCGCAGCACGCGGTAGGTCGTCTCGATCTGGAACGCGTAGCCGTGCGCTGACAGGACGCCGAGATCGATCGCCTCGAGTGTCTCGCGACGGAAGCACTTGAACCCTCCCGTGAGGTCACGCAGGCGCACACCCAGGAGCACCTGCGCATAGATGCAGCCGCCCCGCGAGACGAAGCGGCGCAGCAACCCCCAGTTCTCCGTGCCACCTCCTTGCACGTAGCGGGAGCCGAGCACGAGGTCCGCCTCGCTCGCGGCGGCGATCAGTCGTTGCACGTCACCTGGGTCGTGCGAGAAGTCGCAGTCCATCTCGAGCAAGAGTTGAGTGTCGCCCGCAAGAAGATGACGGAACCCTGCAATGTACGCCGGCCCGATTCCCTCCTTCTGCTCACGATGCAATATCGAGAGCCACGGCAGCTCCGCGACAAGACGATCTGCGATCTCGCCGGTCCCGTCCGGTGACCCGTCGTCGATGACGAGAACGCCGTCCTGCGATGTGTCGAGCACCTCTCCGAGCGCCCGCACCATCGCCTCCAGGTTCTCGCGCTCGTTGTACGTGGGGAGGCAGACGACCGCGCGAGGCACCTCCGTATCATCGCGGCATGGCGAACACCCTGCCGCGGAACACGGAGCTCGCCGACCAGCTCGACCTCCTTGCGGACATCTCCGAGATCCTCGCGGAGGAGTCGTTCAAGGTCATCGCGTACCGCCGTGCCGCCGCGCGCATCCGGGAGACGCCTTCGCCGGTTGCCGAGCTCGCGCTCGCGGGACGTGCGACCGAGCTGCCGGGGATCGGAAAGACGATCGAGCAGAAGGTCATCGAGATCGTCGACGACGGGGAGATGCACGCGCTGACGAGGCGACGCGAACGCGTCCCGGTCGGCGTCGTCGACTTTCTTCGGCTTCCGGGCGTCGGGCCGAGGACCGCAGCAAGGATCTGGACCGAGCTCGGAGTAACCACCCTCGACAGCCTCAAGATCGCTGCCGAGGATGGGCGGTTACGCGACCTCTCTGGCCTCGGTCAGAAGAGCGAGGAGAAGATCCTGAAGGCGCTCGAGGCGGGCGTCGGCGAGCAGGCGGAGCCACGGCGGCTCCTCGGAGTCGGGTTGCCCGCCGTTCGGCGCGCCGTCTCGGAGCTCGAAGCGCATCCCGCGGCAATCGCCGTCTCCGAGGCCGGGAGCGTCCGGCGCCGCAGAGAGACCGTGCGCGATCTCGACCTGATCGCGACCTCCCGCGATGCCCTCGCACTTATCGCCGCGTTTTGCGAAGGATCTTGGGTCAGAGATGTCGCCGCTCGTGGGCCCACCAAGGCGACGGTTGTCGGGCACGACGAGCTCCGCTTCGACCTGCGCGTGGTTCCTCCCGAGTGCTACGGGAACGTGCTCCAGCACTTCACCGGCTCGAAGGACCACAACATCGCGCTGCGGGAGGACGCGCAGCGCCGCGGGCTGTCCATCTCGGAGTACGGGGTAACGGTCGCGGAAACCGGCGAGGTCGTCACCCACGCGACTGAGGAGGAACTCTACGACTACCTCGGCTACGCCTTCATCCCGCCCGAGCTGCGCGAGAACGACGGCGAGGTCGCTGCAGCTCGCGAGGGCAAGCTACCGGAGCTGGTCGAGCTCACAGATCTCCGCGGTGAGATGCACTGCCACTCGACCTGGTCTTCCGACGGGAAGAGCTCGATCGAGGAGATAGCGACGGAGTCGAAGCGTCGCGGCTACACGTTCCTCTGTCTGACCGACCACTCCCACTACCTGCGCGACGGGAGGATGGAGGCGCAATGGCAGGAGATCGAAGCCGTCAACGAGCGCGTCAAGCCGTTCCGCATCCTGCGTGGGGTCGAGGTGAACATCCGCGCAGATGGCTCGCTCGACGTCGACGAAGAGGCGCTCGCCGAGCTCGACTGGGTCGTCGCCTCCGTGCACACCGCATTCGAGCGAAGCCCGACCGAACGGATCCTGGGCGCGATCGACAATCCCAACGTCGACTGCATCGGGCATCTCACCGGTCGGCGGATCCTGAAGCGGACCGGCGCCGAGGTCGATATCGACCGCGTGGTCGAGCGGGCCGCGGAGACAGAAACCGCGCTCGAGATCAACTCCCAACCCGATCGCCTCGACATGCGCGACACGCATGCGCGGCTGGCGGGGGAAGCGGGTGTTCTCATCCCGGTGACGACCGACGCCCACTCGACCACCGCGCTCGGGTATGCGGAGTTCGGCATCGGGCTTGCACGGCGCGCGTGGTTGACGAAAGAGCAGGTTCTCAACACGCGCACATGGGCGCAGATCCAGAAGGTGCGGCGATGAGTTGTGGCGCCGTAGGGGCGAGGCATGTACCGCGCCTACGAGCACCAGAGGTGCCCTGACCGCGTTTCGTGAGGACGGCGCGGCTGCGGTCGAGTGGGTCGCCTCCTACCTCGAGCGCGTGCGCGAGCTGCCCGTTCTCTCCCAGGTCGAGCCGGGAGACATCCGCGCGGCTCTTCCCTCCTCGCCGCCGGACGAGCCCGAGCCGTTCTCATCGGTGCTCCGTGACCTCGACACCGTGCTCCTGCCGGGGCTCACGCACTGGCAGAGCCCCAAGTTCTTCGCGTACTTCGCCGCGACCGCATCCGAGCCCGGTGTCCTCGCCGAGCTCTTGATCGCCGGGCTCAACCAGGTCGGGATCCTCTGGCGCACGGCTCCCGCGCTGCAGGAGCTCGAGGAGGTGACACTCGACTGGCTGGCGCAGCTCCTCGGCTTGCCGCCGGAATTCCACGGACACATCGAAGACACGGCCTCGACCGGAGTGCTCTCGGCCCTTGCGGTCGCCCGTGCGCTGCGACCCGGCCGACGCGTGGTGCTCTGCTCCGAGCACGCTCACTCGGCCGCCGACAAGGCCGCGAAGCTGCTCGACCTCGAGCTGCGCAAGGTCCCGGTAGACGACGAGTTCCAGCTCCGGCCGGAGTTGCTCGCCCTCGATGACGCGTGCGCCGTCCTCGCGACCATCGGAACGACCGGCGCCGCTGCGATCGACCCTATTCCCGCGATCGCAGACGCATGCGAGTCAGCGGGCGTCTGGCTGCACGTGGATGCGGCCTACGCGGGCTCGGCCGCGGTCTGCCGCGAGCTTCGCCCGCTCTTCACCGGCTGGGAGCGCGCGGACTCCATCGGAGTGAACCCGCACAAGTGGCTCGGCGTGCCGATGGACTGCTCGGCGCTCTGGACGCGCCGCCCGGACGACTTCCGGCGCACCTTCAGCCTCGTCCCCGAGTTCCTCCAGTCTCCAGACGACGCCGTCAACCTCAGCGAGCTCTCGATCCCGCTCGGGCGCCGCTTCCGGGCGCTCAAGCTGTGGGCGGTGCTCCGGTGCTTCGGTCGCTCTGGCCTCGAGCAGCGAATCCGTAAGCATGTTCGGCTGGCAGCGCTCTTCGAGGGGTGGATACGTGAGGAGCCAGGGTGGGAGGTCGTCGCGCCGCGTCACTTCTCGCTCGTCTGCTTTCGTCGGGAGGGGGAGGACGAGGAGAACGAGCGCCTTCTCGAGCGCGTCAACGCCTCCGGCGAGGTGTTCCTCTCACACGCGCGGCTGGGCGACCGCTACTCGCTGCGCCTCGCGATCGGAAACTTTCGCACGACGGAGGACGACGTGCGGCTTGCCTGGGATGTCCTCAGGCGTGAGGCGTCGCGGCCCTGAGGTACACGCGCGTCGCGCGAAAGACGCGCCCGCGCTCAGCCGTGGTGCTGGCGCGGCCCGACGCGAGAAGCCCCTGCGGATCGAGTAGGGCCACCGCGAGGTCATCCGTGTCGGCTCCCGTCGGCCGCAGGTCGAGGTCCGAGAACGTGAATTGCTCACGTCCGTTCAGCCGAACCGCCCGCATCGAAAAGCAGGGCGCCCGAATACAACGCGCACCGGTATCCCGCAGGCGGTAGAAGTCGCCCTTGGCAGGTCCCCCGACGGGCCTCCAGACCTCGGCGACGACGAGCACACCGAGTCTGCCGAAGCTTGCGAATTCCTGTGCTTGGAGCGCGCCGCGAGCGAGGGCTTCCTCCGGTACGGCCACGAACAGCGGTTGCCGAGTCTCGCCCACGAGCGTCGCGACGTAACAGCGCGGCCGCAGCGCGCCGTCGCTGCAACGAGTCCGTGCGCGGTTCGCGAGCGCGACCCAGTAGCCACCGCAGAGCGGGGAAGGACAGAGGCGTGGGTCGCCTCGGACGATGTAGAACGACGATCCGACCGCCGCCTGCTCGCCTCCCGCCGGGCGCGCGAGCCCGAGCAGCGCACCGCAGGCGAGAAGCGCGGCGACCAGTGCACGGCAGGTCATGTCCATACGATAGGTCTCGTGCGCCTGATCGCCATCGGGATCGCGGCGGGGGTTTTCTCCGCCCTCTTCGGTGTCGGCGGCGGCCTCATCGCGGTCCCGTTGCTCATCCTCTTCACGCAGCTCCCCGAGCGGGTTGCCACGGCGACGTCGCTGGCGGCGATCGGGATCACCGCGCTCGCCGGGGTAATCGTCTACGCGTACCGCGGGGAGGTGGACGTCGGTTATGCCGCACTCGTCGGTCTTCCGGCCGCTGGGGGAGCCTTTTTCGGGACGATGCTGCAGCAGCGAATCACGACTCGACATCTCACCTACGCGTTCGCCGTCCTCCTCACCGGAGTCGGCATCTGGCTCTTGGTCGCGTGACGACGTCCACCATCGTTGTCGGGATTGCGCTGGGACTGGCCGCCGGCGTGCTGTCCGGGCTCTTCGGAGTGGGGGGAGGCATTCTCTTCGTCCCCACGCTCGTGGCCCTCGGCCTGGGACAGATCGAGGCGCAGGCGACATCCCTTCTCGCCATCCTGCCCACCGTAGCCGTGGGCGCGGCCAACCAGCGCCGGTATGGAAACCTCCGCCTTCGCACGGCCGTGATCCTGGGAGTCTCGTCGGTGTTGGGTGTGGAGTTCGGCGCCAGGATCGCGACCTCGATGTCCGAGACCACGCTGAGGCGGCTCTTCGCCGTGCTCATCTTCGGGGTTGCAGCCCACCTCGTGTGGCGGACGACGCGAGCGCGCTACTCTGATTCGTCGTGATCCGTGTCGTCGCCCTCGCCCTCGCCGGCGCGGCTCTGGCCCTCTCTGCCGCGCTCGCCGCCGCCGCACCGCCGTCGCCAAATGCGACCAGCGGCGCGAACGCTGTTCTGCTCCGGATCTCGATCCCCGGCCAGGACAACGTGGCTCTCGGCGAGCTCA
Source organism: Actinomycetota bacterium (assembly GCA_030857225.1). Taxonomy (GTDB): domain Bacteria; phylum Actinomycetota; class Thermoleophilia; order Gaiellales; family Gaiellaceae; genus GMQP-bins7. The sequence goes on from JALZOK010000002.1 coordinate 91,154, forward strand.
CCTGGCCCACGAACCTGAGCGCGGATGTCCAGTCGTTTCAGTTTCCGGCGGACGGCTCCATCGTCAGCCTCGGTCGCTCGCGGGCAGTCGTGTCCGCCCAGACCGGCGAGGCCGCGACCGCTCAGGCGTTGGCCCAGGTGGTCGGGCTCACGCTTTTCGGAGGCGAGGTCACCGCCGCGCAGGTGACCGCTTCGACCACAGCTGGAGCCAGTCAGCGGTCGGCCGGCTCCGACGTGTCAGCTTCGGCCGTGCTGGGACTACGCGCGCTCGGAGAGGACGTGTCCGAAGCTCCTGGTTCCACGGCTTCTCTCGCGGATTGGGGGGTGCTCTCCGTTCTCTCGCTGCAGAGTGGAAGCCGTCGCGGTGCTCCGCCCGGCGCACAGGGTACCGTGCTTGCGCTCCGCGTGACACTGACGGTGGCTCACGGCGGACTTCCCGCGGGGAGCGAGATCATCATCGGGAGCGCTCAGGCAGTCGCGGTCGCCAAGGTGCCCGCGAAGCCTCGCCCGCCGGGAGAGCAGACTCCGCGTCCCACGCCACCCGTCCGTCCTTCGCTCCCCACGGCGCCTGAACCGGACACCGAGGGAGCAGTGCCCGGCGGGCCGGTGCTGGCTTCGCCGGAGGTCTCGGCCCGTCTTTCATCCGGAGGCTACGTCTTCCCCATCTTCGGAACGGCCTCGTTCGGGGACAGCTTTGGCGCATCACGACCGGGGATTCCGGGTGGCTGGCATCACGGAGAGGACATCTTCGCCCGCGAAGGCGCACCCCTGCTTGCAGTTGCCGACGGCACGATCCACCAGGTCGGGTTCATCAAGCTCGGCGGCTTTCGGCTGTGGCTGCGGGACGATCTGGGGAACGACTTCTACTACGCTCACATGTCTGCGTACTCGCCGCTTGCGATCGAGGGCAAGCGCGTGGAAGCCGGTGACGTGATCGGCTTCGTGGGCGACACCGGCGACGCCGACGGAGGCTCGCCCCACCTCCACTTCGAGATCCATCCGGCCGCGATGAGCGGGCTCGGCTACGACGGCGTCGTTGCCCCCTATCCGATCCTCATCGCCTGGCGCCGTGCGGAGGACATCTCCTTCGCAGCCGGACGGGTCTACGCCCCGGTCGGCGCAGGAGGAAACGCGCTTCCTCCACCCGGAGCCGTGCTTCTCCAAGTCGACGACATCGGGTCGACCAGCGGGCTCGTACCGGGCGCCCTCGAGCGCGTCCTTGCTCGCTAGATCCTCTGGCGCAAGACCGGAATCCGCTGGCGCGGATTCCGGTCACGCACGATCTCGAGGCAGCCGCTTTCGCGACTGCGCCAGCTTCGACTACTTGGACTCGTCGCCCGGCTCGCTGCCGTTGCCCGGCGTCGAGTCCGTTGACGTCAGGTCCGAGGACTCGGTGCCGTAGCTCCCGCCGAACTCCTCGAAGCTGTCGCCGTTACCACCCGAGATGCGCTCCATGAGCCAGTCACGAGTTGCCTGACCGGTCCACGGGTTGTAGAGCATGCCGAGCGTGACACCGGTCAAGAGCGCCACATTGCGGGCCTTGTGGCCCTTCTTGTCGCCCTTGATGCGATCGGACGCATCGGAGAGGTCGTTGACCAGCGTCTGCAGCTCCTTCTGGAAGTCCTTCCCAGAGATGTTCTGCGCCTTGCCCTTGACGCCCTCGCCCTTCGAGATCTTGTCGTAGAGCTCTCGCGCAGCCGCAAACGCTGCGACCAGGTCCTCCCGCAAATCGGGGTCCTCGATCGCGCGCTTGACGTATGGGCGCACGGCCTCGGCGGTGTCCTTGGTCTTTGCCATGCGATGTACCACCTTTCCTTGACTTGGTTTTGAAGTATGTCGTCTAGGATCGCCCTGGTGCAGGGCGTCCTCTCTCTTCTTTTCCATCCGAGGCGATTGCTAACCATTCTGGCGGGAATCGTCGCCACGATTGCGTACATCTGGATCGCCGCGGTGCGTGCCGTGCCCGGTGTTCGCCGCCGAAAAGCCGCTACGCGGGTGAGCTGGCGAGCGAGGCGGACCCGGTCGAAAGGCTGAGTCGTTGGACGGTCTGACCCGGTTCGTCCTCCGGCACCGCTGGAGCGTGCTCGGGGCGTGGATCATCGTGTTCGGCATCTGCGGCTTTGCGTCGACGCAGCTCGCCGACCTGCTGACGAATCGCTTCACGCTGCCCGGTACCGACACGCACCGGGCGGAGCTCATCCTCGAAGAGCACTTCGACCAGCGCACCACGGGCGCATTCACCATCGTCGCCGAGGGAGAGGGGAACGCCGATGCGCTCGTGCCGCGGGTGCGCGCCGCGGCCGAGAGGGCTGCGGCGGAGCTCCCGACCGGCAGGGTGGTTGCCGTCGAGCCCGTCACCGACGACGTTGTCGTCGGGCAGATCGTCTCCAACCTCGAGCCGGCTGACTCCAAAGGACGAACCGACGAGATGCGGGAGGCCGTAGGTGTCATCCCGGGCGCCGAGGTCTACGTCACCGGCCAGGCTGCCATCGAGCACGATCTCGACCCGGTCTTCGCCGAAGATCTCGCCAAAGGCGAGCTGATCGCCGTTCCGATCGCGCTCCTGATCCTCATCTTCACCTTCGGCACGCTGGCCTTCCTGCTTCCCTTCGCCTTCACGATCGTGACGATTCCGACCACGCTCGGGATCATCTGGGTGTTCGCCAACTTCATGGAGTTGACGACGTACCTGACGAACCTCGTCACGCTGATCGGCCTCGGTATCGCGATCGACTACTCCTTGCTGATCGTTTACCGCTACCGCGAGGAGCTTCGCCGCGGATCGTCTCGCGACGAGGCGCTCGTGGCGACGATGCTGACCGCGGGACGCGCGGTCGTGTTCAGCGGCACCGCGGTCGCGCTCGGGCTCGCACTGCTCCTGTTCATGCCCCTCCCGTTCATCCGCGGCTTTGGGGTGGGCGGGCTGATCATCCCCGCCGTCTCCGTGCTCGCGGCGGTGACGTTCCTGCCGGCCGTCCTCTCGCTCGTGGGAAAGCCGCTCGACAGGGTGCGTCTGCTTCCGAAGAGCTGGCTCGAGCATCGTTCGGATCACGAGCACGGCTTCTGGGCAGTGCTGGCGAACTTCATCATGCGCTACCCGAAGACGGTGGCCGGGATGACTTCCGCCGTTCTCATCCTGCTCACCCTGCCCGTACTCGCGCTCGAGCTGGGGCCGGGCTCCAACGAGGGGATTCCGCGCGAGCTCGAGGCGATGCAGGGATTCGACGTCCTGAGCGACGCCGTCGGGGCAGGGGCGACGGCGCCGAGCGCCATCGTGGTGGACACGGGAAGCGCGGGAGGCGTTCGGGATCCTGTGATCGCGCCCGCGCTCGCGAGCCTCGCACGGCTCCTCGAGGAGGATCCCGAGGTCGCGGCGGTCCAGTTCGACCGCACAGCCCAGCACGTCGACTCGACCGGCCGTTATCTGAACGTCGGTGTCATCGGCGAGAGGGACTACGGCGATCCCGCAAGCCTCGAGTTCGTGGACAGGCTACGTGGAGAGATCATCCCGGCTGCGGGATTTCCCCCGAGCGCGGTCGTCTATGCGGGCGGCGGGCCGCCGGGCGGCAAGGACTTCATCGACCTTACGTACAGCTGGTTCCCCTGGCTCGTGCTCGCGGTGCTGATAGCGACGTTCTTCCTGCTGATGAGAGCATTCCGCTCGATCGTGCTGCCGCTGAAGGCGATCACCCTGAACCTGCTCTCCATCGGGGCTGCGTACGGCCTGCTGGTGATCGTCTTCAAGTGGGGCGCGGGCGGGTGGATCGGGCTGATCGCGTTCGACCAGATCGAGGCGTGGGTTCCGGTGATGCTCTTCGCCATGCTCTTCGGCCTCTCGATGGACTACGAGGTCTTCCTCGTCTCGCGGATGCGCGAGGAGTGGGACAAGGGGGCGACGAACGAGGAGGCGGTCGTCCTGGGGCTGACGAAGACGGGCCGGCTCGTCACGGCGGCGGGGCTGATCATGTTCGCGGCGTTCATGGGGTTGATCGCGGGCTCGATCGTGGGATTGCAGCAGTTCGGGTTCGGCCTCGCGGCGGCGATCCTGATCGACGTCACGATCGTGCGTGCGCTACTCGTGCCGAGCGCGATGAAGCTCTTCGGGAAGTGGAACTGGTGGCTGCCTCATGGTCTAGCGCGAGTCGTCCGCGTCGAACCGTCGCCACTCGGCGAGCATCGAGCGCGCACCGTGCCTGCCGCAGCGAGCGGCGACTGACTTCCCGGCGGAGCCCGGCCAAGCATCTAGCATCACCGCGTGCAGCCAAAGGGTCTCATCTGCGCGGGTGGCGAGGCGACGCGCCTCGGTGAGCTCACGCGCGTCTCCAACAAGCACCTGCTCCCGGTCGGGAGCTGGCCGATGATCTACTACCCGTTGCAGCTTCTCCAGCTCGCGGGCATCCGTGACGTTCTCCTTGTCACTGGCAAGGGGCATGCGGGGCAGATGATCGATCTTCTCGGCGACGGACGGCTTGCGCCGCGGGGCGGCGGCGATCCGATTCTCGAGGTCGACCTCACCTACAAGGTGCAGACGGAGCCTGGCGGGATCGCACAGGTCGTGGGCATGGCGCGCGACTTCGCCGCCGGCGCTCCGCTCGTGGTCGTGCTCGGCGACAACATCTTCGAGTTCGCGCAGTCGGCGGCGCTCGGGGAGTGGGCAGAAAACGGGAAACGCGCTCGGATCTTCGTCACGGACGTCGACGATCCCGAGAATTTCGGCGTCGTCGTGTACGGCGACGGAGGCACGGTCACCGACATCGTCGAGAAGGCCGGAGTCGTCGACAAGCGCTACGACGCTCCACCTTCCTCGTACGCGGTCGTGGGCCTCTATTGCTACCCGCCCGACGTGTTCGACGTCATCTCCAGACTCGAGCCGTCGAGCCGCGGCGAGCTCGAGATCACCGACGTGAACCGGCACTACGCGGCCGAGGGCCGCCTCGAGGCCCGCGAGGTCGAGGGCTGGTGGGAGGACGCCGGTAAGCACTGGCAACATCTCGCCGATATCGGTCGCCGGATCGACGAGACGGGAGCCAACAAGTGATCGAGGGACTCCAGCGGCTCCCACTCAGGGTGCACGAGGACGAGCGCGGCTGGTTCTGCGAGCTCCGCAAGGACAGCGTTCTGCCCGCGAGCATGACGCAGACGAACGTGTCCTTCTCCCGCGCCGGGGTCATCCGCGGCCTTCACTTCCACGAGCGCGGACAGGACGATCTCTTCGCATGCCTGCACGGGATGGCCCGTGTCGTCGTGCTCGACCGCTCAAGCGGCGAGACGTACACCGAGGACATCGGGGAGGACAACCGCGTCGCGCTCTACATCCCAGGCCGCCATGGTCACGGCTTCGAGGCGCTGACCGACATTCTCTTCTGCTACCACGTGACCGCCGAATACGACCCCGCCAACCCCGATGAGCAGACGATTCCCTGGAACGACCCGCGCGTCGTAGGCCTATGGAGCACCAGCACACCGACTCTGTCCGCGCGGGACGCCGCCGTCGCGTCCTGATCACGGGCGCCGGCGGCCAACTCGGCCAAGCGCTCCAGGACGTGTTCTCGGACGACGACCTCGTCGCGCTCGCTCGCGAGGACTGGGACGTCACGAGCCCGCCTAGTGACACAGTGTCACAAGGCGACTTCGACCTCGTTCTGCACGCGGCCGCCTGGACCGATGTCGACGGGGCCGAGGCCGATCCGCAGGGCGCTGCAGCCGCGAACGTGGGGGGAAGCGCGAATGCGGCCGCCCTCGGCGTGCCGCTCGTGACTTTCTCGTCGGATTACGTGTTCGACGGTCGCAAGGGCGAGCCGTACGTCGAGTCCGACGGGCCCAATCCACTCTCCGTTTACGGGCGCAGCAAGCTCCACGGCGAAGCCGCCGCCGGCTCGGACGCGTGGATCGTCCGCAGCTCGTGGCTCTTCGGTCCGACAGGCCACAACTTCGTGCGGACGATGCTTCGGCTCGGCGCAGAGCGCGATGAGCTAACTGTGGTCGACGACCAGCGTGGCTGCCCGACCTTCGTGGGGCATCTTGCTCTCGGCGTGCGGGAGCTCGTCGACGCGGAGCGGCCGAAGGGGATCTGGCATGTCGCCGCCGCAGGGGACTGCTCGTGGGCCGAATTCGCGGAGGCGATCTTCGCCGAGGCCGGGATCGACTGCCGCGTGCGGAAGATCTCGACCGAGGAGCTCGGACGACCCGCGCCCCGTCCCGAGCACGCGATCCTGCGTAGCGAGCGAGATGGCGCGCCCACGCTCCCCCATTGGCGGGAAGGGCTACGCGCATGTCTCACCGAGCTTCGCTTCGAGCAGGAGTCGAACGAAGCCGAGTAACAGTCTGTTACGTGGCAGGGGTAGCCTTTCCCGGATGCGACTTCTCGTCACCGGCGCGGCTGGGTTCATCGGCTCGAACTTCGTCCACTACTGGCTCGAGCACCACCCCGACGACCACGTCGTCGCCTACGACCTCCTGACCTACGCCGGCAACCGCGAGAACCTTGCCGCTGTCGAGGACAGCATCGTCTTCGTGCAGGGGGACATCTGCGACGGGGAGCTTGCGGAGAGGACCCTTCGCGAAGAGCGGATCGACGTCGTCGTCAACTTCGCCGCCGAGTCGCACAACAGCCTCGCAGTTGTCGATCCGACGAGGTTCTTCAAGACGAACGTGCTCGGTACGCAGACGCTCCTCGAGGCCGCCCGGGCAGCAGGAGCGTCGAGATTCCACCATGTCTCGACCTGTGAGGTCTACGGCGATCTCGCACTCGACACCGACGAGGTCTTCACCGAGGACTCCCCGTATCGGCCGCGGACGCCCTACAACGCGTCCAAGGCCGGCGCCGACCACGCCGTTCGCGCCTACTTCGAGACCTTCGGCCTGCCCATCACGATCACGAACTGCTCGAACAACTATGGCCCGTACCAGTTCCCCGAGAAGGTGCTTCCGCTCTTCACGACGAACGCGCTCGACGACGAGCCCCTCCCCATGTACGCGTCGACGCAGAACAAGCGCGAGTGGCTGCACGTTCTCGACCACTGCTCGGCGATCGACCTCGTGTTGCACGATGGCGTCGAAGGGGAGACCTACAACGTGGGGTCGGGGATCGAGGCGACGATCGAGGAGATCGCCGGCCTCGTACTGGAACTCACCGAGAAGCCGCAGACCTTGAAGACGATCGTCGCCGACCGGCCGGGTCACGACCGCCGCTATCTGCTCGACGCGACGAAGATCCGCGACGAGCTCGGCTGGGAGCCGGCGCATGGCTGGCGCGACGGCCTGGCGGAGACGGTCGCCTGGTACACGGGGAACCGCGACTGGTGGGAGCCGTTGAAGAAGCGCGCTCCAGTCGAGGAAACCGCCTGGCGCTGAGCCGAGATCCTGCGCCGGCTACTCACTTTAGATTCCCGTAGCCGCTCCAGCTGCCTGCTTCACACCGCGGAGCGCTCGCGTTCTCGGGCACCCCATGAAGGGGTCTTTCTTGCGCCGATACTCAGACGGTTTACGTTATGTCGCTAGCCTGGTCCACCGTTGTGCGCCTCCTGACCGTCTGCTCGGTTCTCGTCGCGCTGGCCGCGGGTGTCGCAGGGGCGCAACCGGTGCAGTCCGAGGCCATGCCGGGAGAGGCAGTTTTCGTCGTTTCCGGACGCGGCTGGGGTCACGGTGTCGGGATGAGCCAGTACGGCGCCTACGGCATGGCCAACGCCGGCCACACGCACGAGGAGATCCTCGCGCACTACTACTCGGGAACGGAGATCGGCAAGGCCGAGACGAAGCAGGTTCGCGTGCTCCTCGCCGAGGGCAAGCCCGCGGTGACGGTCTCGTCCGCGAAGCCGTTCACCGCGGTCGACGGACGCGGTGAGACGTTCAAGCTCGCTCCTGGCGCGATCGTGCTCAGGCCCAAGCTGAAGCTGCCCGTGGTCGACGCGCCTCGGCCGGTCAACGTCGCATCGCCTCTCGTGATCCGGCCTGGGAAGGACACGCCCCTGTCCTTCGACGGAGTGCAATACCGGGGCAGCCTCGAGCTGGCCGTGCAGGGCCAGTTTTTCCGAGTGGTGAACTTCGTCCGGCTCGACGCCTACCTCCCCGGAGTGGTCGCGAACGAGATGCCGCATACGTGGCCGAGCGAAGCGCTGGAGGCGCAAGCGGTCGCCGCGCGCTCGTATGCGCTCGCAAACCTCGTCAGGGGGAAGCCGTTCGACCTCTACTCCGACGTTCGCAGCCAGGTCTACCGCGGTGTCGCGGGCGAGAAGCCGCGAACGACCGCGGCGGTGCGAGCCACCGCGGGTCAGGTCGTCCTCTACGGCGGCCGACTCGCCACGACCTACTACTTCTCGACCTCGGGCGGGAGAACAGCCAGTGCCGCAGACGTGTTCGGGACGCCCGTGCCGTACCTCCTGTCCCGCCCCGACCCGTGGGACAAGGCCTCGCCCCATCACATGTGGGGTCCGTTCTTGTTCGGCGCTCGCACCCTCCAGGCGAAGCTCGGCGTCGCCGACCGCATCCTCGACGCCGTCGGCGTGCCGACACCCTCTGGCCGTCTGCGCTCGATCACGTTGCAGACGGAAGCAGGCTCCTCGAGTGCGCCCGCAGCGCTTTTGCGAACCAGCCTCGGTCTGCGCTCGACCTGGGTCACGATCGGCGTGCTTCGGCTCGATCAACCGCGCGAGACCGTCGTCTTCGGCTCACCGCTTCGGCTGACCGGCCTTGCACGGAGCCTGCCCGCTCCGTTGCTGTCCTCGTCGCCCGACGGGTCGAGGTGGACGGAAGTCGGCGCGGTTCAGCGAGCGACCAGTGGGATCGCCTCGCTCGTCGTCAAGCCCGAGCGGACGCTGCGCTACCGGATCGAGGCCGAGGGGGCGGCGTCGCCGGCAATCCTCGTCGAGGTCGCTCCGCGGGTGCAGCTCGCGCGGGGCGCAGGAGCTCTGTCGTTGACGGGCACTGTTCGCCCCCGACTGTCCGGAGCCACCGTCTTCATCGAACGCCGGGAAGGCGCAACTTGGAGGCGCGTCGCCAAGAAGACTGTCGATGCGGCAGGTGCGTTTCAGGCCGAGGTCGCTCGACAGGGTGAGTACCGAGCCAGCATCCCCGCTACTGGCGGCTACGCCGAAGCTGTGACGGCCGCGCTCTCGGTCGTCGGGTGAGCTGCATGCGACGCGCTCTTCTTCTCACCGCGGCTGTCCTCGCCTCGGCGCTGGCTCTTCCTGCCGCCGCGGATGCCGCCCGGGTGGCGGTCGGTCTGAAGCCGGGAGCGAGTACCGCGGCGGTCGCAGCCGCCGTGGAACGTCGAACCGGGACTCGTCCTGAGCTGCTGCAACCGATCCCTGCTCTCGTCGTCGATCTTCCAGCGGGACTGTCACTTACAGGTATCGAAGGGATCCGCTACGTCGAGACCCTCCACTCGCGGCGTCTCGCCTTCACGCCGTCGGATCCACTCGTCTCGCGCCAGTGGTACCTGACGCAGAGCCGCTTCTACGAGCCGTGGCTGACGCTGCCCGCCCTCGAGCGCGTTCCGGTCGCCGTGATCGACTCCGGTGTGGACGAGAGCCACCCCGAGCTCGCCGGGAAGATCCTCGACGCCCAGAGCTTCGTCGGCGGCTCGGCGAACGTGGACGCGCTCGGGCACGGGACCTTCGTCGCGGGGCTCATCGCGGCGGGCGTGGGCAACGGGATCGGCATTGCCGGCCTCGCTCCCTCGGCCGAGCTCTTGGTCGCCAAGGTGGTTACGCCGTCTCGCGCGATTCCGATCGAAGCCGAAGCGAAAGCGATCCGCTGGGCGGTCGAGAACGGGGCGCGGGTGATCAACATGAGTCTCGGTGGCATCCGCGATCCGCTCGACCCCAACCGCGACAGCTTCTCGCGCCTCGAAGCCGACGCCGTGGCCTATGCGGTCTCGAACGGCGCGGTCGTGGTGGCCGCAGTGGGCAACGCCGACCAGGCGCCTTCGAGCCCGTGGCAGTACGCGAGCTATCCCGCCGCGTTGCCACATGTTCTCGGAGTGAGCGCGATCAGCGAGACCGGCGGCGTGCCGAAGTTCTCGAATCGGGACAAGGTCTACAACGATCTGGCTGCGCCCGGAGACCGAATCCTCTCCATCTTTCCGCGCCCGCTGACATCGCGTTTCCCGGCGTGCGCCGAGCAGGGCTATTCGAGCTGCGGGCCGGAGGAGTATCGCGAGGCCCAGGGCACCTCCTTCTCCGTGCCGCAGGTGTCGGCGGCCGCCGCGCTCCTGCTCGCGCTTCGCCCGCTGCTGCAGCCCGAGCAGGTGACGGCGATCCTCGAGCAGACAGCGGTAGATGTGACACCGGCGACGGGATGCGCGGCCTGCATCGTCGGTCGCGACGAGCACTCGGGCCGTGGCCGGCTCGACGTCGCCGCGGCCATCGCCGCGCTGGCCGAGCCTCTGCCACCGGCAGATAGATTCGAAGCCAACGACGACGCGGGCGCTCGTTCCTACACCGTGTCGGGATCGAACCGGCGGCTGAATGCGACAGTTGACTTCTGGGACGACCAGGACGACGTCTATGCGGTCAGGCTGAAGAAGGGCCAGCGGTTGTACGTAGGCCTGACGGGAGGCGTCGCCGACGCCGACTTGAGCCTCGCTCTCTGGCTCCCGAAGACCCCCACCATCGGAAACGTGCGCAACTTGCGCTTTCGCGCCCGCATCTCTGCGCGTCCCGCAGCTCGCGAGTACTTCTCACACCGCGCGTCGAGAGCGGGCTCCTACTACGTGCAGGTGCGCATGTCGAGCCCGGGCGTCACCGGGTACCGGCTGATCATCGTCAAGGGCTGACCCCGTTCCGATCAGATCGTCGCGCCGACTTCGCGCGAGAGCTCGACGAGTTGGCGAGCGGCTTCCGTTTGGTGTCGATCGCGATGCCAGACGATGCCGACAAGCCGCGGCGGGAGCTCGGTCGCCAGCTCCAGCCGCACGAGGTCGGCGCGCTCCGGATCGATGGCCAGTCGGGGGACTAGAGCTGCCCCGAGCCCGGCGGCGGCCAAACCAGCCACGGTCTCGTTGGCGTCGATTCGGTAGCGAATCTGGGCGGCGATGCCGTGGGCGTGAAGGAGCGCTTCGGGGGCAGAGCTCTGCGTGCAGACGATCAAGGGGAGCTTCGCAAGCTGCTTGAGGGAGACCTTTCGTCCGGCCGTGGCAAGCGCTGAATCGGCGGCGACAGCGAGGATGTATCCGTCCTGGAGCACTTCGGTCGCTTCGAACGGTCCTGCTGCGAGGGGCAGCAGCGCGAAGGTGAGATCCAGATTGCCGGCCTCTATCTGCTCGAGCAGCACATCGTCGTCGTCGTGCTCGACGAGCTCGACGACCACGTCCGGCCAGTGTCCGGCGAATCCACTCAGGACTTGCGGAACCAAGCGTGCGCCCACGCTCGGGATCGTGCCGAGGCGGAGCGTGCCTGCGCTTCCCTCTCCCAGTGCTCGGAGCTCGGCGTCCGCCGCCTGGGCGCGGGCCAGCATGGCCTCGGAATGAAGCAGGACGAGCCGGCCGGCTTCGGTGAGCGCCACCGCGCGCCCACCCGCCCTTCTTTCCACCAGCCGAGCGCCGACCAGACGCTCGAGCGCTGCGAGCTGCTGGCTCACAGCCGGCTGGCTGTAACCGAGCCGCCGTGCAGCTCCTGCGAGCGAGCGTTCTTCGGCGACGGTTCTCAGGGTGACCAGGTGCCGGAGCTCGACCCCTGCCCACCTAAAGGATTCGCTTATATCTAACATCGTAAAGAGAAGTTTGCCTGAACGGTGAATCATGCTATTCCTAGAGCCATGAGCTCCTCGCCGCCTGCGCTCGTCGATGTGCTGCCGGCCATCGACAGCGGCCTCCTCCAGGCTCTCGCCGCACGCGGCTTCGAGGCGCGAGCCGCTCCGGATGCCGAAGCTGCACGAGAGGCCGTGCTGTCGCTGATTCCGGATGGCGCGCTGGTCTCTCACGGAGGGTCGACGACTTTGGAGGAGATCGGTCTGATCGACGCGCTCGCCTCCTCGGAGCGTGTTCGTTACGGCAACGCTGAATGGCTGGCGGAGGACGATGTGACGGAGAGGCTCGAGCTGCGCAAGCACCGTTCGATCTTCGCCGATGTCTATCAGGTGGCTTTCCCGCTCGAAGATGTGCGAATGCGGCGAACCGGGGGTACTGGGAGCTCCGTGAACAAGCTTGTCGTCTACGACCGCGATCCCGTTCCAGGGCGTACGACACTGATACTTGTACGACAGGCGCTCGGTTTCTGATGCGCGCGCCACCCCGCCTTCGCGGGCCGCTCGCAGCGCGTCTTGCGATCCTGATCTGCGGTCTCTTCGTCTTCGCCGCCGGAATCGTTGCGCTGCTCGAGTCGGGACTCGGTCTCTCGCCCTGGGATGTTCTTCATCAGGGACTCGCAGAGCACACACGCCTTGCGTTCGGCGAGGCGAACATCGTCGTCAGCATCGTGGTGCTCGCGATCGCGTGGGCCCTCGGCGCACGTGTGGGCGTGGGGACTCTCGCCAATGCGCTTCTCGTTGGTGGCTTCGTGCAGCTCCTGACGAGCGTCGAGGCGATCTCGGCGCTCTCGGATCGTGGGCTTGGACTGAGGATCGCCCTCCTCGCGATCGGGATCGCGCTGATGGGCCTTGGAACCGGCATGTACCTGGGCGCCGGCCTCGGCGCGGGGCCACGCGACTCGTTGATGGTCGTCGGCGCCGAGCGGACGCAATTTCGCATCGGCGTCGTTCGCGGTGCGCTCGAGCTGACCGCGCTTGTGGTCGGCTTCGGCCTGGGAGGCACCGTCGGCATCGGCACCCTTGCCTTTGCCCTGCTGATCGGGCCAGCGGTGGAAGGCTCGTTCTGGCTGCTTCAGCGGACATCGCTCGCGAGCACGTCCGAACCTTGGTCACGAGAGAAGAGTTCGACCGTTCCGGTCGCGAGCTGATCCCTACAGAAGCTCGTCCTCGGAAACCTCGCGCAGCACTCGCGCGGGGTTCCCGACGACGATCGTCCTCGGCGCGACGTCCTTCGTCACGACGGCGCCCGCTCCGACGAACGCCTCCTCTCCGATCTCGATCCCCGGACAGAGAACCGCGCCGCCTCCGACCCGCGCGCCCCGCCGGATGGTCGGCCCCTTCATGAGCTCATGGCGCCGCTCGGTTCGCCCCATGAAGTTGTCGTTCGTCGTGACGACACAGGGCGCGATGAAGACGTGCTCCTCGAGTGTCGAGTACGCGGTGATGTACGCCTCGGCTTGAATCCGTGTCATCGCGCCGATCGTGGTGTCGTTCTCGACCAGCGAGCCGCGCCCGATGATCACGTCGTCCCCGACCGTCACGCGCTCCCGTACGCACGACTGGTCGCCGAGGATGACCCGTGCGCCGATCTGCGAGCCGGCGAAAACGATCGCACCTGTGGAAACGATCGTTCCCTCGCCGATCTCGGTTGCCGGGAGCGGATCCCGCTTTGCGGTCGAGCGCGACGAGAGCGCGGGCTGCTTGCCGACGACCGCGTTCTCGAGCACCTTCACGCCCTCCCCGAGCACCGTCCCCGGGTAGACGGTTGCCGTCGGGTGGACTTCAGCTTCCACGGAGCGATCTCGTGAGCATGTCGAGCGCCCGCACGACGCGCGCACCGTCCTCGGCGACCTTGCGGCGGTCACCCTCGCCCCCGATCAGACGCAGGAACTCCAGGCACTCGAGCTTGAGCGGCTCGTCGCTGGCAATGCGCGGACTGAAGATGTCGCCCGTGCGAGTCTGCCACTCGCCGTAGCGGTCGGACGGCCGCCACGGAGCCTTCTCGTACACAGTGACCTTGCGCTCGAGCTCCATGTCGTCGAAAACGACCATCTTCTCGGTGCCGACCACCGTGATCTTCCGCATCTTGTGCGGATCGAGCCACGAGAGGTGCATGTGCGCGATCTTCCCGGACGGAAACCGCAGGTAGCAGAAGACGACATCTTCGACCCCGTCCGTCAGGAAGTCGCGGCCGAGCGCGACCGCCTGCTCCGGGTCCTCGTCGAGCAGGTGGAGGATCACGGAGAGGTCGTGCACGCCGAGCGACCAGAGGGCATTCTCGTTCGACCTGATGATCCCCAGGTTCTGGCGGTTCCCGTAGACGCAGAGCACGTCACCGAGCTCACCCGCGCCGATCATCTCCTTCAGGCGGCGAACGCCGGGGTGGTACAGGAGCAGGTGACCGGGCATGAGAACCAGGTCGCGGTCCCGCGCGAGCGCGACGAGCTCGTCCATCTCGACGCCGACCATCGCAGGCGGCTTCTCCACCAAAACGTGCTTGCCCGCGCCGAGGGCGCGGCGGGCGAGGTCGAAGTGAGTCGGCACCGGCGTCGCGATGACGACGGCGTCGAGCTCTGGTTCGGCCAGCATCTCCTCGAAGCTCGCAGTCCAGCGCGCCTGGGGGTAGCGGGACGACGCGACCTCACCCTTTTCCACGTCCGAGTCACAGAGCCAGGTGAGCTCGGCCAGCTCTGCGAAGTTGCGGGCGAGGTTCGGGCCCCAGTGACCGAGCCCGGCGACGCCGACCCGGACCGTCACAGCTTCCAGACCTTGTCGGAGCCCTTCCCATTGGCGCCCGTTGCGTTTCGCAGGTCGACCACGAGCTTCGAGTCCTCCACGAGCCGGTCGTAGTCGATGCCGGAGTGGTCGGTGACGACCACTACGCAGTCGTACGAGGCCGGGTCGAGCGGAGACGAGCTCATCGTGATTCCGTTCTCGCGAAACGAAGGCACATGCGGGTCGTGATACGAGACATCGGATCCCGCGGCCTCGAGGAGCCCGATCAGCTTGATCGCGGGACTCTCTCGCGTGTCCGAGATGTTCGGCTTGTAGGCGACTCCGAGGACGAGTATGCGCGAGCCTTTGAGCGAGAGCTGCAGCGAGTGGTTGAGCGCCTGCGAGACCACAGAGCGGCAGAACCACGGCATCGACTCGTTGACCTTTCCGGCGAGCTCGATGAACTCCGTGTAGAAGCCGTACTCCCGCGCCTTCCAGGTGAGATAGAAGGGATCGATCGGGATGCAGTGTCCACCGAGACCCGGCCCTGGCTTGAAGGACATGAAGCCAAACGGCTTGGTGGCTGCGGCTTCCACGACTTCCCAGACATCGATCCCCATCCGGTCGCAGAGCTGCGCGAGCTCGTTGACGAGGGCGATGTTGACCGAACGGAAGATGTTCTCGAGCAGCTTGGTGAGCTCAGCCGCCTCCGGTGACGACACGCGGTGGACGGTGTCGATCGCCGCTGCATAGAACGCTGCCGCCGCGTCGGTCGACGCCTGGTCGATCCCACCGACGACCTTCGGCACCGTCTTCGTCGTCCAGTCGTCCCTGCCGGGGTCGACGCGCTCGGGCGAGAAGGCGAGGTAGAAGTCCTTCCCGGCCGTGAGGCCGCTCCCGGACTCGAGCACGGGGAGCACCTGCTCGCGGGTCGTGCCGGGATAGGTGGTCGACTCGAGGACCACAAGATGTCCCGGACGGAGCCGCGTCGCGATCTCCTCCGCAGCCGAGACGAGGATCCTGAGATCCGGCTCTCGCTGGCGGGAGAGCGGGGTCGGGAGTGCGATCAGGATGGCGCCGGCCTCGCGAAGCTCGTCATAGTCGGTCGTCGCCGAGATGAGACCCTTCTCCACGAGTGGCTTCAGCGTCTCCGAGGGGATGTCCTCGATATAGCTCTCGCCGCGGTTCAACCGCTCGACGCGCGCGGAGTCGATGTCGACCAGGACGACCTTCTTCCCCACCTCCGCGAACGCATGTGCGAGCGGCACGCCGACGTATCCGGCGCCCACGATGGCGACGTCCCGCTTCATCGGTCGGGCATCGTAGCGACCAGCAGGCTGACGATCCGCGCCGACGCGCGACCGTCGCCGTAGAGCTGCGGACGCTCCTCCGGCATGGACGCGATCGTCACGGCTGCCTCGATCGCGTCCGGGTCGTCGTCCACGAGGACGTTCGCGCCGACTTCGACCGTTGCCATCCACTCGGTTGACGGGCGCAAGGTCACGCAGGGGACGCCGTACCAGTACGCCTCCTTCTGGAGGCCGCCGGAGTCGGTCGCGATGACCCGAGCCTGCGACGCGAGCGACGCGTGCTCGAGATAGCTCAGCGGATCCGTGAGATGCACGTGCTCGCCGAGCTCGATGCCCTCGCGCTCGATCTGGGAGCGGGTGCGCGGGTGCGCGGGAAACACGATCCGCTCGGTCAAGCGGTTCAGGCCTTCGATGATGCGCCCGAGGCGGGGTTGGAAGACGTTTGCCTCGCGGTGAACGGTGGCGACGAGGTAGCTCTTGGGCTCGAAGGGGATCGGGAAGCGCTCTCGGGCGATCGGCGCGAAGCGGCTGCAGGCCTCGGCCATCACGTCACCGACGACATGAGGCTGACCCAGGGCACCTTCCTCGACGAGGGTCTCCCGGGAGCGGTCGTCGGGGCAGAAGAGCAGCCAGGCCAGGCGGTCGACCTCGATGCGCGCGCGCTCCTCGGGCATCGTCAGGTCGCCACTTCGCAGACCCGCCTCGACGTGCGCAAGCGGCACCGAAGCCTCGGCCGACGCCCGTGCTCCGGCGAGGGTCGAGTTGGTATCGCCGTACACGAGCACGAGGTCGGGCTCCTCCCGGCGGATGACGCGCGTGATCTCAGGCTCCATGACGTCCGGATCCGCGGTCTTCAGCTCGAGCCGGTACTGCGGTCGGGGGAGTCCGAGCTCCTCGACGAAGACCTCGGAGAGCTCGCGGTCGTAGTGCTGCCCTGTGTGCACGACGATCTCCTCGACGCCGGCGACGAGAAAGGCGAAAGAGAGCGGGCCGCTCTTGACGAATTGCGGCCGGTTTCCGACGACGGTGAGGACTTTCACAGAGCGCGGAGCCTACTAGGAGGGTTTCGTCAAACTCTCCTAACTGACTTTTCCCGCTTCCCGGTTGGCGAATCAGGCGGCGAGGGCAGTGGTCACGCGCGGGACCGACGACAAGCGCTCGCTGATCTCGGCGGCGGGAACGGGACGGCCGATGAAGTACCCCTGGGCGATGTCGCAGCCCAGGGAGTTGATGAAAGACCACTGGGCACGGGTCTCGATCCCCTCCGCGACGACGGTTACGCCGATCGCATGAGCCATCTCCACGCTGCTCTTGACGATTGCCGCGGCGGCTGGGTCGCCGGGCACGCCGGCGAGGAGGCTCGCGTCGACCTTGAGCAGGTGGATGCGGTAGCGGCGAAGGCTGGCGAGTGACGAGTAGCCGACCCCGAAGTCGTCGATCGCGAGCCGGATCCCGATCCTGTTCAGGCGCTCGGTCACATCCCGCATCCGCCGATCGTGGCCGCCGAGCGTACGTTCGGTTATCTCGAAGACGAGGTTCCACGCCGGCATCGAGTATCGCTCGAGGAGACCGGCGATCTCGGCGGGGAAGCAGTCGTCGAGCAGGTCGACAGTGCTCAGGTTCACCGCGATCTCGAGGTCGATCCCGAGCTCTTTCCACTCCCGCCACTGCTGCACGGCGGCCTCGAGAACGAAGCGCCTGATGTCTTTGGCGACACCGATTCGCTCGGCGACCTCGATGAACTCTCCGGCTGCGACCAGTCCGCGTGCCGGATGCTGCCAGCGCACGAGTGCCTCGACGCCGCGCACCTGCCTCGTCGAGAGATCTGCCTGAGGCTGGTAGTGCACGAGCAGCTGACCGCTGTCCAGTGCGTCGCGGAGCTCGGCGACGCGGGCGATACGAAAGTCGTCGCTATCGAGCGAGTGCTCGTAGACCCAGACGTCACTCAGGCCGTCCTTCGAGGCGGCGGCGAGAGCTGCCGTGGCCCGACGAAGGAGCGTCGGAAAGTCTGTCTCTTCGAGCACCGCGGCGCCCATGCTTGCGCCGACCGAGACGCGTACACCGTCGACGAGGAATGAGGGCGCAAGCGACTGCTGGATACGAGCGCCTACCGCAGCTATCGCTTCGGAGTCGGCGCCGGCAAACAGAACGCCGAACTCGTCCTCGCCCAGTCGCGCGACGAGGTCGCAGTCGGCGAGGTCACGCCGAAGACGGTTCGCAGTCTCTGCGAGCAGCGCATCGCCACCGTCCGGACCGAAGGCTTGGTTGATCTTGGAGAAGTCCTCCAGGTCGAGGAGGAGCAACGTGGCCGGCACCCCCGATGCTAGCTTGGCTTCGACCGCCTGCCGGAAGCCGAGACGGTTCGGTGCGCCTGTGACCTCGTCGTGCGTAGCGACGTGCTGGACCTCTGCGACATGGCGGCGTAGGCGCGACGTGACGCGCATGAGCACGGGTGCGAAGACCGCGAACAGCAGCACGAGAACGCCCTCCAGGATCCCGGCAACCAGCCATCCCGAGGTCTGCCCCGTGGCGGCTATCGGGCCATAGTCCTGCTCGAAAGCGGCGACACCTGCCGGGTTGCCGGAACCGATGGTGAGAGGGACGTAGGTGCGAAGCCACCGCTGCGTGCCGTCGCGGGAGGCGTGGACGTCCGAGATGACGAATCCCCGCAGTGCCTCGAGGAGTCGATCCGTGGGTGCTCGCCGGTCGACGGCGCGAGTCTCCGTGCTCGTCGAGTACATCACTCGGCCGGCGGCGTCGTAGAGGGTGACCTCACGGATTCCCTCGAGGAGCACTCGTTCCTCGAACAGCCGGTCGAGCTCCCGGCGCCGCTTGGTCGAGGAACGCCTAGTCAGGTCCGTCGAGCGTAGCTCGGGCTCGAGCACCGCTTTGGTGGCGACACGTGTGTGCTCGACGGCGTGTCGCTGAGAGTGGGTCGTGCTGCTCTGGCGCACGGCCAGAACGATCGTTGCCGCGGCCAGTCCGAGACCGATCGCCGTGAGGACGGCGAAGCGCAGGACCAGACGAGGTGCCTTGGCGTCCTTGGCGATCCTCGCGTGCTGCTTCGTCTGGTCGGCGTTCACGGAAGCTTCAACCCGGCGTCGGTTGGCGATGCGCCTATCGCGACGCCCGGCTGTTCGTCCGGCGAAACTGCGATCTCGACTCCGGGAGGGCCCGAGTCGGCGGCCGGCGTGGAGATCACGGCGCTGCCGTCGTCATCAGCGGCTGCCTCAATGGAGATGCCCTGCCCCGAGCCGACGAGCCGAAGAAGCGATGGCTTTCCAGGGGCGGCGCTCGCCGGCGCGCTTTCGGCCTCATGCTCTACCGAAGGCAGTTCATCATCCGGAGGAGAACCGCCTGTCGTCGGCGCGTCGTCTGCCGTCGGACTCGCGCCCGTCGTCGGTGTCTTCTCGCCGCCGGGTGCGTCGGCAACTCCGCTGCTCCCTCCAGCGGCTCCGACGCTCCCCCCGGCTCCGACGGACGCGCTCTGTTCAGCGGGCTCCGCCGCCGACGGGTCCGGGATAGCAGTACCCGTGTCGCCGAAGCGAGCCACAGGCTCATCGAAGACGAATGCTCTCGTTGCCGGGGCAACCTTGTCTGGCGCGCCAACCGAGATCGAGTCGCCCGCGGCGAGCGGTCCGCCGCCCCCTGCTGACTGCGAGAGCGAGGCGATACCTCGCTCCACCGCGTCGGGCAGAGGAAAGGTCAGCCCGCTGCCGGCCAGCACGGGAATCGGGAGGAGCAACGCGCCTGCGACGAGGGCAATCTCCCGCCGAGACCCACGCGTGGACGCGTTCACTGGGCTCTCCGATACCCGCCTGCCGGTGCGCGAAGCGACGCGACGTTGCCGAGGACCGCAGGGTTCTCGGCACGCCTGGAGACGTTCGCGACGTAGCTCCGTCGCCGAATCTGAGCGGACGCGTCCGAGATCGAAGGCCACGCGATCGAGGCCAACCGATTCGGCTCGATGAGACGCAGTGTGTTCGCCATCGTTTCCTCCGTCGTCGTGTGCCTGTGACGAACGAGAAGCCGCGAGCGCCGGAATCGTGCGCTCCGGGGCCTCGAAATCACTCGTTCGGGTAGCGAATCCCCCGTAGGGGTGGTGGCAGCAGGGCCCGGAAGGGGAAGACCCTGAGTACACACATTCAGACAACGTCTTGGAGGACAGTTCGTGACGTCGACGACACTGCGGCCAGATCCGGCGCGAACGACCCAGGAAGACACCGCGGAGAACGCGGCAACCGAGAGACTGTTTGCGGAGCACTCGCAACGGCTGCTCGCGTACTGCTCTCGTCAGCTCGGGTCTCACGCCGAGGCCGAGGACGCAATGCAGACGACGTTCCTGTACGCGCTCGGCGCGCTTCAGCGCGGCGTCGTGCCGGAGTGTGAGGCGGCCTGGCTCACGACGATCGCCAAGAACGTGTGCCAGTGGCACCGTCGCACCCGCGATCGGCGCGGGCCGCTGGCGAGCAGCGTCGATCTCGACACGATCGGGTGCGCGCAGCCGGAGGGTGACGAGGACGGGGTGCTCGTCGGGCTCAAGGACGCGCTCGCCTCGATTCCCGAGAACCAGCGACACGCGCTCGTTCTCCGTGAGTGGCGGGGCGTGCCCCCGCGCGAGATCGCGGCGCAACTCGGGATGAGTCGCCCCGCGACGCACGCGCTTCTGACCCGTGCTCGCCGCTCCCTCGCGGACGCGCTGACTGTCGCGCGCAGGCCTGTGCTCGGCTTCGCGTGGCTGGCAATCGAGCTCCGATCTCATGCAAAGGCATTCCTCGGGGGCATTTCCGCAAAGGCCGCGGTTGCAACCGTGGCCGTCGTCGGAGTGGGAGTCGGAGTGGGAGGCCTTGCAGTCGAGACGAGCCTGGGCCGGTCCAAGGCTCCGCCCGCCCCGCCTGCCCCGGTGCAAGCGGCAGACGAGCCGAGCGTCGAGGAGCTGACCAAGACCTCTAGGGCGCGCGCAGTGCGTCCGTCGAGCCTGACACCGGGCGCGGCGTCAGCAGACGCGACGGCATCCAGGACCGAGGACGAGCCGTCGGTTGCGCCCGCCGTCGATCTCGGCATCGTGCCGACCGTGTCCCTTCCAGGCGTCGGCGAGCCGGAAAGAACCGGCGAGCCCACGGGAGACGTGTCGCCACCCGCGCTCCCCGTCGACCTGCCGGCGATCCCTCAGCTTCCCACGGTCGAGCTCCCGCCGGATCTCCTTCCCATCGTCGAAGTACCCCCGCTCGCCCCGATCGGGCTGCCCGCGGACATCCCTCTTCCCGTCGACGTACTTCCGCTCGCTCCGGGCGAGCCTCCGGCCGTCCCACCGGTTCCGCTTCCGACCGAAGATCTGCCGCTCTCCGCCCCGCCGCTGCCCTAAGCCCACCTCTGCCGGTTGCGGCGTAGCGTTCGCTGGGAGAAGCTAGCGCCGTGAGCGATGCTCGTTTCACAGACGGTCTCCGGTATCGAGTAGAGATCCCCTCGGTCGAAGGGCCGGTGGTGTTTCGCGCCGTCCTCGAGGAGGCGAAGGAGCGAGGGGTCGCCGTGCGGCGGGTTTCGCAGGGCTCTGGCGTCATGATGCTGACGGACGCGGAGATCTCCGAGATGGCCGAGCTCGGCGCCGAGCACGGAATCGAGGTCTCTCGCTGTTCCTTGGCCCGCGCGGAGCTTGGCATCCTGGCGGGCAGTCGTTCGCCACCGGCTCTGCAGGTGGCGTCGCTCGTGGCGAAGCCGGAGTTGCCGCCTGTCTGACCGAGGTGCGACGCGGGCTCGGGCTCGGCATCCGCTCGTTCCTGGTCGCCGACGTCGGGGTTCTGTCGTTGCTCCGACGGATGAAGCGGGCCAGGGATCTGCCCGAGTCGCTCGTCCTTAAGACCTCGGTGCTGTTGCCGTGCGCGAACCCACCGACGGCCCGGGCGCTGGAAGACCTCGGTGCGACCACGATCAACGTGGCCACCGACCTCTCGCCGGCCGAGTTGGGTGAGCTCCGCGTCGCATGCTCCGCACCGCTCGACGTCTACGTTGAGGTTCCCGACGACCAAGGTGGATTCGTCCGCTACTACGAGGTACCGGAGATCATCCGGGCCGCGGCGCCCGTATACGTGAAGCTGGGACTCCGGAATGCGCCGAGCATCTATCTCTCGGGGCTTCACCTTCAGGACATCGCCGTGAAGCTCGGCCGCGAGCGGGTCCGTCGCGCGGAGCTCGTCCTGCGGCTGGTGCGAGAGCTGGCGCCGGACCTGATCGAGGGCCGCGGTGCCGACCACCCGTCCGATCTTGGCATCCCGGAGCCGTGAGAGCGCTTCTCGTTCCCTCAGTCGATCGTCAGGACGAGCTTGCCGAAGTGCTCGCCGGACTCCATTCGCGCCAAGGCGGCCTCTGCATCGGCGAGCGGTCGCGTCGAGTCGATCACCGGGCGCCAGGTCGCTTCGCCGAGCATTGCCAGCGGCGCCTCGAAGTCCCGCGGGCTCCCGAGCTGCGTCCCGTACAGAGACTGCTGTCCGAAATAGAAGGGGCGCACCTGGAGTGTCACCTCGGTCCCACCGGTTCCGCCGAAGACGACGACCCGGCCGCCCCGCCGCACGGCGTCGAGCGACTGTTGCCAGGTGGATCCCACGGAATCGAGCACGAGATCGACCGGCCCCAGCTCGGCGACTGCGGTCGGCCAGTCCTTGGTCGACGCGTAGTTGACTCCGGCCTGGGTCCGAGCTCCTGCGCGCGCTCGATCTTGTCGTTCGAGGACGACGTGACGAGGACGCGAGCGCCAGCCTGCACCGCGAGCTGCACGGCGAAGGTCGATACCCCACTGCCGGCCCCGAGGACGAGCACCGTTTCCCCAGCCTGCAGTTGACCGCGCGCGAAGAGCCCCCGATACGCGGTCAGTGCCGCGAGCGGGAACGCGGCAGCTTCCTCCCAGGAAAGCGCCGCCGGCTTCGGGAAGAGGTTCTCCTCGGGCAGTGAGACCAGTTCGGCGTACGTCCCGTCTCGAGGGCCGCCCAGGACTTCGAAGCCCGGCGCTGGAGCATCTTCGCGCTCGCCCCAACCCAACGCGCAGAAGATCACGACCTCCTCGCCCGTGTCGCGGCGGATGCCCGCGCCGTCCGAACCGGGTATCAGCGGCAACGGGAACGGATAGATCCCGGACCGTACGAGGAGATCGCGGCGATTGAGCCCCGCCGCCTTCAGCTCGACAACAGCCTCACCCGGCTTGGGCTCGGGGTCGGGGACTTCCTCGTAGACCAACGCTGCACCTTCATGGACTCGGATCGCGTGCATTACTCCCCTTCCTTCGGAGGTGACGGATTCCAGACCGGGCTCGAGTCGTTGTTCTCGGTGTCGGTCAGCTTCTCGACCTCGCTCCCTCCGAGCTCGACCGTGAAGATCGCGCCTCCCTCCGAGAATGCGATCCTCGACCCATCAGGAGACCAGGCCGGCTCGAATAGGTCCCCCGCGGTCGGCGTCACGCTGCGCAAGCCCTTCCCGTCGATACCCACGGTGTAGAGCTCGAAGACCTCGCCGTCCTGGTCGGACGTGAAGACGATCCGCCCACTGTCCGGAGACCACGCCGGCGTGTACGCCTTCGCGCCCCCCGAGGTCAGCGCGTGCCGCTCGGAGCCGTCCGGCCGAACCAGCCACACCTCCCGCACCGGTGTGCCTGGCGTCCGCCGAATGTAGGCGATCCAGTCTCCGTCCGGAGACCACGCAGGTTCCGCCTCCTGTGCCAGCGGATCGGAGATCCGGCGTGTGCCGGAGCCGTCTGAGCTCATCACGTAGATATCACCGGGAGCGTCCCGGGCGAACCCGATCCGCTTTCCGTCCGGAGACCACGTCGGACGTGAGTCGTCCTCCTTCGTCGAGGTGAGCTGCGTCGTCCCCGTTCCATCTGCGCTCATCACGTAGATGTCGAACGACCCGCCGCGCCGGCTCGAGAACGCGATCTTCGTGCCATCGGGCGACCACGCCGGTTCGACCTGGAAGAAGAGCCCTCCCGGTGTCGACGCGTCCATCTCGGCATCGGTCAGGCGCCCCTGGGCTCCTCCGTCGGCGTTCATCTCGTAGATGGAATAGGCGCCGTCTCGAGTGCTGACGAACGCAAGGTCGGGACGGGCCTCTACGTTGCCACCGCCGCAGCCGGCGACGCCGAAGGTGACGCCCGCGACGAGCGCCGTGGCGACAAGCAGGCGAATCAGCAAGTTCTCTTTTCGAGGCGTCACGGGAAACGAGAGGTTAGTGCGCCAGGGGCTCAACGCCGAGGTACTGCCGCTGCAGGTCAGGGTCCCCGGAGAGCTTCGCCGCAGTGGTCTCGGCGGCAATGCGACCGCCGATCATGACGAGCTGGCGTTCCGCCAATGCCGTCGCGACCCCGAGGTTCTGCTCGATGAGCAGGATCGCGAGCCCTTCCTCATCGAGACGTCGGAACGTCTCGATGAGGCCCTCGATGATGGCCGGGGCAAGGCCTTCTGAAGGCTCGTCCATCACCAGAATCCGCGGATTCGTGACGAGCGCGCGCCCGATCGCGAGCATCTGCTGCTCACCGCCCGACAGCTGGGCACCGCCGTTTCGCTTGCGCTCTGCCAGTCGCGGGAAGAGGTCGTAGACGCGCTCGCGTGTCCACTCGGTGCCCCCGTTCGACGAGGTTCCGCGCGCTGCGATGCGCAGATGCTGGTCGACCGTGAGTGAGGGAAAGAGACGTCGCCCCTGCGGCACGTACCCGATGCCACGGCGCGCGATCTCGTACGACTGACTGCCGACGAGCTCGCGCCCGTCGAAGCGGATGGACCCGCTCGTGCGTGGCGGCGACATTCCCATGATCGCGTTGCAGAGCGTCGTCTTGCCCATCCCGTTTCGCCCCACGATCGCGATCGACTCGCGGCTCATCGCGAAGCTCACGTCCTCGAGCGCTTGCGCGCTGCCGTAGAACGCGTTCAAGCCTTCGATCTCGAGGAGCGCTGCCGGCGCCTCGGGTGGTGCGCCCCCGGACGGCTCACTCATGCCGGTAGCCGCGGCCGAGGTAGAGATCGTGCACGGTCTCGTTGGCACGGATCTCGGCGGGAGTCCCTTCGACGATCACGCGTCCGTCGTGCATCATCGTTACCCGTTCGGCGACACGCAGGGCGATGTCCATGTCGTGCTCGATGAGGATGAGCGTGATCTCGCGATCGAGCCCGAGCAGGAGATCGGTGAGGAGTTGCCGCTCGCCCCGTGAGAGGCCGGACGCCGGCTCGTCGAGCATCAGCGCCTTCGGCTCCGCCGCAAGAGCCATGGCGATTGCGACCTGCCGGTGCTCGCCGTGCGAGAGGGAGCCAACGAGCTCCTCGAGCTTATGGGAGATCGCCACCTTCCTCGCCGCCTCTTTCGCCCGCTCTCGCGCGGCGCGATCGCGACCGGGAAGGACCACCGGGCTCAAGCGACCGCCCCCCACGCCGACGATCGACAAGTAGATGCAGTCTTCGACGGTGAGCCCGTTGAAGAGTCGCGACTGCTGGTAGGTGCGAGCCAGTCCGAGCTTGGTGCGATAACGCGCCGGCCGTCGTGTCACGTCCTGGCCGAAGAGCTCGACGGTGCCCGACGAGGCTTGCAGGTCTCCGCAGATGACGTTGAAGAGTGTCGTCTTCCCGGCCCCGTTCGGCCCCAGGATGGCCCGACGCTCGCCGTGCGCGACGTCCAGGTCGACTTCTTCGACGGCGTGCAAGCCGCCAAAACGCCGGCCGACCCCCCGCAGACGGAGGGTCGGCTCGGCGTGTTCGGCGGACGGTGCTGCTTCCGTCACGGACCTACTTGATGTTCTGGTTGGTGATGACGCCGTTCTTGACGACCTTGATCTTGCCCTGCCACGGCAGCTTCTTCTTGACGCAGGCTGGGTAGTTCCGGCCAGGTGCCGGCTTGCTCGGGCCGAAGTAGCCGCCGAAGGTCTGGTCGACGTTGGCCACGTAGCCGGCGATGGTGTTCGTCGGCTTGCCGTCCTTGCCCCTGACGATCTGGAGCGGGTACTGATCCTGGATCGCCTGACGCCTGCTGTCGAGCCGCAGGACGCCGTTGTTGGCGACCTGGAATGCTGGCTTCAGGGTCCGCGGGAGTGCGGCCTGGAGAGCAGCTCCGACCGATCCCTTGGGCTTGGCGTTGTTCAGTCCCTGGACGAGCGCCCAGGTGGCGTTCCAGTAGTTGTAGAAGAACCCGTCGTTGATGTCCGCAACGCCGGGGAACCACCTGCCCGCTTGCTTCACGTACGCGCGGGCCTGCTTTGTCTTCAGCTCACCCGTCTGCGCGGTGCCGAACCCGCCGAAATAGGCCCCGATCAGACGCGGCGCGACCGTCGAGTCCGCACCGAGGAAGTAGAGGAACAAGTTCCCTGAGTGCTGCTTCGCGCTCACGGGCCCGTAGACCTGCTCGAAAGCGTTGAACCCAGCGTTGGTGTTCGCTCCTCCGATGAGCCAGAAGTAGCCGTCGACCTGGTTCGGCCGCGGCAGCTGGCGGATGAACGGCGCATAGTCGCCACCCTGCGGCGGCGTCCACACCCGCTTCGTGATCTTGCCGCCGATGCCACAGAAGTCGGCGATGATGCCGGCCGCCGACGTCCACGGGAAGCTGTAGTCGTCTCCGATGATGGCGGCCGTACGCCAGCCGAGCTTCTTGTAGACGATTTCGCCGAGGCCGGCGTTCCACTGGGCACCGTCGCCGTGGTACCGGAAGACGTTCTTCGGCGCGATCTGCATCGTCGGATCCTGGGAGCCGGCCGTGCCGATGATGATCGTCTTCCGGGGATTCGCCTTCGCATAGTTTGCGATTGCCACGGCCTCATCGCCGGACAGCGGGCCGAGCATGACGTCGGCTCCGAGCTGGTTCATGAGCCGACGCGTCTCCTTGAGCGCAAGCGCCGGAGTCTCGTCACCGCAGCCGATGCCGACGATGTTGATCTTCTTGCCGCCGGCCCGGCCGCCGATCATCCCGGCTGACGGCTTCTTCTTGTCCGTTGGCTTTGCGCCCGCATACGTGGAGAACGCCGCGATGACGCCGGCGGTGTCCACCTCGTATCCGAACGCAAACGCTCCCTTGCAGTCGGTCATGATCGCAACCTTGACCTCACCGCTCTGGGCATTCGTTGCGAATGCGCCGGATGCCATGACCGTTCCGGCCACGACGAGCAGCGCCAGCGGAAGCAGGAGCTTCCACTTGCCTACTTTCATGTCTTCCTCCTTTGTGACTGCACGCCTCTCCAACTCCTGTTCGTAGGGAACGACCCTAAACAACTCCTGTTTATCCGATCCACCCTCCCTTCACGACGAGCTCGCCCCGGCCGCCGGTTGAGCACCCGGGGTTTCTCGAGGGGGCCCGTCACGCTTCGCAAGGCTCCACGCCCGATCCCACAGTCCCATGAGACCGTCTGGGGACACGATGACGATGACGAGGAAGATGACGCCGATCACGGTGTTGAACGTCCCGCCGATCACGGGCAGGCCCGACGACGGGATCCGATTCGTGATCTCGTTGTTGATCACGAGGAACGCGATCGCGCCGAGCCAAGCTCCCTCAATCCGCCGGAGTCCCCCTATGACAGCGATCACGAGGAGCTGGATCGTTGCGTCGAGGCCCATGATCGTTGGCGACAGTTGCCCGAACCACCAGGCATAGAGGACGCCTCCGAGCGCCGCGACGAACGCTCCGATGCCGAACGCCAACGTGCGATGAAGGGCGACGTTGTAGCCGAGCGACGCCATCCGTACGGGCTCGTCGCGGATTCCCTGCAGTGAGATCCCGAAGGGCGTACGGGTCAGATAGCGGACGAGCACGTAGACGAAGGCGGCGACGATCAGTGAGATGAAGTAGAGGCGATCCCGGTCGTTGACGATGTCTCCGATGAATCCTGGCGTGTAGGCGTCGACCCCGGCCACGGGCGAGAATCCGCCGATGAGCGTCACCGAGCCTACGAAGAGGAATGCGATCACCGTGTACGTGAGCGTCAGCATGAGGAAGTAGATCCCGAAGCTTCTCGACGCGACGGCGCCGAAGACGAGCCCGATGCCGACCGTCAGGAGGATGGCGAGAACCAACGAGAGCGTCGGGTCCCAGCCGAGCAAGAGACCCTTCGTCTCACCGCCCGGAACGCGTTGCGTGACCATGTTCGCGAGCGCGTAGCCGGCGATGCCCATGAGACCGGTCTGCGCGAGCGAGATCATGCCGCCGTACGCCGAGAGAAAGATGAGGCTCGCTGCGCCGATTCCGAGGATCAGCCCCTGAGTGAGGATCGAGTTCAGCCAGAAATCGCTGACGAGGAGCGGCGCGAGCACCGCGAGGACGAGGGCGCCAACGCCGATCGCGCGCTCGGTGACGACCTTGGCGGCGGCGTGGGTCAACCGACTCTCCCGAACAGCCCCTGCGGCCGAAACGCGAGCACGAGCGCCATCAGGATGAACGTGAGCACCACCGAGTACTGGGTGCAGCATTCGTTTCCGGTCGTCGGAAGGTAGGCGACCGCGAAAGAGAAGACGAGGCCGTAGAGCACTGATCCGACGGCGGCGCCGGCGAGCGAGCCCATCCCACCGATGATCACGACGACGAGCGAGAAGAGAAGCCACTCCCCGTCCCGCCCCTGAGCGATCGAGGCCTGCGAGCCGCCGACGACGGCGCCGAACGCGGCGAGGGCGGAGCCGACGAAAAACGCGATCGCGAACGTCGTCTGGATGTTGATGCCGATCGCCGAGGTCATCTGGCGGTCGTCGACACCAGCCCGGATGACAAGCCCGGTCTTCGTTCGGTGCAACCACAGCCAGAGGACGATCCCCACCCCGACTCCCAGCCCGAGCATGACGAGTCGCGCGAGCGAATAGCTGACTCCAGCCACGTGCAGGTCGACGAACTGATTCGTCCAACCGGGCCACGAGAGGCTGACGGCGTTGCCCCCGAATCGCTGCGTGCCTGCTGGAACCGTTCGGGGAAAGTGCGCGATCACCTGATCGGCGACGATCACGGAGACCGCGATCGTGATCAGCGCCTGCCGAAGGTCCTGCCCCTGGTTCCAGCGCAGAAGGAGCTGCTGCACACCGAGGCCGAAAACGCCGATGCACACCATCGCG
Organism: Actinomycetota bacterium; assembly: GCA_030857225.1. Lineage (GTDB taxonomy): Bacteria > Actinomycetota > Thermoleophilia > Gaiellales > Gaiellaceae > GMQP-bins7. The sequence continues at coordinate 119,978 of JALZOK010000002.1, forward strand.
ATGAGCCACGGCACGACCCATTCGAGCGTGTTCACCTCGCCCGACTGGAGGCCGAAACCGGACCCCGTCATTCGCTGCTGAACCTCGTAGGCGACGTACCCGCCGAGTAGATAGAAGGCGCCGTGCGCCATGTTGACGACCCGCATGAGCCCGAAGATGAGTGAGAAGCCGCTTGCGACGATGAAGAGCAGGCCGGCGAACGTCAGCCCGTCGAGGATCGTCGCGATGAACGCACTCGGGTCATCGACCGCCGAGCCGAAGTTGGTCGTCCGCCAGTCGCCGCCGCCGAACTCGCCGGGTGGGCTGGCAATCACGAGGACGTAGAGAATCGAGAACACGACCAGCGCTGCCGCGGCTATCCGCGGCACGGTTCCCCCGACGCCCCAGGCGCTAACACGCTCCCTCACCGGCTTTCCGAACCTACCAATCCGCCGATCCAGTTTCAACGTGGAACCGCTCGATAATCGATTACTTCGCTCCCACCAGCGGCCTTTCCCAGGCGAGCCCGGCGGCCAGGACGATTTCGTCTCGAGGAGCGATCAGCTGCATGTTGCCGATCGCGAGTCCCGCCCAGCCCGTGAGGTTCACCCAGCGCAGGAAGGAGGTAAGAGGCAGTCGAACCGCGAGCTCGTCCGCGTCCTCGGGCGGCAGGTCGATCGCGTAGCACGGGCTGACGTAGAGGTCGACCTCCGGCTCGTAGCGCCGCCAGGTCTCGATCGCGCGGTACGCGGCCGCGATCTCCTCTGGAGTCGCGCGCTCCGCCGCCTCGAGCTTCTTTCTCATGATCTCCCCGTACTCGTTGGTGCGGCTCGGGAAGGTCGCTGCGTGCGATTGCAGCGCCTCGTGCTGGAACTGCGGCCACGTGTTCGCGGACGGCTCCGGTATGCGTGCTTCGGCCACGCGCGCGCCGAGCCGCTCGAGGTCGGCCACCCACTGCTCAGCGATCTCGCTCGTCTCCGTCACCCGTCCGTCTCCGATTCCCGGAGGCTGGCGCAGCAGGCCGACGGTCAGCCCCGCCAGGCGAGGCGCGGGAACCGGGCGACCGGTCAGAACAGACCAAACGAGCGCGACGTCGGCGACGCTTCGGGCCATCGGCCCGACGGTATCGAGCGTGGGGCACAGCGGAAACACGCCTTCCATGGAGATCAGCCCCCACTGCGACTTCAGCCCGACGACAGCGCACGCTGCGGACGGAAGCCGAACCGAGCAGCCCGTGTCCGTGCCGAGCGCGAGGTCGCAGAGACCGGCGGCGAGCGCGGCCGCCGAGCCGCTCGAGGATCCTCCCGTCGTCAGTCCGGGCCGGGTCGGATTCCGGCACATGCCGTGCCACTGGTTGTCCCCGAGTACGCCCCATGCGAACTCCGTGAGGTTGGTCTTGCCGACGAGCACCGCCCCGGCGTCGAGCAATCGCTGAGCGGCGACAGCCGTCCTCGTGGGAACGTGGTCGGCGTAGATGCCCGAGCCGTAGGTGGTGCGCACGCCCGCGGTGTCGAAGAGATCCTTGACGGCGAGGGTCCGACCAGACAGGGGGCCGGGGCTCGGCTGCACGGGATCGACGCGCGTGATGAACGCGTTCCAGGGATCGTCGGTCACGAGGGCACGACGGCGACGCACTCGATCTCGACCTTCGCCCCCTCGACCGCGAGGCGCGGCACCTCGACGAGCGTGCTCGCCGGCCGCGTGTCGCCGAACACCTCTTGCCGGACGGGATTGATCCGCGGCCGGTCATCGATATCTGTGAGAAAGACCGTGACCTTGACGACGTCGGCGAAGCCGCACCCGGCCGCAGTTAGCACCTCGTCCATGTTGCGGAAGATCTGCCTGGTCTGCTCGACGACGTCGTCTCCTCCGACGAGACGTCCCTCGCCGTTCACCGCGACGATGCCGGAGACGAACAGCAGCTCGCCCGCGCGGACGGCGTCGGTGAAGTGTGAGATGGGCTCGGCCTGGCCCTCGACCCGGATCTCTTCGCGCTTCATCCCGCGCCCTTCTGCAGATCGCTGAGCTTGATCCTGGGGCTTATGCGCTCGGGGTCGACCGGAAGCTCGAGAAGCGCGGGCCTTCCGGACGCGAGCGCCCGCTCGTACGCAGCCGCGAAGTCCTCCGTGCGCTCGACCCGCTCGCCGAAGCCGCCGTAGGACTGCGCAAGCGCCGGGAAGTCGGGGCTCTCGAGATTCGTCCCGACCACCCGCCCCGGGAACAGCCGCTCCTGGTGCATCCGGATCGTCGCGTACATGCCGTTGTTGACCAGTAGCACGAGGATCGGGAGCTCGTACTGCACCGCGGTGGCGAACTCCGGCGAGCTCATCACGAAGTCCCCGTCGCCGGTGAAGCAGACGACGACCCGGTCCGGGTGGACGAGCTTCGCGGCGATACCTGCCGCGATCCCGTACCCCATCGAGCCGCTCCGCGGGCACACCTGCGTCCCGAACTGGGTGAACTCGGCAAAGCGGTGCGCCCACACTGTGAAGTTGCCCGCGCCGCAGGTCTGGATCGCGTCCGCGGGCAGCCGCTCGCGGAGGAACGCCATGATCTCGCCCAGATCGACCGGGCCTTCCATCGGCTCATGGCGCAGGTTCGTCTCGTAGTCGGCCCGCGCGGCTTCGGTCCAGCCGCGCCAACGCGGCTCCAGCGGTTCAAGCGCACGGAGGGCTCGGGCGAACTCGGAAAGCGCTGACACGATCGGCACGTCGGGCTGGTAGACGAAGCCGAGCTCGCTCGGATCGGGATGGACGTGGATGAGCGCCTGTCGCGGCGAAGGAACGTCGAGGAGCGTGTAGCGCTTCGTCGGAACCTCGCCGAGCCGCCCGCCGACGGCGAGGACGACGTCCGCGTCCTTCAGGCGTGCAGCGAGCGCATCGTCCATCGCGACGCCGAGAACACCGGCGTAGCTCGGAGAGTGGTTGTCGACGAAGTCTTGGCAGCGGAACGCGCACGCGACCGGCAGCGCGTTCGCCTCGCAGAACGCCAGCACATCCTCGCCGGACTGCTGCGTCCAGCCGCCCTCGCCCACGACGACGAGTGGCCGCTCGGCCACGGCGAGGACTTCACGAAGCGCCGCCAGGTCGCTCTCGCGCGGCGCGGCCTGCCCGATTCGAACCGCGGCTCCGTCCTCCACCTCCGCCATCTCGCCGAGGACGTCTTCGGGAAGCGCGAGCACGACGGGGCCGGGCCGGCCGGACAGCGCCAGCGAGAAAGCGCGCGCGACGTGCTCGGGGATGCGGGCAGCCCTGTCCACGCTCCACGCCGCCTTCGCGATGCCACCGAACGCGCGCGCGTAGTCCAGCTCCTGCCACGCCTCCCGCCCCTGAACCCCACGGGGAACGTGGCCGGCGAAGAGGACCATCGGCGTCGAGTCCTGCCGCGCCGTATGCACGCCCACGGCGGCTTGCGTCGCTCCAGGACCTCGCGTCACGAGGCAGATTCCGGGTCGGCCCGTCAGCTTGCCGTACGCCTCGGCCGCGTTCGCGGCTCCCTGCTCGTGCCGGCAGGAGACGAGCCGGATCGGCGAGTCGTAGAGCGCGTCGAGGACCGGCAGGAAGCTCTCGCCGGGCAGGCAGAACGCGAGGTCGGCTCCGTTGAGCTCGAGCTGATCGACGAGGATCTGGCCGCCGCTTCTCACAGCTCCAGCGGCTCCTCGAGCAGGACCGTGGCGCATTGGAGCTTCGGCTTTTCCTCGTCCGCAGGATCGAGGTAGCGAATCGTCCTTCGCCCTGCCCACTCCTCCGGCAGGAGCAGCACCCGCACGAACGCTGTCTCGTCCGTCATGGATGCGGTCGCGAGCACCGGGTGATCCGCCCCTTCGAACCAGGCCTCTTCGTACCGGTACCTGCGCACGCCATCAGGCGAGTCGATCGTCAGCTCGCCGTGCAGGAGCCGCCGGATGCCCGGCCCCGGGTGCACGTGACGGTAGGCGACGCCGCCGGACGGAAACTCGACCCGGTCGCAGCGCGCGATCCAGCCCACCGCAGGATCGAGCTCGACGTCCACCTCCAGCACCGTGCCTTCGACTTTGTGACACTGTGTCACAAGGGATTCGTCTTCCACCAGCTCCCAGACGAGTGCAGGGCCGTCGACGCGCACGGCTCCGAGATGTGCTGTCCCATTGGTCAGGTCGTAGACGATGCTCGCTCCGCCGGTCGTCTCGACACCGTCCGGCCGCTCGTGCAGCGCGAAGATCAATGGAAGTACTGGCCGCCGTCGATGACCATCGTTTGTCCGGTGACGAAGTCCGCGGCCGGCGAGCAGAGGAAGACCACCGCGCCGGCGACGTCCTCCGGCACCTGGTCGCGCTGGATCGTCCGCGCCGAGATGGAGGCGTCGCGGAGCTTCTCGACGACCTCGGGATGCGCTTTAACTCCGTCCGACATCGTGAACCCGGGCGCGACGCAGTTGACGTGGATCGAGTCCTTCCCCAGCTCCCTCGCCAGCGCCCGGGTGAACGCGACGATCGCACCCTTGCTCGTCACGTAGTGGAGGAGAAACGGGACTCCGCGGAAAGGCGTTCCCGAGGAGATGTTCACGATCTTGCCGCCACCCTGCTCGCCCATGACGGGGACGACTGCGCGGCTCGTCAGGAACATGCTCGCGACGTTGACCTCCATCACCCGGTTCCACTCCTCGAGGGGGATCTCGGTGAAGGGGCGCATCTTCAGCGACGCGTAGAGGCCCGCGTTGTTGACGAGGATGTCCACCGAGCCGCACCGCTCGACGGTCTCTCGCACCATGCGCGCGGTGTCCTCCTCCGACGAGACGTCGACGGTCAGACCCACGCCATCTGGGAAGTCGCCGGCTGCCTCCTCGGCGTGCTGCAGGTCTGCGACGACGACCCGCGCGCCTTCGCCCGCCAGCCCGCCGGCGATCGCCCGGCCGATGCCCTGCGCGCCTCCGGTGACGATCGCGACCTTCCCGTCGAGTTGACCCATCAGCGGAGCGGCGAGAACGAGGTCGGAATGAGGATCCTGTTCTGCTGCGTGTGCATGAGCGGCTGCACCTTGCGGAGGAATTCCTGCCAGCGCTCGTCCGCCTGAAGTCGCCCGCGCTTCTCCTCGCGCTCGGCGAACGAGTCGTAGCGCCACAGCGTCGTGTAGGTGGAAAGCGCCCCGATGTCGGTCGTGAACGCACCAACGAGCCCGCCGAGGATCTCCGTCTGGAGCGGGATCCCCTCGGACTCGTAGAGCCGGACGAGCTCGGGCAGCTTGCCCGTGTACACGTGGTAGTCGCGCTGCTCGACGATCACAGGGGCTCGCCCATGCCGCCGATCGCCCAGTACTTGAGCTCGAGCCACTCGTCGATGCCGTAGGAGGAGCCCTCGCGCCCAATTCCCGACTCCTTTACCCCGCCGAACGGCGCCACCTCGGTCGAGATCAGCCCGGTGTTGACGCCGAGGATCCCGTACTCGAGCGCCTCCCCGACACGGGTGACGCGGGCGATCTCCTGCGAGTAGAAGTACGCGGCGAGGCCGTACGGCGTGTCGTTCGCGATCCTGACGGCCTCCTCCTCGGTCGCGAAGCGGGCGATCCCCGCGACCGGGCCGAAGGTCTCCTCGCAGCTCATCGCCATGTCGCCCGTGACGCCGACGAGAATCGAAGGCTCGAAGAACTGGCCCTCGATCCGGCTGCCGCCCAGGATCGCCTCCGCGCCCCCGTCGAGCGCGTTCGCGACGTGACGCTCGACCTTCGCGACCGCCGGCTCGTCGATGAGCGGCCCCACGTTGACTCCGGGCGTGAAGCCGTCGGCGACTTTGAGCGCCGCGACCGCGCTGGTGAAGCGCTCGAGGAAGGCGTCGTAGATCCCGTCCTGGACGAGCATGCGATTCGCGGAGATGCAGGTCTGGCCCGAGTTTCTGAACTTGCAGATGATCGCGCCGGCGACCGCCTCCTCGACATCGGCGTCGTCGAAGACGATGAACGGCGCGTTGCCGCCTAGCTCGAGCGAGACCTTCTTGAGCCCGGCCGCGCACTGGCTCATCAAGAGCTTCCCGATCTCGGTGGAGCCCGTGAACCCGAGCTTGCGCACGACCGGGTTCGACGTCAGCTCTCTGCCGATGAGGGGAGCATCCTCCGCGGCGCCGGTGACGATCGACAGCACGCCGGGCGGTAATCCGGCCTCCTGGGCGAGCGCCGCGATAGCCAGCGCGGAGAGCGGTGTCTGCTCAGCGGGCTTCAAGACCATCGTGCAGCCGGCCGCGAGCGCGGGCGCCGACTTGCGGGTCACCATCGCCGACGGGAAGTTCCACGGCGTGATCCCAGCGGTGACGCCGACCGCCTCCTTCGTCACCAAGATCCGCTTATCGGGCCACGGCGTCGGGACCGTGTCGCCGTAGACCCGCTTCGCCTCCTCGCCGAACCACTCGTAGAACGACGCGGCGTAGACAATCTCGACCTTCGCCTCGGCGAGCGGCTTGCCCTGCTCGGTGACCATAAGGCGGGCAAGGTCGTCTTCGTTCTCTAGCATCAGATCCGCGAGGCGCCTGAGGATGCGCGCGCGCTCCTTCGCTGGGCGACTCTTCCATTCAGGGAGAGCTCGCTCGGCGGCTGCCAGCGCCCGGCGAGTCTCGGAGGCGCCCGTGCGTGGCACGTCCGCGATCGTCTCGCCCGTGGCGGGGTTGGTCACCGAGAAAGTCTCCCCGGAGTCCGCGTCGATCCACTTTCCGTCGACGTGGGCCTGGCGGCGCAGGAGGGCAAGCTCGACCACAGTCACGCGGCGAACGATAATCGAGCGGATGGGAGCGCAATTCGTACGGCTCGACGGTGTGCGCGCCTTCGAGCTCGCCGTCGGCGTGACCGGGCAGCCGCTCTTCGGAGAAGGAGCGATGCTGAACCTGATCCGCTTCGAGCCGGGCGCGACCGTGCCGCTTCACAGCCATCCGCACGAGCAACTCGGGATCGTGCTCGAAGGGATGCAGGCGCTCGTAGTGGACGGCGTCCCGCACGAGCTCGGCCCGCTCGAGGCGTATGTGCTCCCCGGAGGCGTCGAGCACTCGGCGTACTGCGGGCTGGACGGAGCGCTCGTGCTCGACGTTTTCAGCCCTGTCCGCGAGGACTACAGCGACCGCTGGAAACACCTAACGACGGGGTCAGGCTAAAGCCTGACCCCCGGCTCTACGTTCGCCGGTTGGGGTCAGGCTTAAGCCTGACCCCGGTCTTGGACGTCCCCGTCTTCACACCCCGGCGGGCACGCCGGCGATCGCCTCGGTCACCGCACCGCATGTCGTCACGGTCGAGACGTTCTGGAGCGCGAAGTTGATCGATGCGTTGTGCCATTCCGCGTTCATCGTCGAGCACCCGTCCTCGGGAACGACCATGAAGTACCCCTGATCTGCGCCGGTGCGCGCCGTGTGCTCGACGGACATGTTGGTCCACGCGCCGGTGACGATGATCGTGTCGCGGCCGAGCCCCCTGAGGAGCGTCTCCAGCTTCGTGTCGTGCCAGGCATTCATCCGCATCTTCTCGACGACGAAGTCGCCGTCCTGCGCTTCGAGTCCCTCAGCTGGAGCTGCACCCCAGGACCCGCGTACTAGTGCGTTCCCATCCTTTACGCCCTGATAGAGAGGCGCGTTCAGCTTCAGCCCGGGAGCTCCGTCCTCGACGATGTACCAGACATGGATCACCGGGATGCCTTTGCCCCGGCACGTCTCGGCGAGCGCCTTCACGTTCTCGACCACGTTCTGCTCCTTCGCGTGTTCGGGCGCGCCGGTCTCCGCGAAGGCGCCGCCGTCCATCATCACGTCGTTCTGCAGGTCCTGGATGATCAGCGCGCAGCGTGCTGGATCCAGGGTAAGAGTCTCGTCGTTCATTCACCCGCTCCTTTCAGCGCATGTAGGGCTCGTGCCGTGGCCCGACGATCGCCCGGATCGAGTACAGCGACGTCGTGCTCGGGATGTAGATCGTTCGCCAGTCCTCGCCGCCCCACGTGAGGTTGCCCGTGTTCTCCGGCACTTTGATCGTCCCGAGGTGCTCGCCGGCGGCCGAAATGATCCAGATGCCACCCGGGCCGGTCACCCAGATGTTGCCGCGCTCGTCGCACTTCATCCCGTCCGGGATCCCCTCTTCGATCACGCCGGAGCCGACGCCCTCGAAGAACATGCGGCTGTTGGACAGCGTGCCGTCGGCCGCGAGGTCCCACACCTTGATGTGTGCGCGAGGCGTGTCGTTGATGTAGGCGAGCGATTCGTCCGGAGAGAAACAGACGCCGTTTGGCATATCGAACTCGTCCTTGTCGACGATCAGCTCGGGATCGCCGCCGCCCGGCGGAATGCGGTACACGCCCTGGAACCCGAGCCGCCGCGTGCGCGGATGGCCGAAGCCGGGCATACGTCCATACCAGGGATCCGAGAAGTAGATCGCGCCGCTCGAGTGGACGACGACGTCGTTCGGGCTGTTCAGCTCCTCGCCCTCGAACTCCTGGGCGATGGTCTCGCGCGTCCCGTCCGGGCTCTCGCGCACGAGCGAGCTCGTCACGTGCTCGCAGACCAGCAAGTTCAGGTCGGCGTCGTAGGTCATCCCGTTGCACTTGTTCGAGAAGTTCCTCATCTCGACGACCTTGCCGTCGGGTGTGTACTTGCGGCGAACGTTGCCCGGCATGTCCGAGAACAAGAGGTAGTGCTCCGTCGGATGCCAGATCGGTCCTTCGGTGAACGTGAAGCCGGTCGCGAGCTTCTCGACCTGCGCGCCTTTCTCGACGAGCTCGTAGATCGCGTCCGACTTTGCCTCGATGCCGAGGCCGGTTTCGGTGCTCGTCACCGAGCCCCCTTTCCTCGGAGGATGTCGGCGCGACTCTAGTACGCGCGACGCCCACGAACAATCGATGATCGAGCGCGGTGGCTCACGAGCGGCTGCTAGCTGTCGACGCGAAACGTGAGGCTGGTTCTCGCGCCGTATTCCTGCACGCCGATCTTCGTGAGCTGGACGTTCTCATGTCCTCCGCCCTCGAAGAGCCGGAGCCCGGACCCAACAGCACCGGCATGACGTCGACATGAAGCTCGTCGACCAGAGCGGCGCGCAGGAGCTGTCGGGCGACCTCGACGCCACCGACCACCTGTACTGCCTTGTCCTCCGCAGCGTCTCTCGCCTGATCGATCGCGGACTGCACGCCATCGGTGACGAACGTGAACGTGAGGTGCTCGTCCTGCTTCGGAGCAGCGTCCGGCGGGTGATGGGTCAGCACGAAGATCGGGACCTGGAACTCGTAGCGGCCGACGTAAGAGTCGGGATCCGCCATCTCGAAAGCCCTCTTGCCCATCACCACCGCACCGGTCTCCTCGATCAGGGCGTTCATGTAGTCGGTGCCCTGAAGCGCCTCGAGGTCCGGGTAGAGACGCTCTGTGCTGCCGCTCCGGTCGGCAACGAATCCGTCCAGTGACGTGGTCATGCCGACGATCACCTTTGCCATCTCGTCCTCGCTTTCCTGGCTAGCGCATCAGCATGCCGCCGTTGACGTCGAAGGTCGCGCCGGTGATAAATCCGGCTTCGTCCGAGACCAGGAACGCGACGAGCGCTGCGACCTCCTCTGGCCGGCCGAGACGCCCGACCGGGATCGTCTGAATCATCGCTTCGATCCGCTCGGGAGGCACCGACGCCACCATCGGTCCGTCGATCGCCGCCGGAGCCACGGCGTTGACCGTCACTCCGTGCGGCGCGAGCTCCGTGGCGGCATGGCGCGTGAGCGCGAGGATCGCCGCCTTCGACGTCGCGTAGTGCACGCCCGTGACAGCGCGGCTCGCCTGGCCCGCGACGCTCGCGAGGTTGACAATCCGCCCCGCCCCGCGGTCGCGGAGATACCCGCCGACGACGCGGCATCCGAGATAGGTGCCGCGGAGGTTCGTCGCCAGGACGTCGTCCCACTCGTCCAGGTCGATCTCCCAGAACGAGCGGATCTCGGTCCGCGCTGCGTTGTTGACGAGCGCGTGGACGTCGTCGCCGAGATCTCGGCGAACCTCCGCGAGCATTCGCTCCCAAGAGTCGAGGTCGCGGATGTCGTGGCGAACCGCGAGAGCGCCCTCACCGAGCTTCCCGGCGACCTGCTCCGCCCCGTCGAAGTCGATATCGGCGAGCGCGACCCGGTACCCGTCGGCATGCAGCCGACGCGCGATTGCCTCACCGAGCCCGCGAGCAGCCCCGGTAACGATCGCGATGCGACTCACTCAACCTCGACATGGATGCGCTTCTTCGCGTCCTTGAGGGAGCCGCCCTCGCGCCGCGCCCGCACTGCCAGGATCTCCGAGAGGATCGAGAGCGCGGTCTCCTCCTGCGTGTCCGCGCCGATGTCGAGCCCGCACGGGCCCATGATCCGGTCGAGCTCGGCCTCCGCAATTCCTGCCTCGAGGAGGCGCTCCCGACGTCGCTCTTGATTCCGCCGCGAGCCCATCGCGCCGATGTAGAACGCTTCCGTTCCGAGGGCGCCGGCCAGCGCGGGCTCGTCGAACTTGTCGTCGTGGGTCAGCACCACGATCGCGGTCTGGTGGTCGGGTTGCACCTGCGCGAGCGCGTCGTCGGGCCACGCGACTATGAGCTCGTCGGCGGAGGGGATGCGCTCCCGAGTCGCGAACTTCGCCCTGGCGTCGGCAACGATCGTCTCCCACCCGAGCAGCTTCGCGCTGCGACTGAGTGCCTCCGCCGTGTCGACCGCTCCGTAGACGAAGAGGCGCGGAGGCGGCCCGTACCACTCGACGAAGACCTTCGTCCCGTCCTCGAGCGCGAGCAGTTGGTTCCGCCCGCGGCGGATCAACTCGTCGAACTGCGCGGAAGCCTCGTCCGGCCCTTCGCCGACGCGCTCGCCGGACTCGAGGACTAGCAGCTTCGAGCCGACCCCATTGCCCTCGACGACCGTGAAGAGGATCCCGCGCTCGCCGGACCCATTCAATGCCGCCAATCGCTCGATTAGGCTCACTCCACCCGCTCCACGAACACGTCGATCTCGCCTCCGCAGGGCAACCCGACGCTCCACGCGAGGTCGTCGTCGATCCCGTACGTGAGGAACTTCGGCTCGCCGGACTCGAACACGGCCTGGGCACTCTCGTACACGTCGCTCTCGACGCAGCCGCCGGACACCGAGCCGCACATCTTCCCCGACTCGGAGATAGCCAGACTGGCTCCAAGCGGCCTCGGCGCCGAGCGGCGTGTCCCCACGACGGTCGCGATCACGACCTTCTCGCCGGCCTGACGCCAGCGTTCGACCTCGGGCAGGATCTCTTTCACGCGGCATGCCTCCTTTCGATGCCGGCGAGCACGGCCGCCAGCTCTTCAAGACTTCTGAGATTATGGCCAGGGAGGAATCGGTCGACGAAAGGCAGCGCGCAGCGCATCCCCCCGGCGAGCGGCTGGTACTCCGGATTCCCCTTCAACGGGTTCACCCACACGACCGCGTACGCGGCGCGGGCGAGCTTCGCCATCTCCCTCTCGAGCAGGCCGGGATCGTCCCGCTCCCAGCCGTCCGAGACGATGACGACGACGGCGCCGCGAGAAAGCGCGCGCCGCCCGTACACCGAGTTGAACTCCGCAAGCGAGCTCCCGATCCGGGTTCCGCTACCCCAGTCGACGGCGGTGACCGTGGCGCGGGCCAGCGCAGCTTCGGGATCGCGTGTCGCGAGATCCGGCGTGAGCCGGGTCAGGCGCGTCCCGAAGCCGAACGCCTCGACTCCACGGCCGGATCCGACGACCGAATGCAGGAAGAGGAGCAGCGCGCGCGAGTACGCGTCCATCGAGCCTGACACGTCGCAGAGCACGACGAGCTTGCGAGGGACAACCTTGCGCGCTCTCCACGCGGGCTCGACGGGGTCGCCGCCCGTGCGCAACGAGCGGCGAACCAACCGACGCATGTCGATGCGGTCGCCTCGCGGATCCGGAGCGCGTCGTCTCGACGCCCGCCGCGGCCTGATGCGCGCGATCGCGGTCATGAGAACACGGCAGCGCTCGAACTCTTCGGCCGTCATCTCCGCGAAGTCCTTCTCGCGCAGGAGCTCGTGCTCCGAGGCTCCGAGCTCCACCGGGTCGTCCCCCGGTTCGGGCTCGGCCACGTCACCGCCCGTCGTCAGCGATCCCTGAACGAGCCGGTCGGCGTGCTGGCGCTGCTGCTTCTGGCGCACCAGCGGCGCGATCGGGCCGCGCATGAACCAGGCCGCGAACGCGCGATCGAAGAGCTCCAGCTCGTCGTGTCGCGAGACGAGCGTCTGGCGGAGCGCGAAGTAGACGTCCTCTTGCCGCGTAAGGTCGACTGCATCAAGGCTGCGGAGGGCATCGAGCACACGGCCGGGGCCGACTTCGATCCCCACCTCGCGCAGCACGCGGCCGAACGTGACCACATGACGAACGATGGCCGTTCCCTGCATCAGTTCCCGACACCGGGGTCAGGCTGAAGCCTGACCCCTTGCGGCGTGGCCTGGGGTCTGACTTCAGTCAGACCTCGGTGTTCAGGTTTGCGCTCGGTGTTCACCGTCCCGCCGAAGCGCGGGCTTCTTCGATGAGGCTGACGAGCGTCTCGTCGCGCACGGCCTCGATGTCCTCGCGGTACTTGAGAACCGAGCCCAGGGTCTGCTCGACCACCTCCGCGTCGATCTCCTCCCGGCCGAGCGCGGCCAGCGCCTGCCCCCAGTCGATCGTCTCGGCTACGCCCGGAGGCTTCGCCAGGTCGAGCCCGCGAAGCCCGCGGACGAACGCCGCCGCCTCCTCCGCGAGTCGTTGCGAGATGCCGGGAACGCGCAACCGGACGATCTCGACCTCCCGCTCGAGCGACGGGTGCCCGATCCAGTGGAAGAGCGTTCGCCGCTTGAGCGCGTCGTGCAGCTCGCGCGTCCGGTTCGACGTCAGGACGACCGCGGGCTTCCGTCGCGCCTTGATCGTCCCCAGCTCCGGGATCGTGATCTGAAAGTCCGAGAGGATCTCGAGCAAGAATGCCTCGAACTCCTCGTCGGCGCGATCGACCTCGTCGATCAAGAGCACGACTTGCTCGTCCGAGTCGATCGCCTCGAGCAGCGGTCGCCGGATGAGGAACTCGGGGCCGAACAACTCGTCTTCGGAGACGGTGCCCTCCTGCGCTGCGCGAATGTGCAGCAGCTGCCGCGGGTAGTTCCACTCGTACACAGCGTGCGAGACGTCCAGTCCCTCGTAGCACTGGAGCCGGATCAGTCGAGCCGGGAGGGCAGTCGCGAGCGCCTTCGCGGCCTCGGTCTTCCCGACTCCCGCCTCGCCCTCAAGCAATAGCGGCTTCTCCAGCGCGAGCGACAGGAAGAGCGCCGTAGCGAGGCCGCGGTCGGGGAGATAGTCGGCTCCGCGGAGCGCTTCTTCGAGCTCGTCGATGGTGCGGAAACTCACAGCCGGAGCGTACACCGGCCCTTCCGAGACGCGCATCTGATCGAGGATCGATCACCTGTACCTCACACACCCCGAGGCGTTTAGACTCGACACGCACGGGTCAATCGCGATGCGGGGGTGTCTATGGCGATAGCGACGGTGGCACTCGGAGCGGGGGCGGAGGTGTTGCACCCGGCCTCGGAGGAGGAGGCAATCGCTGCGTTCGGAGACGGCGTGAAGATGACCATCTTGGCGGGAGGCACAATCGTTGTTCCGGAGATGACGTACGGCTATCTGAAGCCGCAGCGTGTGCTCATGCTCGGGCACGCGGGGCTGACGGGAGTTGCGCGTGAAGGCTCGCGCACGACGATCGGCGCGATGACCTCGGTTCAAGACCTGGTCGAGCTGGCTGCGCCGCTCGGCCCGTGCGCGGCGAACGTCGCCGACCGCGAGATCCGCGCCCAGGCAACCGTGGGCGGAAATCTCTGCGCTCCCGTTGGACGCGATGCTCCGCGCGGCGACCTGCAAGCGGCGTTCCTTGCCCTCGACGCGCAGATCCGGTCTGCTGGCGCGGGCGGCGAGCGAACCGACTCCGTCGAGAAGTTCCTCGCCGACAAGGACGGCAGGCTCGTGCTCGACATCAGTTTCGAGGAGCCCTCCGCCGGTGGGTTCGCCCGGCTCGACCGTCCCCACACCCACGACTACTCCGCCCTCACCGTGTGCGTCGCCCGCACGAGCGACGGCGCGGTCCGCATCGCCGTCGCCGGCGTCGAAGGGCCAGCAGTTCGGCTCCCCGCGGCCGAGGCGAAAGCAGACGACCCAGCCGCCGCGGGCGATGCCGCGGTGCAAGACGTGACGTTCGCGGACGACGCGCTCGCGTCGGCGTGGTACCGCGAGCGAACGCTGCCCGTGCTGATTCGCCGGGCGCTCAGCGAGCTTCAGGAGGCCGCATGAAACTCAACGTCAACGGCGTCGACCACGAGATCGTCAGCGCTCCTCTGACGCCGCTCTTGTACGTGCTCCGCGACGAGCTCGGGATCACGAGCCCGAAGGCCGGCTGCCAGCAGGGCGGCTGCGGCGCCTGCACTGTTCTCGTGAGCGGTGAGCCCCGGCGATCCTGCCTGCTGCCAGCGGCCGCGCTCGACGGCGCCGAGATTACGACGCTCGAAGGGCTCGGCTCGCCCGAGGAGCTGTCCCCGATCCAGACCGCGTTCCACGAGCGCTATGCAGCCCAGTGCGGCTTCTGTACATCGGGGATGGTGCTCGCCGCGCACGCATATCTCGAAGGAGGCGGCGGTTCCGAGCGCGAGTCGATTCAGGACGCTCTCGCCGGCCACATCTGCCGCTGCACCGGCTACGTGAAGATCATCGACGCCGTCTCCGCCGCGGCAGGCGGAGAGATCACCGCGAACCAGCGCTGGCTCCCGCAACCGGGCGAAGAGGCGCCCGTCGAGGTCCCAGGGGCACCGGCATGAAGGCCGTCGGCGCACGACTCCCCCGCTACGACGGCATAGCCCACGTCACCGGCCGGACGACATTCGTCGACGACGTGCGAGTGCCCGGCACGCTGTGGGTCAAGGCGCTTCGCTCGCCGGCTCACAACGCAGACATCAAGCGTCTCGACGTCTCCAAGGCAGAGGCCATGGAGGGCGTCCGCGCGATCATCACCTGGGAGGACGTCCCGCTTCTCGAGTACGGGCACCTCTCCGCGCTCGGAATCCCTGCGGACGAGCCGCTGCTCGCAAAGGACGAGGTTCGTTACAAGGGACAGCCGATTGCGATCGTCGCGGCCGACGACGAGATCGTCGCGCAGGCCGCCGTCGACGCGATCGAGCTCGAGCTCGCCGAGAAGCCCGCGCTCTTCGACGTCCGTAAAGCTTTCGACTCCGACGCTCCGGTCGTCCACGAGTGGGGCAACTGGTACCCGCACTTCGAAGGCGAGATGGATCGCCGCCAGATCCGCAAGGGCTCGATCCAGGAGGCGTTCGACAAAGCCGATGTGATCGTGCAGGGCGTCTACCGGCCCGCGGCGATCGAGCATGCGCCCGTCGAGACGCAGGTGTGTCAGGTCGTTCCCGAGGCCGACGGCCGGCTCACCATCTACTCCTGCACGCAGGCGCTCTACTTCTCGATGGGCGTCGTGGCGGCCCATCTGCAGGTGCCGCTGAACCGCTTGAAGTTCGTCGGCGGAACCGTCGGCGGCGGCTTCGGCGGCAAGGTCGACACCGCCACCGAGACGATGTGCGCGTTGCTGTCGCTCAAGTGCGGGAAGCCGGTGAAGTGGCGCTGGACGCGCGAGGAGGAGTTCCTCTGCTCGTCCACGCGGGCGCCGTGGCACATGGAGATCGCGGACGCCGTGACCAAGGACGGCTGGATCCTCGGCCGCAAGATGCTGACGCTCCACGACTCCGGCGCCTACTCGCGCTTCTCCCCGTACGGCCTGACGAAGCACAGCTTCCACCACACGGGCGCGTACACCATCCCGCACCTCGAGTTCGACGGCTACGTCGTCTACACGAACCGCGTGCCGACGACCGCCATGCGTGGCTTCGGAGTCACCTCCGTCTCGTTCGCGGCCGAGACGCACATGAGCCGCATCGCCAAGGAGCTGGGCATCGATCCGTTCGAGATCCGGCTCAAGAACGCGAACCGGATAGGCGACACGTCGCCGAACGGGGTCGTCTACACCGATCCCTCGACCGTTCCCACCATCCTTGCGGTGGCTGACGAGCTCGGGCACGAGCTCCCTGCGGATTACCGCATGATGTCGAGCGAGCCCCGCTCGGCCGAGTGGCTGCCCGAGCATTTGGTAGCCCAGCTCGGAAACCCGGAGGATCACTAAATGGCCAAGCACTCAGGACGCGGGATCTCCGCGATCGAGTACCCGACCGGGATGAACCAGAACGGCGATCCGTCGCAGGCCTGGATCAAGATGAAGCCGGACGGGCGGGTCGACGTCTTCTCGGGTACGTCGGACATCGGCAACGGGTCGAAGACGATCCAGTCGCAGATCGTCGCCGACACGCTCGGCGTCCCCTACGACTGGGTCACCTACGACAACTCGAATACCGACTCGTCCCCGGTGTGTACGGGGACGTTCGCGTCGCGGGCGACGTTCGTCGCGGGCATGGCGGTGAAGAAGGCTGCCGAGAGCGCACGCACGAAGCTGCTCGAGATCGCCGGCAAGGAGCTCGAGATCGATCCGTCGGACCTCGAGGTAATCGACGGCGAGGTGATCGCGAAAGGCGCGCCGCAGAAGAAGATCTCAGTTCCGGACGTCGCCGTCGCGGCAACGTGGACGCACGGCGAGCTCATCACCGGCACCGGCGCCCACCTGAACCCCTACGCGCCGATCGTCGATCCCGAGACGGGTCGCGTCGAGATCCCGCCCCACGCGGCGATCTCCTACGCGGCGTGTGCGGCGGAGGTCGAGGTGAACGACGAGACCGGTGACGTGCGCGTGACGCGCCTCGTCCAGTGCTACGACGTCGGCAAGGCGATCAACCCGACGCTCGTCGAGGGGCAGATCGAAGGCGGCGCCGTCCAGGGGCTTGGGCTCGGCGTGCTCGAGAACTGTTACCCCTACTACCCGAGCGTCGAGAACCGGGGCGGACAGTTCGGCGCGTATCTCGCGCCAGGCATGGAAGACCTCCCGCAGGTCGACACGCTGATCATCGAAAACCCGTCGGCGGGCGGCCCGTACGGCGCGAAGGGGATCGGCGAGATGGCGAACAACCCGCAGCCACCGGCGATCGCCGCGGCGGTCTACGACGCGATCGGCGTCTGGGTAACGGAGCTCCCGATCACGCCCGAGCGGGTGCTGCGTGCGCTGGACGCGAAGGCCGAGCCGACCCGCAAGGGCAAGACGGTGATCTTCGACGAAGAGCTGTCGGTGAATGCGATCTCGGGCGGCGGGATGCGCTTCGAGGTGCCTGCCTGAGCTCGCCGTTTCGCACGTGGAACGGCGTGGAGCCGCACACTCTCTTTCCGGGTGTGGGGCTCCGCGCGATCGGCGGAGAGCAGGTGCTGCTCTGCCATGTGATGTACGAGCCGGGGACGACGGTGCGGCGGCACTCGCACGAGACCGCGGAGCAGGTGATGTGGATCATCGAAGGCGACGTCACGATGACGATCGGCGACGAGACGCGCGAGCTCGTCGCGGACGACGTCGTCGTGGTGAACCCGGGGATCGAGCACGAGCTGCACTCGTCGAGCGGAGTCACGTTCGTGGAGGCGCTGGCGCCGGTGCTACGCGACCACGTGCCGGAAGCGGAACGCGACCTGGTTCTAGGCGCGCAGGGCGACTCGCTGCATTCCGACGGCTGACACGGAGGAGCACCTCGATGCGACGTCGGGCAAGAGGCCGCTGGCGTGGGCGAGCGTGCTCTCCCCGGAGGCCGCCGCGACGACTCCCAGCGGGCTGCGTCCGCGGCGGTCCCGCCGACCATGACGGCCCGGGAGAGGTCGTCGAAGCATGGCTGCGCCGGCTATGCCCTCGACTCGAGCGCGCAGCGTCTGGGTAGCAGAAGGGCAGCAAACGCTCCAAATCGAGCCTGTGCAATCGTATGGAGAGCACCGTGACGACAAGTACCGACAACTCAACTCGCACGACGGCCACCGCGAGCGCGGCAAACCAGCTGACGAGGGCCGTGCTCCATGTCGGCGGGCTGCACTATGCGTCCGAGAAGGCGGTCGTCGAGCGCGCGCTCGCAGCGCAGCCCGGCGTTGCGGCCGTCGAGGCGAACCCGGTCGCGCAGACGGCGACCGTCGAGTACGACCCGTCGGCGACCTCGATCGAGCAGCTCAGGCAGTGGGTCGAGGACTGCGGCTACCACTGTGCCGGCCGCTCCGTGCCCGGCCACGTGTGCGACCCGCTTGCGCGCGAGGGCGCCGAGGGACACGACCATGCCGCCGCCGCGCGCGCCGACGACGCTCACGGGGGCGGCCACGGTGGCCATGCCGGAATGTCGATGGACGAGATGGTGCGCGACATGCGCAACCGCTTCCTCGTGGCGGTCGCGGTCGCGATCCCGATCGCGGTCTGGTCGCCGCTGGGCGACACTCTCTTCGGCTCGACACCGCCGACCCCCTTCGGGATCGGCGACGAGCTCTGGTCGTTCTTCCTCAGCCTGCCGGTGATCTTCTACTCGTCCTCGATCTTCTTCGTGGGCGCCGTGAAGGCGCTGCGCGCCAGGACGCTGGACATGATGGTGCTCGTCGCCGTCGCGATCGGCACCGGTTGGGTCTACTCGGTCGCAGCCACCTTCTGGATCGAGGGCGAGGTCTTCTACGAAGCGGTTGCGTTCCTCGCGGGATTCGTCCTGCTCGGACACTGGTTCGAGATGCGGGCACGCGGCGGCGCCAACGACGCCATCCGAGCGCTCCTCGATCTGGCGCCGCCGAAGGCGGTCGTGATTCGCGACGGCAACGAGCTGGAGATTCCCACGGCCGAGGTCATCGTCGGCGACCTGCTCCTGATCCGGCCCGGCTCGAAGGTGGCGGTCGACGCCGAGGTGATGGAAGGTGAGAGCGCGGTCGACGAGTCGATGGTCACGGGCGAGTCGATGCCGGTGACGAAAACGCCGGGTGACACGCTGATCGGCGCGACGATCAACAAGCAGGGGACGCTGCGAGCACGCGCGACCGCGGTCGGCTCGGATACGGCGCTCGCGCAGATCGTCAAGCTCGTCCAGGAGGCGCAGAACTCGAAGGCACCGGCGCAGCGGCTGGCCGACCGCGCCGCCTTCTGGCTCGTCCTCGTCGCGCTGGTGGGCGGCTTCGGGACGTTCCTCGTCTGGTGGGGCGTCCTCGACCGCCCCGTGCTCGACGCACTCGTCTTCGCGATCACCGTCGTCGTGATCACCTGCCCGGACGCGCTCGGGCTGGCGACCCCGACAGCGATCATGGTCGGCACCGGCCTCGGCGCGCGGCGCGGGATCCTCTTCAAGCACGCAATCGCGATCGAGCAGTCCGCGCGTCTGGACACGGTCGTGCTCGACAAGACCGGGACGCTCACCCGCGGGGAGCCGGACGTCGTCGAGCTCGTCTCCGACGGCGTCGACGAGCAGGAGCTGTTCCGCCTCGTGGCGGCCGTCGAGCGCGAGAGCGAGCATCCGCTGGCGGAAGCGATCGTCAAGGCCGCCGACCAGCGAGGCGTCGACGCCGTTCGCGCCACGGGGTTCGAGGCGGTCGAGGGGCACGGCGCGATCGCCACAGTCGACGGCCGGGCGGTGCTGGTCGGGAACCGCCGCCTGCTCGAGCGCGAAGGCATCTCCCTAGGCGGTCTCGCCGCCCGCGCCGACGAGCTGGCCGCGGCCGGCCAGACGGTCGTTCACGTCGCAATCGACGGCTCGCTCGTCGGTCTGATCGCGATCGCCGACGCGGCACGCGAGACCGCGGCCGAAGCGATCGCCGCGCTCAAGGATCTCGGGATCCGCCCGGTCATGCTCACCGGCGACAACCGCCAGACGGCGGAGCGGATCGCAGCCGCGCTCGGGATCGAGGAGGTGCTCGCCGAGGTGCTCCCGGCCGACAAGGCGGCCAAGGTGGCCGAGCTCCAGGCCGAGGGGCGCAAGGTCGCGATGGTTGGAGACGGCGTCAACGACGCGCCCGCGCTCGCCCGCGCCGACGTCGGGATCGCGATCGGCGCCGGCACCGATGTCGCTATCGAGACGGCCGACGTCGTGCTCATGCGCTCCGACCCGCTCGACGTCGCGATCGCGATTGCTATCGGCCGCGGCACCGTCGGCAAGATGCGCCAGAACCTCGCCTGGGCGATCGGCTACAACTCGCTTGCGCTGCCGATCGCAGCCGGCGTCTTCGAGCCCTGGGGCCTCACGCTCCGGCCCGAGATCGCGGCGATCTCGATGTCCGGCTCGAGCGTTCTGGTCGCGGTCAATGCGCTGGCGCTGAAGCGGCTCAGGCTGCCGGTGCGGGACGGTGAGCGCTCGTAGCCGTGCGCCCACGGAGGCGCCTAGCGCACGACCGGCCACCGGCTCGTTCTACCATCGTCCCCCGGATTGTGGACGCCGACACCCACATAGCGCTCGCCGGACGCACGCGGCTCCCCGGAGTGCAACCCCATCCGCACGCGCACATCGACACCGTCGGGCCACGTATGCGTTGCAAACATGCGCTGGGCCTCGATAGCGC
>JALZOK010000098.1 GCA_030857225.1 Actinomycetota bacterium
CCATCTCACGTAGGCCGGTGAAGCAGGATGCGCCTGTGCGCATCCTGCTGTGGCACGGCTACCTCCTGGGCGGGACGGGGTCGAACGTCTACACGCGCTAGTTGGCTCGCGAGTGGCTGCCAGCGATCTGTCGATGCGCGCTGTTGTCGCACGGTGGCGGAAGCGCGACAGTGCTCAGCGCCCCGTTCGAGGCGACAGATCGCGCGGCCGTCGTCTCGTGCGGGTCATGCGACGCAGACTGCGCTCTCCAAACGCGCCCTTGAAGCGCAGCGGTCAGAATCCGGCCGCTTTCGCCGGCGCCCGCTGACGAGGTCTGCCGCATCTAATTGAGGGATTCAACTGAGGGACGCACGAGCCGGCGCTTTCCCTGCACGCAAGCCGCTTCCGACCCGAGGACTGAGGGATTGAGGGAATGAGGGACTACCCGCAGTGACCGTGCGCAGACAGACGTGATGTCGGGCTCCGCGTCTATCCCTCATGTGAGGGTTTCATGTGAGGGAGGTACGTGCGGGCTGAACTATTGCGTGGTACAGGACTTCCGGGTGCGAGCTGAGTATGTGAGGGTGGACATCACTACCGTCGGCGCGAGCGCTGACGAGCGTCTGTCGCGAATCAACGTTGTTAGCTATCTATCCGGGTCGCGGACGAAGCAGATCTGCGAGCCGCCCTCGCGCACCCGGTAGGGCGGGCGCTCGGGCTCGATCCCGTGCTCGGCGGACAACGTCGCAAGCGTGCCGTCGAGGTCGTCCACGCCGATCGCGATGTGACCGTAGGCAGTGCCGAGCTCGTAGTTGCGACCGTCGTGGTTGAACGTCAGCTCGAGGACGTTCTCGTGGCCGCCGATCGAGAAGAAGTAGTTCGTCGCCTCGAGCTGGCCGTCGCGGACGATGTCCATGTCGTTCGAGAACTCGAAGCCGAGCGCCTCGTAGAACGAACGGCTCTTCTCCGGATCGGTGATCCGAACCATGGTGTGCAGGAAGTCAGCCATGGCTGGATCCTAGATCGTTGGTCTACTGCCCACTCGAGCCATTGGATCCGCGACTCGACCATGCGTGCCCTGATCGCGTATCCCTCGTTCGAGGGATCATCCCTCGATCGAGGGATTGCAGTTCCCCCCAAGCGGCGTAGCGTCAGGCAGGGAAGGAACGTTCGAGCTCACCTGGGGAGGGGAGCCGCTATGACGACCGAGGCTGGGCGCCCGGTCCGCGTCGAGATACTCGCTCGCAGGGACTGCCAGTGCCGCGGCATGGCACGCATCGTTGTCGAGCGCGTGATCGACGAGCTCGATATCGCCGCCGATGTCACCGTGATCGAGATCACGAGCCATGCCGAGGCGAAGAAGCGGGGATTTCTGGGATCGCCGACCGTTCGCGTCAACGGACTCGACGTCGAGCCGGGCACGAACGGGTCGAGGGAGGTCAATCTCGGAGATCGCGTGTACCGCAGCGCCCTCGGACTGCAGGGCTGGCCCGACTCGCAATGGATTCGCGCCGCGCTCGTGGTGGCTCAGACGGCCTCGTCGGACGACGACTCTTCCGCGAGATCGTCGACGACCAATCCGTAGCGCACACCGTTCACCCACTGCTCGTTTCTCCAGAAGGCTTTCCTGCGCACGCCCTCGTGGATGAACCCGGATCGTTCGGCATGCGCCATCGCCCGTTCGTTGAACCCGTAGATCTCCATCTCGAGCCGGTGCAGCCCGAGGTCGTCGAAGAGGTACCGCTGGAAGAGCCGGGCCGCCTCGTCTGCAACCCTCCCGCCGCGAAAGTTCGGGTGGACTGCGAGTCCGCCGAGGTGGGCGATCCGGCTGCGGCGGTTCGTGAGCTCGAAGCGCATCGTCCCTGCGCGCTCGCCTTCCACGTCGATGACGAAGACGCCGTACAGGTCAGGCTCTCGTTCCGAGCGCTCGACGTCGGCGAGGATCTCGCTCCGGTCCTTCGATCCAACCACGGCCAGAAACGGCTCGACGTCCTCATGCGTGACCAGCTCGACGAGGAAGTCGACGTCGTCCCGACGCGCCCGTCTGATCGCTACCGGCACGCCGGCTCCTCCCGCGCGTCGGCTCGCGACTGCAGGATCTGTTGGCCGGACGCGAGGGCTACGCCGCCCAGGATCAGCACCAGTCCGCCAAGAGCCGCCACCGTGATCGGCTCGTCGAGGAGCACCGCGCCGTAGAAGAGGGCGAATCCGGGGATCAGATAGGTGACCAGGGAAACTCGCCGGGAGCCGTACAGCCGGAGAAGTCTGAACAGCAGCAGTTGCGCGAACGTCGTGCCCAGGATCGTCAGGGCGAGCAGCGAGCCGATCGCCTCGGCGCCCGGGACGTGCGTGGGGAGCTGGAAGAGGGCAAGCGGCAGGAGGATGAGCCCTCCGGCCAGCATCGAGCCGGTTGCCAGCACGGCGCCGGGCACGGTTTGCACGCGGAGCTGTCCGTACACCCCGGACGCCGCGTAGCTGAGCGACGAGAGGACGACCGCGAGAGTGCCCGCGACCGCGATCCAGCCTCCCGCGGGGTCGAATCCGGCCAGCACGGCGACCCCGACGAATCCGACCGCGACTCCGAGAATGCGCGTCAGTCCGACGGATTCGTGAGGCAGGAAGCGCGCGGCGAGGAGGAAGGTGAAGATGGCCACGGTCGCTTGCGCGATGCCCGCGATGCTCGAGTCGATGTGCTTCTCGCCCCAGGCGACGAGCCAGAACGGGACGGCCGCGTTCAGCGCGCCGAGCACGACCGCCGGGCGCCAGTGCGTGCGCAGCGCCCGAGCCGCGCGACGCGATCCCATCGTCACGGCCAGATAGGTGAACAGCAGGAGACCGGCCAGGAGCGCCCGCGTCGCCATCATCGGGGCGGGCTCGATGTCCTCGACGGCGACCTTGATGAAGACGTACGACACGCCCCAGCTCGCCGCCAGCATGAACACCATGGGCCAGTAGCGGCTCACGCATTCAGGCTACGCGAGGGCCGTCTCCGGCCGAGGCTAGACTGGGTGCCCCTGAGCAGCGTGGCGCAACAGCCTCTCCATCGCGCCCTCGGCCTCACCGACGGGGAGCACGACCGCATCTGCTCACTGCTCGCGCGCGACCCCAACGATTTCGAGCTGGCGGTCTTCTCGCTGCTCTGGTCCGAGCATTGCGGCTACAAGCACTCGGCGCTGCTCCTGAAGCGTTTGCCGAGCGCGGGGGAGCGCGTGTTGCAGGGGCCGGGCGAGAACGCGGGAGTCCTCGACCTCGGCGACGGGCTCGCGGTCGTCTTCAAGGTCGAGAGCCACAACCATCCCTCCGCGGTCGAGCCGTTCCAGGGCGCCGCGACTGGGGTGGGTGGGATCCTTCGCGACATCATCGCCATGGGCGCGCGACCGGTGGCTCTTCTCGACAGCCTGCGTTTCGCGGAGCCGGGACACGAGTTCTCGCGCGCGGTCGGAGGCATCTCCGCGTACGGGAACTCCGTCGGCGTGCCGACCGTCGGCGGCGAGGTCGTGTTCGACGAGGCGTACCGCAACAACTGCCTGGTCAACGCGATGTGCGTGGGGCTGCTCCCGGTCGAGCGCGTCATGCGCGCGAAGGCCACCGGAAGCGGACTGCAGATCGTCCTCTACGGAGCGACGACCGGCCGGGACGGGATCGGAGGCGCCTCGGTGCTCGCGAGTCAGGAGCTCGACGAGAGCTCGTCCGAGAAGCGGCCCTCGGTCCAGATCGGCGACCCTTTCACCGGGAAGAAGCTGATCGAGGCCTCCGTCGAGCTCGTGCAGGCCGGCCTCGTCGAGTCGCTGCAGGACTGCGGCGCGGCGGGGATCGCCTCGGCGCTCTCGGAGATGGCCGCCGACTACGGCATCGACGTCCATCTCGACCGCGTTCCGCAGCGGGAGGAGGGCATGGAGCCGTGGGAGGTGATGATCTCCGAGAGCCAGGAACGCATGGTCGCGATCGTGCGGCCGCAGATGGTCGACGCCGTCCGAGAGGTGCTCGACCGCTGGGAGCTCGGCCACGCCCTGATCGGCGAGGTGACGACGAGCGGCGAGCTCCGCGCCTTCTGGCAGGACGATCTGGTGGGTGAGATTCCCGCACGCTTCCTGACCGAGGACTGCCCGCGCTACGACATCGTCTTCGAGCGCCGCCCTGCGACACCCGAGCACGCGATTGCGGCGCCGCCTGGAGTCGCGGAAGCCCTTCCCACCCTGCTCGCCTCGCCCGGCCTCCGCAGCCGCGAGTTCGTCTTCCGCCGCTACGACCAGCTCGTCGGCTCGCGTACCGTGCGCCGGCCCGGGCTCGATGCGGCAGTGATGCGTTTGCGCCCGTCGCTCCGCGGCCTCGCGCTCTCGCTCGACGGCCAGGGCCGGATCGCCCGGCTCGACCCCTTCGTCGGCGGCGCGCTCGCGAT
Source organism: Actinomycetota bacterium (assembly GCA_030857225.1). Classification (GTDB taxonomy): domain Bacteria; phylum Actinomycetota; class Thermoleophilia; order Gaiellales; family Gaiellaceae; genus GMQP-bins7. Next base: position 4,379 of record JALZOK010000098.1, read on the forward strand.
CCTCGAGGCCGCGCGGAACGTCGCGTCTGCCGGCGGCGAGCCGCTCGGCCTCACCGATTGCCTCAACTTCGGAAATCCGGAGAAGCCCGAGATCGGGTGGGAGCTCGCGGAGGCGATCAACGGCATGGCCGCGGCTTGCGATGCGCTCGGGCTCTCGATCGTCTCGGGCAATGTCTCGCTCTACAACGAGACGAACGGGCGCGCGATCCACCCGACGCCGGTCGTCGGCGCGGTCGGTCTCGTGCCGGACGTGCGGCTCGTTCCGAAAGGGTGGCGTGACGGCGACTCGGTGCTCCTCGCCGGGGCCTCGCCGCTTTCGCTCGCAGGCTCGGAGTACCAGGCGCTCTTCGGTGAGGTCAGTGGTGCTCCCGGGCCGCTCGACCTCGACGCCGAGGCACGACTCGTCTCCTTCCTCTGGCGAGCCGCGCCGCTCTGCTCGCTCGTCCACGACTCGGCCGAGGGCGGGCTGGCCGTGTGCCTCGCGGAGGCCGCGATCTTCTCCGGGTTGGGCGCCGAGCTCACGCTCGACGACGATCCGCTCGCGCTCTTCGGCGGGGTCAGCGGGCGGGCCGTGCTCGCATGTGCGCCGGAGTTGAGGGACGAGGTGCGCGCGCTCGGGGCCGACCTGGGAGTACCCGTGAGCGGCATCGGCGTGGCAGGGGGCGGTACCCTGCTGGGAGTGGAGCTCGCACTCCTGCGTAGCGCCTTCGAGGGGGATCTCTGATGTGCGGCGTCTTCGGCATCCGCTCGAAGGACAGAGACGTGGCGCGTCTCGCGTACTTCGGCCTGTTCGCGCTCCAGCACCGCGGTCAGGAATCCGCTGGGATCGCGGTCTCCGACAACGGCCGGCTGACCGTCGTCCGCGACATGGGCCTCGTCGCGCAGGTCTTCAACGAGCAGCAGCTGCAAGCGTTGCCGGGTGAGGTCGCGATCGGACACACGCGCTACTCGACGACCGGCGCGAACCGGTGGGCGAACGCGCAGCCGCTCGTTCATCACGGGCGCGCGCGCACCATCGCCCTCGGACACAACGGCAACCTCGTCAACGTCGAGGAGTTGCGCGCGGAGCTGGTGGAGGACGGCGTCAAGCTCGGCTCGGGCTCCGACTCGGAGGTGATCGCGGCGCTCATCGCCCGCGACCCCGCGCCGCTGTCCGAGGCGGTCGGGAACACCATGAGCCGGCTCGAAGGTGCCTACTCGGTCACGGCTCTGGTCGACGACACGCTCGTTGCCTTCCGCGATCCCTTCGGATTTCGCCCGCTCACGCTCGGGCAGATCGGAGAGGACTGGGTCGTCGCCTCCGAGACCTGCGCGCTCGACCTGATCGGCGCGGAGGTGGTGCGAGACGTGCGTCCCGGCGAGATCGTGTGGGTCGACGAAGCCGGCGTGCACGCAGCGCAGGCACTCCCGGCCGGACGAAACGCTCTCTGCATCTTCGAGCACGTGTACTTTGCCCGCCCCGATTCGCAGGTGGGCGGCGTCGAGGTGCACGGCGCGCGCGTCCGCATGGGAGAGCGACTCGCCGCCGAGGCTCCCGCCGAGGCCGACCTCGTCATCGGCATTCCCGACTCCGGCACGCCCGCCGCCATCGGGTTCTCTAACGCCTCCGGGATTCCTTTCAACGAGGGTCTGATCAAGAACCGTTACGTCGCGCGCACGTTCATCCAGCCCGATCAGGCGATGCGGGAGCAGGGCATCCGGATGAAGTTCAACCCGCTGAGCGAGGTCGAGGGACAGCGGATCGTGGTCGTCGACGACTCGATCGTGCGCGGCTCGACGATGCGCCAGCTGGTCGCGATGCTCGTAGATGCGGGAGCAGCGGAGATCCACGTGCGGATCTCGTCGCCGCCCGTCGTCTCTCCGTGCTTCTACGGGATCGACATGGCCGACGAGGACGAGCTTGCCGCCGCCCACCGCTCGGTCGAGGAGATGCGCTCGCTGGTCGGCGCCACTTCGCTGCACTACCTCTCGGTCGAGGGCATGCAGGCCGCGACGACGCTTCCCGAGGATGCGGTCTGCCGCGCCTGCTTCACGCGCGACTACCCGACGCGCGTCCCGCAGAGAGTCGAGAAGCTCCGCTTCGAAGAAGCTCCGGTCTAGGTCAACTCGTGCCAGCGGCGGTAGCGGACGGCGCGACGCACGATGCGTGGGTCGTGGCCCCGCTCGAGCAGCTCTTGGCGAACCTGGCCTTCCTGGGCCATGCGCAGGAAGAGCCACGCCATTGCCACGACAGTCACGAGTGAGCCTTCGAGCATCATGAGCGAGCCGGCGAGACTCTGGTCGGCCTCCGGCGAGAGTCCGAGATAGTCGTCGCCGGCTTCGTAGATCCCGTAGAACGGCTCGCCCCAGATGAACACGTTCCCGAGCAGCGTGCCGACGAGCCGGACGCCGACGATGTAGCCGAGCTTGGCGCCGGTGCCGAACCACTCGGGGGCGGGGAGGGTCTCGAGCACCGGGAGCCAGAGGATGACCCCGGACGAGAAGAAGGCGATGTGCTCGATGGCGTGGACGGCGCTGTTCTCCACTGCGGCCTCATACAAAGCCGGCAGGTGCCAGAGCGCGAGGTTCGCCACCCAGATGGGGAGCGCGACAAGTGGGTTCGCGAGCACGCGCAGCCGCAGTACCCCCGGAAGCGAGAGCACGGGTCGAAGCAGCGGCCCGGTCAGTCCGGCGAGCAGGCAGAGCGGGGCGAGGTCGCCGAGCAACAGGTGCTGGCCCATGTGGAACGAGAAGAGCTCCCCCTCGGCCACGGCAGCCAATGGTGATGCGATCGCAGCGAGGAGAAGCACGATGCCGAGCGCGAAGAGCCCGATGCGCCAGGCGGGCGCCGGCTGCCCGCGTCGGGCAAGCGTCCGCGCGCGCACGCCGTAGGCGATAGCGATCAGCGCGATCGGCGCGAGCTGAAGAGGGTCGAGCGTCCAGCTCGTGAGCAGGGACGGCTCGTCCACGAACGAGACTGTACGGACCGTAGACTCGAATCGTGGCGAGCGAGCGCCAGACCTACGCGGGCGCGGGGGTCTCGATCGAGAAGGCCGGCGCTGTGGTCGAGCGGCTCCGCGCGGCCGTCGAGTCCACGGGGGCGACCGGGTTCGGCGCCTTCGCGGGTCTCCATCCGCTCGACGAGGATCGACTGCTGGCTGCCTCCACGGACTCTGTCGGGACGAAGCTCGTGCTGGCGCGTGCACGCGGCGCGCTTCGCGCCTGCGGCGCCGATCTCGCGGCGCACTGCATCAACGACGTGCTGACCTGCGGCGCGGAGCCGCTCTTCTTCCTCGACTACGTCGCCGCCAACCGGATCGAGCTCAAGCAGGTGGCCGAGCTCGTCGAGGGCGCGGCCGCGGTCTGCCGCGACGCGGGTTGCGCGCTGATCGGCGGGGAGACCGCCGAGCTCCCGGGCATCTACCGCGACGACGAGCTCGACTTCGCCGGAACGTGCGTCGGGATCGTCGGGCGGGAGCGGCTGATCGACGGGTCGCGGATCGAGGAGGGAGACGCGGTCGTCGGAATGCCCTCCGCGGGCGTCCACGCGAACGGCTTCACGCTCGTGCGCCGGATCCTCGGGCTCGAGGACTACGGCGGGGAGGATCTGCTCGCGCCCACGCGGCTCTATCTCGACGACGTGCGCGGGCTCCGGGAGCGAGCCGATGTCCGCGGGCTCGCCCACGTCACGGGTGGTGGCATCCTCGGCAACCTCGCGCGTGTCCTGCCCGAAGGCCTGCGCGCAGAGCTGGACTGGGCGTCATGGGAGCGTCCGCCCGTCTTCGAGTGGCTCGCCCGGCACGTGGACGAGGACGAGCTGCGAGGGGTCTTCAACCTCGGAGTCGGGTACATCGCCGTCGTTCCCGATCCCGGCGATGCCCTGGTCATCGGGACGATCGTGCGCGCGTGATCGGGGTTCTCGTCAGCGGGGAGGGGACGAACCTGCAGGCGCTGCTCGACGCTCGGCTTCCGGTGGTTGCCGTCGCGTCCAACTCACCGCGGGCGAAGGCGCTCGCTCGGGCCGACTTCTCGGGCGTGCCGGCGGCCGTCTTCGCGCTCGAGGATTACCCGAATCGAGAGACCCGCGACCGGGCCATGGCCGAGTGGCTCCAGGCTCGGGGTGCCGAGCTCGTCGTCTGCGCGGGGTACATGCACCTCCTGACGCTGCCGTTTCTCGAACACTTCCCCGAGCGCGTCGTGAACGTGCATCCGGCGCCGCTTCCAGACTTTCCCGGTGCCCATC
>JALZOK010000099.1 GCA_030857225.1 Actinomycetota bacterium
AGGCAGAGCAGCTCGTTGTCGGTGGTCAGCTGCGGGCGTCCCCGCCGCGGCGTGCTCGGCGCAGGAAAGAGCGAGCAGGCAGCGCAATAGACTGCGATACACAAGGTGTCGAGGTCGGCGCGCACGTAGGCCTCCTGGTCGACGGAGCATTGACACCGCCGACCTTCGACACCCGTCTCTTTTGTCCCTACCTGGTACTCACGGGTGCGCCCGTGAATTACCGATCAATCATCTAGTCGGTAGCGGCGGGGCGTGACGCCGAAACGGGCATTGAAGAGCCGGTAGAAGTGGCTGAGATTGCCGATTCCGCACTCCACGGCGATGCGGGCGATCGGAAGGTCGGTCATTCTCAGCTCCCGAGCATCTCTGCCGCCTGTTCGCGGCGTCGGTTGGTCGATCGCCCATGGAGACGGTGCGCTTGATGCGGCTGGAGCGAGCGCTGGTTCTGCTCGCGCGCTCGAACCTCAGCGTCCAGGAGGTCGGGAGACTGTCCGGCTTCTCCAGTCCGAACCACTTCTCCCGCAGCTTTCGATCCGTCTACGGGAGCCCTCCCCTCACCGTGCGCCGCGACCTCCTCGCCGGTCAGATCCCGCCGGCGAGCCCGCTCGCTCTACCGTTGAGTTTCGAACCAGCCCGCAGGTGAGTTCGGAGATGACGCGGTGTCCACGGACGACGATCCACGCCGCGCCCAGCGCGCGCCGTTCGCAAGCACGCGCTTGATCTCGGGTTGATGGTAGACGGGAAACGTCTCGTGGCCCGGGCTGAAGTAGAAGACGCGCCCCTTGCCGCGGGTCCAGCAGCAGCCGCTCCGGAACACCTCGCCGCCCGCGAACGAGCTGATGAACACGAGCTCGTCCGGCGGAGGGATGTCGAAGTACTCGCCGTACATCTCATGCTCGGGAATGACGATCGCTGGCGGCAGCCCCTCGGCGATCGGATGCGACGGTGCGACCGTCCAGATGACCTCGCGCTCGGCGTCGTTGCGCCAGCGGAGGCTGCAGCGCGTCCCCATCAGGCGAAGAAAGGGCTTCGAGAGGTGGCTCGAGTGCAGGACGACGAGACCCATGCCGTCCAGCACCTGCTGCGCGACTCGGCCGGCGACGGCGTCGCTCACGTCTTCGTGCGCACGGTGGCCCCACCATGCGAGGACGTCCGTCTCCTCCAGCTCCGCGCTCGAGAGCCCGTGCTCGGGAGCAGCGAGGGTGGCTGTGCGGACGAGGGCTGAGCTACCGAGCTCAGCTCGAAGGCCATCGGCGATCGCCTCGTGGATCCCGTCCGGGTAGATGCGCTTGGCCTCGGGTTTCTCTTGCTCGAGCCCTTCACCCCAGACGGTCAATTTGAGGGTCACGAAACGCTTGACGCGTCGCGGCTCTCGACCGGCGTCAGCAGCTCCTGGAACCGGCGACGCACGGTCGGAACATGCTCGAGCGGCATGTGCTCTGTGATCAGGTCGAGATCCGGCCGGCGGGCGCGCAGAAACTCGAGATAGTGCCGCTGAGAGAACGCGCCAGTGCCGAACTCCGGCGTTCCTGCCTGAGCGCCGTCCGGGGAGACGTCCTTGAGGTGGGCGAGCACGAACCGAGGCTCGAACTGATCGAGTAGCTCGCTCGTCGCGCGCTCCTGGACAGGCATGAGGCCCCTCGATAGATAGTTGTAGGGGTCGCATACGACCTGCAGATGCTGCGTCGGGAAGCGACCGAGCAAGCCGGTCAGCTGGCCCTGTGTCTTTAGAACGTTGCCGACATACGTCTCGACGGCGAGGATCACACCCTGTTCCTCCGCGACGGGCAGAAGCGTCTCGAGGGCGTCGTAGAGAAGCTTCCACACCTCCGCGCTCGAGTTCTTGGGCGTGTCGATCCAGTCCCCGTGAGGGCTCATCGTCCCCGTCTCCGTGGCCACCACATGGGAGCCGAATGCCGGAGCGATCTCAAGGCATCGGCGAACGTGCTCGACATTCGCGCGCCGCACCGCCGGGTCGGGCGCGACCAGATTGCGGTAGCCGCCGAGCGCGGGGACGCCGATGCCTCGCTCTTCCAGACGAGCTCGTCCGGCTTTGGCCCGACTGACATCCCCTAGACAGCCGTCGAGGAGCGGCCCCATGAGCAGCACCGACTCGAGCCCGAGTCGATCAAACTCCGCCGTCAGCCGCTCCCACTCACCTTCGCCGAATTCGGTCGAGAACGCGCCGAAGCGCGGCCAGTGAGGCGCCCCATCGAGCCCGAGGAACGCCGAGCGCGTGAAGCTCAGATCACGCGATACGAGCGGCGGGGGCGCAGGCGGTGTCTCGAGAGTGAGCCAGCCGTCGTATCCGATTTCGGAGAGAGCGAGCGCGCTCTCGGCGAAGTCGACTCGACCGGTGCCCGGCCGGCAGTCACCCGTCCGAAAGCGCGTGTCCTTGACGTGGACGCGCGTGATGAGCTCGCCCAGCGCGCGAATCTCGGTCGGTCCGTCGAGACCCTTGTGCGCGAGGGGGTTTGCGAGGTCGAAGTAGCAGCCGAAGGCGTCGGAGTCGACGCGGGATGCGAGCGATGCAATGCGTTCGGCGGCCAGCGATCCTTCTAAGCACAGGTTCACTCCCTGCTCGGCAGCCTCCGGGCAGAGCGCCTGGAACGCAGCCACGGCGCGATCGTCGTCGGCGTCGCTCACAAGCTCCGCCCGCATGAAGAACGGGACGAGGATGACCTCCGCTCCGAGCTCTCGCGCCCATGCAATCGCGTGTCGGACATCGGCATGCGCGCGGCTCGACGCCTCGGAGCTCGCATCGGCGATCCCACCCACCTCGTTGTGCTCGCCCAGCACGAGCGCGGGAATCGCGAGCCCTGCAGTCTGCTTAGCGCGGCGCAGCCGTTCGAGTCGTCCGCCCGATGAGGAGCCAGCGAGGTCGTCCCTGCTCACGACGACCTCGACCCCCGCGAAGCCGGCACGCTTTGCGCGGGCGAACACTTCGTCGTCGTCGCGACCCCCGATCACCACGTCCATCACCGCCGCCCTCACGAGCCGGCTCTGGAACGCGCCTGCTCCCGCTCGAGCGCGACGGGGCGACCGTCGTCCTCTGCCGACAGGCAGGCGGCGAGGGTCAGCTCGAGCGAGAGCAGGTTGTGGCGAGCCGAGTTGTACGGCTCACGCTTCTCCGCGATCGCCGACACGAGCTCGGCCATCGTTCCCGCAAACCCGTTGGTGTGCCAGGAGCCGTCAAGCTGCAAGCGCGTGGTCCTGCCGTCGCGCTCGAGCTCGAGCAACTCCTCTCCGGGAGTGGGCCCCGAGCCGAGAACGGCTCCGCTGATCGTCCCCTCGGAGCCGTGGATCCAGAACAGCTTGCGCGGTCTCGACGTTTCCGCGCAGCCGACGCCCCGGATCAGTGCGCTCGAACCGTCCTCGTAGTCGATCGTCGCCCAAGCGCCCCACGGCGCGTTGCTCTCGGGCGGCTGGTTCGGCGTTCGATACTCGCGTGCCCGGACCGCAGTGACCGTCTTTCCTTCGAGCCAGCAGCGGGTGATGTCGAACCAGTGGACCGAGTAGTCGTAGAGCACGAGATGCTCGATCTCGTCGAAGACCGTGCCCATCGTGAAGCTGTAGTTGTGATGGTAGAGATGGGTGACGGCGACGACGTCGCCGATGGCACCCTGCTCGATGAGCAGCATCGCCGCTCGCCACGCGGGCGCCCAGCGGCCGTTCTGGTTTACCGCGATCAAGAGTCCTAGGCGCTCCCCTTCCTCGACCAGCTCACGAGCCGTGTGCAGATCCTGGGCGAAGGGCTTCTGCGCGAGCACATGCTTGCCCGCTGCCAACGCCTGCCGGACGAGCGCCGGTCGAACGTCGGGGTGCGTCGCGACGTCCACGACTTCGATCTCCGAGTGGCTTAGGAGCTCTTCGAGGTCTCCGAAGATCCTCTCGACGCCAAACTGCTCACACACCCCATCTGTCGCCTCCGTCCGCACGTCGTAGACGCCAACCACGCGCTGCCCGTACCGCCTGTAGCCGGGGAGATGGGCGGTCCTGACGACTTCGCCGCACCCGACGACGCCGATGCCCGGCCGATAGCCGTCCGGGAACGAAGGGCGGTAGTCGAGCTCAGTCTCGAGTCTGCTGTGAACCGGAGCTCCTCATGACGCCGACCATCATTTGTCATTCATCTATAGCAAAGCTTCAACCGCTTCGTGCGCCTCGGGCTGCTCAGCGTGCGCTGCCGGATGATTGAGTGCGAGCTCGTCCCCGAAAGGCGCCGGGTGGAACTCCGCAAAGTCTCCGAAAAGCCTTCGAAAAGTGGTGAACGTCGGCGAAGCCGCAGCTGCCCGCGATCTCCTTGAGGGCCAGATCCGTGCGTATGAGGAGATCCTGGGCGTGCTGGACGCGGAGATGAAGGAGATATCGGTGCGGCGGCATTCCGAAGCGTTGGCGGAAGACGCTGGCGAATCGCTGCTGAGAAAGCCGCGCTCGCGCGGCCATCTCGGCCACGGTGATCGGCTCGGCGATGTGCGCGGACAAGTAGTCCGTGACCCATTCCAGGGAGTGCGAATGCCTGCCCGTCGGCGCGTCGTCGCCGTGGAGCTCCTGGAGGAGACTCAGGATGATTCCCGTTGCCAGGTGTTGCGCCTCGAGGTCTCCGAGGAACGTTCGCTGCTGCCAGATACCGATCATCTTGAGCATCGCGTCGCGCAGAAGGGTCGGTTGCGACGGTTGGAGCTTCACCGGGAGATCGACCCCGAGAACCTCACGAAAACGAGGTTGCGCGAGCTGCCGATGCTCTGAGAGGTCGGTGTCGCCTGGTCGCGTCACGAATCCTCTCACTGACGCTGGACGAGCTGCGTCGTGCGTACGTATCTTGTTGCGAGCTCCGGGTCTGCCGCCTGCATTCGCCGCGGCGGCAGTCCCTTGACGAGCGCCTCGAGATCGTCGACGACTCGCTCGCCGATCTCCCAGAGAGCCTCCTGCACGAGCCCTGCTCGATGCGGCGACAGCACTACTCCCGGCGCTGTCCGGATCGGATGCGCCGGGTCGAGCGGCTCTGACGGGAAGACGTCGATCGCCGCGCGAAAGCGGCCGGCGAGGACGAGCTCGGTCAGCGCCTCGAAGTCGACCACATGAGCCCGGCTCACGAGGACGAGCACCGCATCGGGCTGCACGAGCTCGAGCAGATCGCGTGAGAGAAGCGCCCGGTTCTCGCTTGTCGGCGTCGCGAGCACGAAGATGACGCGCGAGGTCTCGAGCAATCGCTCTAGGCTCGCCGGCTCGACCCGCTCGTCTTTCAGGTAGGCGTCGGTCAGCCACGGGTCGTAGGCGCAGGGCTCGCAGCCGAACGGCTCGATCAGCGCACGCAAGCGCCGGCCGATGTTCCCGAAGCCGACGAAGCCGACACGCTTACCGGAGAGAAGAAAGGTTCCCAGTGTGCCCGCGCTGCTCAGCCAGCTCTCCTGCCCCGCCCGCACCGCTCGATCCTCGGCGACGAGGTCGCGGCTGGACGCAAGCGCAAGCGCAAGCGCCATCTCCGCGACGGCCTCGGCGAAAGCCGGCGCCGCTGAGAGCACCCGAATTCCGCGCTCGAAGCAGCGAGCGTAGTCGAGCTCGGGCGGCCATCCTCCCGAGACAGTCAGGATCGCCCGCAGGTTCGGGGCATCGTCCAAGACGGCGCCGTACCTCCAGCCCGCTGAAATGACGGCGAATGCCTCGGGCAGCGAAGCCATGAACTTTTCGAGCGGCATGGGGTCGTCGCGCCCCCACACGACCTCGACGAGATCCCTCAGCCGCTTCGCATCGGCGGCCGAGAAGATGTCGTCCATCGAACGGAAGGACGGGTCGACGATGACCCTGGGAAGATCAGACACGTCGTTCGCTCCTCCGGATTCCCTCTCTGCCCTCGACCAGATTTGCTATCGGACTACAACAAATCAGAGGAGCTACCCGAAGTCAATCCGCTCCAGAGCGGCCAGCGGTCACTACGAGATTACGACGGCCGTCTCTGTGGCGAGTTGCTCCGCGCCCGTGTGGATCGCCGTCCCCGTGTCGCGGTCCATCCAGCGGATACGCGCAGGCTCGAGCCGCAGCCACACGTCGCTGTCGGCCAACGGAAAGAGGTTCGCGCTTATGGAAACCTTCAACATGTCCGCGCCGCAGCGCACCGTCAGAAGGTTGTGCGAGCCGAGGGGCTCGAGCACGATCACCTTCGCACGAACCAGTCCCTCTGCAGTCGCGGTTTCTACTCCGATCGCCTCCGCGCGGATGCCGAGCAGGAGATTGTGCCCCGCGAGCGCAGCCACATCACCCGGGAACTCGAACGAGCCCCCGCTGACCTCGATGATCGAGGCGGCGCCTGAGCCCGATACCTTCGCTTCGAGGAAGTTCATCGGCGGTGTGCCGATGAAGCCACCGACGAACGTGTCCGCCGGATTGTCGTAGACCTCGAGCGGATTGCCGAGCTGGACGATGCGGCCCTTGTTCATGACCGCGATCCGGTCGCCCATGCTGAGGGCTTCGATCTGGTCGTGGGTGACGTAGATCGTCGTCGCGTCCAGGCTCTGGAGCAGCGTCTTCAGCTCCGCTCGCATCTCCAGGCGGAGCAGAGCGTCGAGGTTGGAGAGCGGCTCGTCCATCAGCAGCACCTCCGCCTTCGTCGCCATGGCGCGGGCGACTGCCACCCGCTGCCTCTGTCCCCCGGACAGCTGCGACGAGTAACGGTCGAGGAGCTCTTCGATGTGCAAGAGCTCGGCGGCTGAGCGCACGCGCTCCTCGATGACGGGCTTCTTCTCCTTCTGCATACGCAGCCCGAAGGCGATGTTGTCGTACACCTTCATGTGCGGAAAGACCGCGTAGCTCTGGAACACCATTGCTATGCGTCGCCGCCTTGGTGGAAGATCCGTGGCATCTCGATCGCCGATGTAGACGCGCCCGTCGTCGACCCGCTCGAGTCCCGCCAAGCAGCGCAGCAGCGTCGTCTTTCCACACCCCGACGGACCGAGCAGCACCATGAACTCCCCGTCCTTTACCTCGAGGTCGACGCCGTCCACCGCGGCAAAGCTGCCGAAGGTCTTGTGCACACCCTCGAAACGGATGTCAGCCATTCTCTTGCGCCCCTCTTGAGCCGGCCCGGTTCAATCCGGGGCGATGGACATATGTCATCGAGCGACCCGCCCCCACGTCGTGAGCAGGTACTTGCGGATGAAGAAGATGACGACCAATGCGGGCGCCAGCAGGAAGAAGCCACCCGCGAGGCGGTGTGGGAGCGGAGAGGCATCCAACGCGGCCAGCAGTTGCGCCGGCAACGTGCGGTTTCTGAAGGTCAAGATTGCGGCGGCGAACACCTCGTTCCAGGACGTGACGAAGATGAAGATCGCCGACGCGGCGACGCCCGGTAAGGCGAGCGGGAGGGCGACCCGGCGGAACGCCGAGAATCGGTTGCAACCCAGCGTCATCGCAGCTTCCTCCAACTCGTACGAGATTCCGGCGAAGACGCTCGCCGTCACCAGTACGGTGAGAGGGAGCGTGAACGCGATGTGTGCCATCGCGACGCCGTAGACGGTGTCGTCGATCCCCACGCGGAGGTACGTGACCGCGAGCGGAACCGCGATGATGATGAGTGGGAACGCGCGGGTGCTCACGAGCGCCAGCTGAAAGGGATCGGCCCCGCGGAACGAGAATCGGGCGAGCGCGTAGCCTGCGGGCGTTCCGATAGCCAGGCAGACCACGATGGTGATCGCGGCGACGATAGCGCTCCGTCGAAGCGAGTCGACGATGCCGTCGGAATGGAGGAAGAGGCTCATCGTGTCGGTCGAGACGTCTCGCGGGACGAGCTGGCGTGGATACTCGTAGATGGCGTCGAAGGTCGAGAAGGCCGAGATGGTGATCAGGTAGATCGGCGCGAGAATGAAGGCCGAAACCGCCAGCGCCGCGACGTAGGCGAGCGCGCGGCCGATCCGGATTTGTTGGAGAGCCATCAGCGAAGCCTTCGTTCCCGGGGCGTGCGCAATACGACCAGCACGACCGCTGCGGCGGCGAGGGAGAGGCCGAGGATGACGACGGAGTACGCCGCCGCCACATGCTCGTTCTGGTTCGTCGCCTGCCACTTGTAGGCCTCGGCCGCAAGCACCGTGGCTCCCGACCCGGTCAGGGCGATCACGACGGCGAACACCTCGAAGGCGAAGATCAGGCGAAGGAGGATCGCGACCTGGATCGAAGGCTTGAGCATGGGCATGATCACGTGCCGCACGCGCTGGAGGAATCCGGCGCCGAATACCTCGGCGGCCTCGACGTAGTCCCTTGGGATGGCCTGCAGCCCGGCGAAGAGAATGACCATCATGAACGTCGTTGAGCGCCAGATCTCCGCCGTCGCCACGGCCATGACTTGCTGCGTCCTCGAGGTCGGGTCGAGGAAGATGTGAGGCTGGTCGATGACCCCGACGCCTTCGAGAATGGTGTTGAGGTAGCCGCGCTCGGTGAAGATCGCCGACCACGCGATGCCTGCCGCGAGATCCGAAATCGCGAGCGGGAGCAGGAAGATGTAGAGGAAGATGCCTGCGCCTCGGAGCTTCGCGTTCAACAGGAGCGCCATGCCGAACGCCAGGACGAACTGGATCGGCACGATCACGAGAATCAGGAGGAAG